>JARLIW010000080.1 GCA_031291515.1 Beijerinckiaceae bacterium | reverse complement strand
GCTTCCAATTCCTCGGGAGACAATAGATTGGTCATAGATCGATTCTCATGCCGTCGTAGCCGATCTCCCAACCGGAAGCTTCGGCGCTTTTGCGTTCGTCCGACCCTTCGACGAGGATCGGGTTGGTATTGTTGATATGGACGAAGATCCGCCGGCCCGCCGGCACATCCGACAAGCCCGCGATCGAGCCGTCGCTACCTGAAAGCGGGACGTGGCCCATGCGCCGGGCGGTTTTCGTCCCCAAGCCCGCCTCGATCATCTCGGAATCGGTCCACAGCGTGCCGTCGAACAGCAACACATCGGCGCCGCGAATCCGCTCGCGAACCGCAGGGGTCACCGCCGCGCAGCCGGGAATATAAAGCAGGCGCCTGCCATCGGCCGTGACCTCGAGCCCGACCGTATTTTCGGTCGATTCTCCGATTTTCATCGTCTCGTCCTCGAGCCAAAGCGCGATCTTGCCGGGAACCGTGAAAAGCTCCACGCGCAGACCCGGAACGGGCTCGAACGCCTCGCCGATGACGATGGGGACGCGCGGGACGAAATCCGGGTTGCAGACGCTGAAGATGCGATTGGCGTCGACCGCCTCGCGCACGCTTTGCGTCGCATAAAGTTTAAACGGCTGACTTTCGCGCAGCGTGAGCAAGCCCGCGACGTGATCGACATCGCCGTTGGTCAGAAGCACCGCCGAAATCGGCGAATGCCGCGCGCCGTGCCGCGGATGCAGGCTGCGCGTTTCCGCGAATTGCTGGCGGATATCGGGCGATGCATTGACGAGAAGCCAATTCTCGCCATCGCCCGATAGCGCAAGGCTCGATTGGGTGCGGGGCAATACGCGCGGGTCGCCCGCGCGCGCCATTTCGCAAATGGGGCAGCGGCAGTTCCATTGCGGCACACCGCCGCCGGCTCCCGAGCCAAGGACAATTGCTTCCACAGCTTAACGATCCTCGCTCGATGCGTGCTTGACGTTAAAATTCGACCGGAAGATCAGCCGATTCGTAGCTCGTGACTTCCATGCCGACGCAGATCTCTTCGACGATAGGGGCAATCCAGTTCATGACGCGCTCCGCGGGATTTGGATTTCGGACGGACTTACTCTAAGAGCATTCTAAGAGAAAGCCTAAGAACATCCTAAGATTAATCATCCAGCGTTTGCGCCGGATGCAATATATATGGTCGTATTGGCTTTACTTAGCAAGTATCGAAACGAAAAATGTCGAGATGGAAGGCGTGGCCTTTAGCATGAGGGGGCGGGTTGTGGCGTCCAAATCTGGTCCGCCCGCGGCGGAGAAAACCCATGCAATCGAGAGGCTTATATAGAAAAATGGCGGCGCTTCCCTGGAAAGCGCCGCCATTTATAAACAAATCATTCTCGTGCCGAGCTGACAACACGCAGCCTACCCGAGCTTCGGTCGGGTCTTAGAACTCGACTTCAGCCGATTCGTAGCTCGTGACTTCCATGCCGACGCAGATTTCTTCGACGATAGGGGCAACCCAGTTCATGATAAACTCCTTGAAAGATGGCAGATGACGACGCTTCCGAGACATTTTCAATTCTAAGAACATTCTAAGAAGATAATCTAAGAATATTCTAAGAATTCTTATCCAGCCTCCGCGCCGGATGAAGATGATATGAACCTATTTGTTTCGAATAGCAAGTATCGGAATGAAAAAGTCGGAAAATATCTAATAGCGAAGGGACTGGTCTTTAGGAGGAGGGTTCTCTCGATGAATTGATCCGGCGATCAAGGGGGCGCCTCGCGAAAACGGCGGCGCTCCGTTTCGGAAAGCCGCCGTTCCTAAGGAAGCCATGCGTGCGTCGAAACGGAAACCCGCCGCGCCTCACGAGAGCTTCGGTCGGTTCTTAGAACTCGACTTCAGCCGACTCGTAGCTCGTGACTTCCATGCCGACGCAGATTTCTTCGACGATAGGGGCAACCCAGTTCATGTCCATCTCCATTTTTGTCTCTCGTTTTCTCTAAGAACTTCATAAGATCTTATATAAGAAAACGTTAAGACTTTATAGCCCTGCTTTATTGCAGGTCTAACCTTTATGAGGCCATTTCTTTTATTTGGCAAGATACAAAGGTGACACAATCAGTTTACGCGGCATGTTCAAGCATGAAACCGCGCCCGCGCACGGTGGCGATCGAAGGTCCGCCCTCGCGGGCGATCTCCGCGAGCTTGCCCCGGAGATAGCCGACATAGACGTCGACGACATTGAGCGAAGCTCCGCCTTGATCGAGCCATAGCTTGTCGAAGATGTCGCCGCGCGCAATCGGCTTGTTCGGGCTCTCCATGAAAAGCCTCAGCAATTCGACTTCGCGTTGAGTGAGCTTGACATTGTGCTCTCCAAACCGCGCTTGCCGCGTGTCGAGGTCGAGCACCAAGCCGAAAGCCTCGACTTTATTCGACGTCGCGGCCAACCCCTGCCGCCGCAACAGCTGCGCGCGCAGTCGGGCGACCAATTCATCGAAAACGAAAGGCTTGACGATGTAATCGTCTCCGCCCGAGGCGAGTCCGTCGACGCGGTCGGCCACCTCATCCTTCGCGCTGAGGAACAGGATGGGACCCGCGAATCCCTTTTGGCGGATCGAGCGGCAGAGATCGACGCCGGATCCATCGGGGAGCATCACATCGAGGAGAATCGCGTCGGGATGCTGAACCGAAAGATGATGCAATGCAGCATCGACGGTATCGGCCCACCGGACGTGAAAGCCGGCGGCGGTGAGGCCGCGATCGAGCAAGGCGCCAATATCGGGATCATCTTCGACGACGAGGACGTTTAAAACGGGCATTAGGATTCCGCCACGGGCAATCGGATCAAGACTTCAGCCCCGTTGAGAGGGGCGCTTGCGGCGCGGAGTGTGACACTTCCTCGATGTTTGTCCACCACCCATCGAGCCAGCGCCAATCCGATTCCGTGGCCGGAAATCGTTTCGCTCGTCGTTCGCCGTGCAAAGCGGACCAATAGGTCCTGTGGGTCCGCGTCGCCGAACCCGACGCCGTCGTCCTTGACGCTCAACGTGGCAAAGCCAGGCTCCAATCCGCAGGACAACGAGATCGTGCTTGCGCCCTTGGCATGGCGCAACGCATTGTCGATCAGTCCCTCCACGACTTGACGCAGCCATTCGGCATCGCCTTCTACAAAGACGTCCGCCGCGGACGGCTCGAGTCCGATCGCGACGTCCTTGCGCGCCGTCGATCCCTCAAATGCCTCGATTGCGCTGCCGCAGACCGCTTGAAGCGAGACATGTGCAAACCGCAATTCGATTGTCCCGCTCTCCGAGCGCGCCACGCGCAACATATCCTCGACGCGTCGGTGAAGGCGCTGGGCGCGCCGCCGGATAATCGCGAATGCCGAGCTATTCGCGGCGAGGCGCCGCGCGGCCTCCGCCTCGTTGTCGGGCGGCTGGGGCAGAAGCGCGATTTCGCATTCGCCCAGGATCACGGTGAGAGGCGTCCGCAGTTCGTGGCTGACATCGGTGAAAAATCGGCGCCGACTCTGGTCGATCTCCGCGAGCCTCGCGTTCGCGGCGCGAAGATCAGCCGTGCGGTCGAGGATGATCGTTTCGAGCGCCTGGCGGTCCGCCGCGACGCGCGCCTCGCGGCGCCGCAGCCGTGCCGTGGTGCGATTGAAGACGACGGCCAAGAGGCCGAGTTCATCGCGATTGCGGACCGGCAACCGCACGGTTCGCTCCCCCCGGCCAATCGCGATCGCCGCATCGCGAATTTCGGCGACGGCGGAAAGGATCGGGCGCGAAATCAGCCGATACATAACGAGCGCGGCGATCATGGCCGCCGTCACAAGACCGAGCGCGGCCCGGCTCAGGGTCGTCGAGACGGCACGGGCCTCTGTCCTCGCGGCATCCACGCCGCGGCGATCCGCCTGCATGAGGAAAAAGAGATACGGGCCGGTCATCGTGGCAAAGCCGTTGAAGGCGCCGCGAATGCTGTCCGCGCGACTTTGCGGATCCTCCTGGGCGAAGGCCGCGTCGACCTGGCGGACCATCACCCGAAAGCCGCCGCGGACCTGCTCCAACGGTTTCGCCCGCGCCGCCAATTCCCGAGACGCGGTAGCTGGATCCGCATGGTCCATTTCTTTCGCGATTTCAGGTTCGAAGGCTTTGATCGCGGTGTAAACGTCGGCCTCGGCGTCTTTCAATTTCGTTTCGCGAATTCGGGTGTCGTTGGCGCCAGAGATCGCCGAGAGGCCATAGGTGCTGATCCGCGCCGAAATTTCCGTGAGGAGGTCGAGCCGGCGTTGGGCGTCGAGGGCCCGATCGATCGTGGCATCGGTGGTCCGAAGCGCATAAATGACGCCGCCCGCCGAGGCGAAGGCGATCAGTAAGCATCCAAAGACGAGGAGCCCGAGACGAAAGCCGATTGAACGCATGTTGTCTCGGCCCACCTAGTCCAGCATTTGGGTGACCCGTTCAAGGATCTGTCTTGATGCGCTTGCACAACGTCTTGATATAGGTTGCCCCATTGGGATCGTTACCCGCCGTCATCGGTTCCTTGAGGGCGCTGCGCGCAATGATCTCTTGCCAGCCGCTCGCGCAGCCAAGCTCATTGTTCACGCGCGTGGCCAAGATATCAACCGCATTGTTCTCGGAACAGTCTTGCTGCGGGGTGCTCGAAAGACAGACGAGGATTATGGCTTGAAAACCGTTCATGGGGAGCCTTTTGGTTGCGGTCCGGAACTTATCGGGAAGATTACGTTGAAAAACCGGGAAAGTTTCCCCGTTGACAGCGATCTAGTCGCCGATTCATGCTGCGGTGCAAACGTTCCGTGCGCGGATCCGGTGAGAAGTAGTAGATTTAGAAATACTTAGGGGGAGAATCAATGTCGAAGCGAATTCTTGTCGCGAGCTTCGCGGCCTTTACTTTTTTCGGCGCGTTCAACGTCCCGGCTGCCTTGGCCGCGGGGCCGAAGTCGTTTTTGGCATCGGTCGATAAGGACAACGACGGCACCGTGAGCCTCGACGAAGTCAAGGCCTATGCCTCCGCGCGTTTCCAGGCTCTGGAAACCGACAAGGACGGGACGCTCGACGCGAAAGAGCTCAAGGGTCGCCTGTCCGCCCGTGGCTTCAAAGCGGCCAATGCCGATGCCGACAAGACGATCGACGAAGCGGAATTTCTCGCCTATGTCGAAAAGCTCTTTAAAGAGGCCAACGACAACGACGATACGCTCGACGCCAAGGAACTCGGCACGCCCGCGGGCCGCAAACTTATCAAGTTGTTGAAGTAGTTCTCGAAGCCGGGGCGCTTTTCACTCGCAAACAAAGCGCCCCGAGCCGATTTATTTTTTCAAGCAGCCCGTCAGTTGCTTTTCCTCGATGGAAAAGACATCGCCTTCTTTAATCGAAATGTTTTTGACGACGCAGGTCCGGCCCTTGTCGTCCGAGAAGCGAACATCGTAGTTTCCGTCGGACGCGCCGATAATCTTTAAACGTTCGTCGTGATCGACAGCGTTGTCTTTATCGTTTTTGGTTTGGTTCTCACCCCATTTGTCCGTGCCGGTCGGCGCGAGCTGAAGGCTGGTAATCGTATTTTCCGTCAGATTCCAAAAACGCGTGTTCTTGGCCGCGTACGCCCCGCTGGTGGCGGCGATCAGGATCAAGGCGGATAAAGCGAAACGCATGGCAGTGACTCCGGAAATGATGAACGCCGGTGTATTTTCCGATCGCAAATTTGTGGAAAATACCCCAACGATCGCGTGAGAGAACGATGGCGCTCGCCACGGTGAAATCACCGAAGCGAACGATATTCTAAAGTTGCGCCTGGATGCGCTTTGCGATTTCGAACGCGCGGCGTTCCAATAGGCTTGGCGTTTCGCAGACATAGGACAAAGCCTGGCGCCGCTCGTTAAAGATGCGCTTATCCCATTCGTAATCGGAGACTTTGCCGGTATTGCCCGCGGTGAAATTGATGTTCGGCTCGCTTTGATTGGCGCTGATTTTGTCGGATTCGTCGCGCAGGCGTTCCGCCAACCTTTCCTGGCCGGCGGCGTAGCGCGAGATGCCGTGAAGAATCTTGTTCCGGTTTTCGTTGATGATATCGAGCACGCCGACAAAGAGCTTGGTGAGCTGTTTGTCCTTGTCCGGGCCCGCCGCCTTGGCGAAATCCGCGATGGCCGTATCGGCTTCGCTGAGATCGGTACGTCGCGAGGCCAGCTTTTGCGCGAGTTGGGCGATCGGGCGGTCCTCCTCCCAGTCGCTTCCCTGCGCGACGTCGGGGCCCGACCAAACGGTGCCGGCGCTAATGGTGTCGACTTTGCGCTGAGCACATGGCCACGGCGGTTCGGCGACGGGCGTCGCCACCGCGTAATTGGTGGTCTTGCCGGAATTTTCGCCGGACACCGAGACCGTTCCTTGTTCGGGTTTGGAGCCCGGCGCGCGGGGCGGCTCTTGCGCAAAGGCCGGCAGGGTGAGCAACGCCGCGGCCGCGGTAATGATAAGTGTGCGTGACATTGTCTATTCTCCCAATCCACCGCGGCGGCCCAGCATGCCTCGACCCGGGTCATAGGCGAGGGCCGAGAGCGCGAAGGTCACCAGCGTGACGGCAACGACGACGATAAAGGCAAGTGGCTCGAACTTTAGATAGAGCGCGAACCGGACAAGTTCCACCGCATGAGTGAAGGGATTTAAGAGGCAGATCCAATACAGCAGCTCGCTCGCCTCCCGCATGCGCCACAGCGGATAAAGCGCCGAGGATGCGAAAAACATCGGGAAGATCGCGAAATTCATCACGCTCGCGAAATTCTCGAGTTGCTTGATCTGCGAGGAGAGCAGCAGGCCGATGGAGCCCAGCATGAGCCCGGCCAAGATGAAGGCCGGCAGCGCGACGAGATAGCCAAGGGGTGGAATATCGATTTGCCAAAAGCTTGCGATGAGCAAAAAGACATAGACCTGCACGACGGAAACGATCACGCCCGCGAGAAGCTTGGCGAGCAGCAACGACCATCGCGGAAACGGGCTCGTGAGGAGGACGCGCATCGATCCGACCTCGCGGTCGTAGACCATCGACAGGGAACTCTGCATGCCCGCGAAGAGCTGAATCATCACGGCCAAGCCTGGCGTGACATAGGCTTCGTACAAAACGTAAGTTTCGTAGGGCGGGATGATCGAAACGCCGAGCGTGTTGCGGAACCCGGCGGCAAAAATGAACAGCCAAATCAGCGGCCGCACGAGCGCGGAGAGAAACCTCTCCTTTTGATTCAGAAATTTCAACAATTCCCGCTTGACGATCCCGCCAAGGCAAATCGTGTATCCGCGGAGTCCGATGGTGCGATGGATGACGGCAGTGTTCACCGGCTCGTCTCCTGGTTGGCGTCCGCCGTCAGCGCGCGGAACGCATCGGCGAGCGTGACGTTGCCGCCCTGATCGGCGATATCGCCGGCGCGGCCTTGCATGATGATTTTCCCGTGATGGAGCACATAGACGCTATCGTCTTCTTCCACTTCGTCGAAAATATGAGTGGCCCAAAGCACGGAAAGTCCTTCGTCGCGAACGAGGCTCCGCACGATCCGCACGATATCCGCGCGGGACGCGAGATCGAGCCCCACCGTGGCTTCATCGAGCAGAAGCAGGCGCGGCGCATGGATCAAGGATCTCGCGATCTCGATCCGGCGCGACTGGCCGCCCGACAGGGTCCGCACCTTGTCCTTGGCGCGGCTGCTGAGGCCGGTCCGGTCGAGCAAATACTCGATCCGCTCGACGGCCCGCCGTCCGCCCATGCCATGCAACGACGCGTGGTAGGCGAGGTTTTGCCGCACCGTCAGATCGAGATCGAGCGTGCGCGTCTGAAACACGACGCCCATTTCGGCCAGCGCCGCGGAGGGTTCGACTTGAAGGTTGTGTCCAAAAATCGAAACGCGGCCGCTACGATTGGAATAAAGCCGCGTGATGATCGAAAACAGCGTCGTCTTGCCCGCGCCATTGGGACCGAGCAGCGCGGTGAATTCGCCACGCTCCACGCGCAGCGACACTTGATCGAGCGCCAGGCGCGCACCGAATCGATGCGATAGATCGGTAATTTCAAGCGCGGGGCGATCGCTCATGACATTCATTGCGGCGCAATCGCCACGCCCCAGGGATAGGCGCCAACGGAAATCGATTTCGTGACCTTGAGCGTTTCGACGTCGATCACGGAGACGTCATTCGAAACGCCATTGGTTGTATAAAGTTGCTTTTGGTCCGGCGTGAACGCCATCTGCCAGACCCGTTGGCCGACCAATAAATATTTCTCGATCTCGTATGTCTTGGCGTCGATCACGGCGACGCGGTTGGCCGGGCCGAGCGCCACGAAAGCGTATTTGCCATCTTCCGTCAGGCGAATCCCGACGGGCTGGATCGCGTCGGTGGTCACGGCGGGAATCGCGAAGCCAATTTTCTTGATGATTTTATGGGTCGCGACGTCGATGACATTGACCTTGCCGCCGACCTCGGAACTGACCCAGAGGTATTTCCCGTCCGGCGAAAAGACCGCGATGCGCGGGCGCGATTCGACGAGAACGTTGGCCGTCACCTTCCAGGTCGAGGTGTCGATGAAGGTCGCCATATTGGTCGTTTCGGAGGTGTTGACCAAAACCTTCCCGTCGGGACTCACGCCCATGCCCTCGGGCTCGACGCCGACCGGAATTTCGGTGATCGCCTCGTTTTTGGCAATATCGATCACCGTGACCATATTATCGTCTTCGTTGGAGACGAAGAGCAGCTTGCCGTCCGGCCCGAGCGTGAACGTCTCCGGGTCCGGGCCCGAGGGCAGGGTGCGCAACGACTGCAGCGTTTTGGCGTCCAACACTTCGATCCGGTCGTCGTCGCTGGTGCAGACATAGACCTCCTTGCCGTCCTTGCTCATCACGATGCCGCGCGGACGGCGGCCGACCGCGACCGTCTTGACGACCTTTTGCGTGACCGTGTCGATGACGCTGACCGTGTTGTCCTTCTCGTTGGTGACAAAGGCCGTGTAGGCCGAAGCCGGCGCGGCGCAACCCAAGCCCGTCAGCAGACCAGCGAGCAAGGCGTAATGGAAGGAAAGCGATTTCACTGTTTGTCTCCAGAACGGAACTTGCACGTTGATTCCGGTTCGTCCGTGCCGAGCGAATCGAGCGCGGTCACGGGATGCAGGAAGCCCGGTTGCGGTGAAAGTGACACGAGCATGCGCGGTTGGATCAGAAGGACGGGTTGGCGAAGCTGATGGTCCCAATTGCGCAGACTGACGGGAACGCCTTTGAAAGCGGCGATGTCGAAATCCGCGCGCAGCATATAGTCGCCGATGATCTTCGCGCTCCCCGATTGGGTGCGCGTCGCGGCTTCGCCGATCGCGCGGATGGCGGTCCAGGCTTGGTAGTCGAGTGACCGCATCGGGCGTTTGTTGACGCGCACGAACCGGCTTTGCAATTGTGCCGACCCCCAAGCATCCAAGACGCGCGACCAGGTCGCGGGGACAAGTCCCTGCGTGCCGCCGGTCAGTTTGGGCTCGGCCGTATGATATTCGACGTAATCGCCGAAATTGCCGGCCTCGTCCGCGATGACGATCATATCGGCATCGACGCCGCGGGTGAAGACGAACGCATCGGCGCGGATCGGGCCGTCCGCGCGTTGGCGCGCCATTGGTCCAAAGGTCCACGGCTTGTCGCCCGTCAGTTTGAGGCCGAACTTCTTGACCGAGCGGCGAACGGCTTCCGCGTAAAGCTGGTCCTCGGGGTCCGTCCCGACGATCAAGAAGACATTGCGCCAGCGTTGCGCGGCGAGAAATTGCGCCAAGGCGTCGGTGAGCATTTGCCGCGAGGGCGCGAAATGATCGATATTGGCGCGGCAATCGGCGTTGCGCAGCCTGTCGTCTTCGGCCCCGATGTTAAAGATCGTGGCGTCGCGGCCCTTCAGCGCATCGGAGACCGCGAGCAAGTCGTCGGCGGGCAGGTCGGCGACGATCAACCCCACGCCTTGATCGACGAGCGCTTTCGCGGCATCGACAGGCGATTGCCCCTTTTCGAGAATGGTCTCTTGGAGGTCGAAGAGTTGATTTGTCAGTCGCCCGGTGGTGGCATTGTCTTTCATTGCGATTCGGGCGCCCGCGATCCCGGAATCGGCAGGCTCGGCCTCGTAGTCATAGATCGGGGGCGCCGGCTTGCGATGCGCGAGATAGCCGATATGCACCTGTTGCGGCGCGGCGGTTGGCTCTGTCGCGGCGGGCGCCGTTTGGGCCCACGCGCGGTCGGTACCACGAGGCCCCGGGATCACGCAGGTGAAAGCAAGAAGCAACGCCGCCATTCGCGTGCCGGACATCGACAGCATTCCCTTGAACTTCCTCTCGAATAGCGCGGCATGGGCCGTCTCGTTTGAGGCGGACGCTATCAGGGGTCACGAAGGGCGGCAAGCGCGTAGCTCTAAGGACTTTCTAAGGACAGCGTGTCGCGCGCCGCAATTCGAAAGGCTTATTGTTGGGGCGTGAAAACCATGGGAAACTAGAACCTCTCGCAAATCTTCGAGGTGTTCATTGGCCAAGTTGAAACGTTCCGCTTTTTCCCTGGGGTTTGCGCTGTTGCCGGTATTGGCTGCCCAAGCCGAACCTTTGAAAGCCGTCGTCTTCGATGTCGAAGTCGTCGAATCTCAGCTCGAAGCGCCCACGGGAATTCCCGCGGATCGGCTGAAGAAGCTGAGCGTTCTGTTGCGGGACTTGCTCGCGAAGTCCGGCGCGGTGACCGTGGTCGATACGGCGCCGGCGGCCGCCGAGATCGAAAAGAATCTTCCTCTCCGGACCTGCAACGATTGCGACCTCGGCATTGCAAAAAAGCTCGGCGCCGATGTCGAAGTGAGCACCGTAATCCAGCAGACGTCGCCGGTTCTCCTGAGCTTTTCCGCTTCGATCCGCGATGTGAAAACGGGCAAGGTTTTAAGCACGGGTATCGTCGACGTGCGCGGCAACAGTGACGAGACCTGGACGCACGGGATCAAGTTCCTCGTCAAGGAACGGCTGTTGGACAAGCCGTTGCCAGACAGCGCCGCGGCGTTGCGGACGTTGATGGATAAGTGAGAGCGCGCCGCTGATAAAGCGTTGGGCATTTCCCCGCTCGCGAAATGCCCGCGGCTTTCGGGGCAGGAATGCTCCAATATTACGAAGTCACGACGCCTCCCAAGAGCCGCGATGTCATTCCGCGTCGCCATCGGCGAGCGCGAAATGACAGCCCAGCCCTCAAACGAAAACGGGCGCGGGTGAACTAATAGACCGAGCGCTTGATCTGGTCTTCGGCCTCGTCGATCGCGGCGGGCGTGCCGACATGCAGCCATTGGCCGTCGAGCCTTCGGCCAAACAGGCGGCCTTGTTCCGCCGCGGCGAAAAAATACGGCGAGAGGCGGACGGGGCCTTCGGGCATGTCTTTGAAAAGCGACGGTTTCACGATGCCCGCGCCGGTGTAGACGAAAGGCGCGACGTCGCGCTCCGCGCGGCGGCGTAGGCGGCCATCGGCATCCATCAAGAAATCGCCAGGCCAATCGACGCCGACGCTCGAGGTCGTCGCAGCGACAAGCAGGAGAATGTCCATGATCGCGGGCTGCCACGAGGCCGCGAGCGCCTTGAGATTGGAGACCGGCCCTTCGAGCCAAAGGGCGTCGGTGTTGCAAATGAAAACGGGATCGTCGCCGAGCAGCGGAAGGGCTTTACGCAATCCCCCGGCTTGATCGAGCAGCAGATCCCGCTCGTCGGAAAAGACGATATGGGGACGCTCGCGCCGCGCAAGATGCGTTTCGATCTGATCGGCTTTGTAGTGGAGGTTGACCACGGCCTCCTCGACGCCGGCTTCGGCAAGCCGGTCCAGCATGTGGTCGATCATTGGCCTGCCGCCGACGGCGATGAGCGGTTTGGGAATGGTGTCGGTGACGGGCCGCATGCGCGTGCCGAGGCCAGCGGCGAAGACCATTGCTTTCTTGGGGACTGCAAAATCCATTTGGCTCAAGGCGGCGGCGCCAGCACGCCCGGCAGATTCGTCTCGTACCACGTCTTCAGCTCCGCCAGCACCGGATGCGCCAGATTCTTCTTCAAATAGGTCTGTATGCGGGGCAGATGAACGAGATATTGCGGTTTGCGATCTCTTTTGTCGAGCCGCGCGAAAATCCCCAATATTTTTGTCGCGCGCTGGGCTCCGAGCACCGCATAGGCGCGGGCGAATTCGACCATGTCGAACGACGGATCGAGCGACCGGCGGAGCTTGGCGTAGAGGCCCAGCAATTTGAGTTCGAGGTCGGCGGGCACCGTCACCCGCGCGTCTTGGAGCAGCGAGGCGACGTCATAGGCGGGATGGCCCATCACGCAGTCTTGAAAGTCGATCAGGCCGACGCGCGCCGTCCCGTCGCGGTCCTCGAGCCAGATCAGATTAGGGGAATGATAGTCGCGAAGCGTCCAGGTTGGCGCGGTCGCGGTAATATCGGTGAACAGATCGCGCCAAAGGTCGCTGAAATCCGACCTGACGCCGGAGGCCGGCGTGGCCTGGGCGATATGCGGCACATACCAATCGAGCAGCAGCTCGACTTCGATCGTCAGCGCCTCGGAATCGTAGAGCGGAATCGTATAGGTGTCGCCCGTGGCGCCGGGGATCGCGCGCGGGCGCTCGCTCGCATGCAATTTGGCCAGAACGCCGGCCGCCTCGGCGTAACGCGCGAAAATAGGGCCGTTGTCATCGGTGAGGGGTTCCGATCCCAAATCCTCGATCACCGCGAAGCCGGTCGAGACATCGTGGGCGAGGATCCGCGGCGCCGATAGGCCGAGACCGAGCAGCGCGTGGTCCATCGCGATAAAGGGGCGGATGTTTTCGGCGAGGTGCGCAATCTCGCTGTAGGATTTGCCGAACCGGACAGGCGGTCCGTCGGGACGGGGCGGGAAGAACATCAGGAGCGCCGTCGAGCCGTCCGGCTTTGTCAAACGCTCATAGGTTCGGGTCGAGGCATCCCCGAGCATGAAGGTTCGCGCGGCATTCTGGAAGCCGCTTTGCTCCAGAATGTCTTGGACGCCTTTCTGATAGGCGAGGCGCGGGGCAAAGGCGCCCGTGCCGGTCAAGGCGGCGGTGCGGAACTCGCCGCCCTTCTCGGCATCGATTCGAAAGGCGATGTCGAGCCGGTCGCCGGTCAGGCTATCGCCGGCCCGTTCGGGCCATTCCACCAGGACGAGAGCCCCTTCGGCCGCCTCGTCCCAGCCGAGTTCGGCGAGTTCCGAGGCTTCCTTGATCCGGAACAGATCGGCATGGACGATCGGAAATTTGAGCGCGCCGGGCGCCGTGCTTTCGTAAACTTGGATCAGCGTATAGGTCGGGCTCGGGACTTCGAGCTCCGGCTCCCGCGTCAGGGCGCGGATCAAAGCCCGCGCGAAGGTCGTCTTGCCGGAGCCGAGATCGCCGGACAGCGTGAGAAGGTCGCCCGGTTGCACGATGCCGGCGATGAGACTGGCGAGCGAAACCGTCGCCGCCTCATCGAGAAGATCGATATACCAGGCGGACGTCGGAAGGGGGGCGCGGGTTTCCTCGGCGTTCATCGGAGTCTCTGTAGAGCGTTTTCGGCCCTAGTGGAAACCGGTTCGCGTTAAGAAAATGCACTCTGTCCGGGCTGCGGCGGCGGAATTCTTGGTTTTCCGGCCTCGGCGGCGTTGGTTTCTTCCACCACAGGCTCTTCCCGGCACGGAAAAACGCACGTGACCGTGGTGCCCTCGCCAGGGGCCGAATTGATCAAGACCTTGCCGCCATGCAATTCGACGAAGGCCTTGACGATCGAGAGACCGAGCCCGACCCCGCGATGGCGCGAGCCGATCGTGTTCGAATGGAAGCGGTCGAAGACATGGGCGATCACGTCATGCGGAATGCCGCGTCCCTGATCGCTAATTTTAAAGACGACGTCGTTCCCGCGCCGGGTGGCGAGCAGGGTCACGGTTTGGCCGGGCGCGGAAAAGCCAATCGCGTTCGACAACAGATTGAACAGAACCTGACGGACGCGTTTGCCATCGGCAACGAAAGACCCGATGTCCGGCGAGGCGACGATTTGCAGCGTGAGCGCGGATTCCGCGAGGCGGTCCTGCACCCCCTCGACCGCGGCATTGATCGTGCCGAGAATGCTGACCGGCGCCAAATGAAGTTCCGTTTCGCCGGCATCCATGGTCGCCAGGTCGAGAATGTCGTCGATGATCGCAAGCAGCGCGGCCGAGGATTTCATGACATAGCCGGTATATTCGGTTTGCCTGGGATTGAGGGGGCCGATGGCGCCGTCGCTGAGCAGCTGAATGAAGCCGATGATGTTGGTGAGAGGCGTGCGCAGTTCGTAGGAGACGTGGTGGACGAAATCGTTGCGGAGTTTTTCGGTGTCGATCAGGGCTTGGTTGCGCTCCATCAGCGCTCGTTCGACGTTCACGCTGGCCGTCGTGTCGGTGAAGGTCAAAAGCGTCGCGCCGTCGGGCAGCGGCGCGACGCTGCAATCGAAAATCGAGCCGTCGCGGCAGGTGAGCCGCCGTTCGATGCCGGTGCGTTGGTCGTGCAAGCCCGCGACCGCGGTGCGCAAGACATTCCAGGATTCGGGGTCCGGGCAGAGTGCGGCGCAAAGCTCCGCCACTTGATCGATATGCGGCTTGTCCTCGAGGTCCTTGGGATCGATCCGCCAAAGCCGCGCAAAGGCCGCGTTCGACAGTTTGAGGCGTCCATCCGTGCTGAAGACGGCGACGCCTTCCTTGAGCGTATCGAGGGTCTCGCCCTGGACGCGGGTCTGGGCGTTGAACTTCGATTCGAGGCGGAACTGCGCGGTCACGTCGTCGAACAGATAGGTGACGCCGCTCTGCGGGTTCGGATTGACGACCGCGCGCAAGGTTCGCCCATCGGGCAAGTGCCAAACGTCTTCCGACGTATCGGGGGATTGATAACCCGCCAGATGGGCCTCTTTCCAGGCCCGAAAATCGGCTTGTTCGGGCAAGAGACGCTTGGCGCGGAGCTGATCGAGAATTGCGGATTCGGTCGGGTTTTGATCGAGGAAAGCTTGATCGAGCGACCACAGCTGCCGGTAGGCGGCATTGTGGAAAACCAGCTGCTTGCGCCGGTCGAAGGTCGCGACCGCCG
This sequence comes from Beijerinckiaceae bacterium, assembly GCA_031291515.1. GTDB lineage: Bacteria > Pseudomonadota > Alphaproteobacteria > Rhizobiales > Beijerinckiaceae > RH-AL1. The sequence goes on along the minus strand of JARLIW010000080.1, from coordinate 1,179 downwards.
TCGAGAGCTGGTCGAGCGTGCGGGCATGAGCGATCATCGTCTGTTTGAGATCGATCCGCGCAGCCTCCAGTTCGGAGATGTCGGCGGCAAAACCGGCGGTCCGCCCCTCATGCGGCGCTTCGACGATGTCGAGGCTGCGCCGGTAGCCCGCCACGACAGCGATCGACTTATTGCGGAAAATGCTATTTTCCGCGCGTTTCTGCGCCGATGCGTCGCGCGTCGAGCTTTCCAGCAGTTCGATCCGCCGCGCGATCACGTCGCCCGCGCTCTTCGCTTCGACGGCGAGGACATAGGCCTTGTTCACCCAGTCGAGTTCGCCGGACGAATCGCGCATCCACGCGGGGCTCGGGACCGCGTCGAGCATCGCTTTCAAAGTGTCGAGCTCCGCGATGACGCGGGCTTGGCTCTCCCCGAGGCGGATGGCCTCGAGCCGGTCGCCGGAGACATCGCGAATGCGCATCGCCGCGCGCCCGGTGACCGCCCGGCCTTCGATCTCGACATGATGGCCGTTGAGACTGACGGCGGCGACGCGAAACGCTTCCCCACGCTCGCGCAAATTCTGCACGAGAGATTCAAGCCGTTGGGCCTGCGCCGAGGGCAACCAGGACCCGAAGCCGAGAAGGCGTCGGGCCACGGGGATGTCGCTGACGAGATTCAGGTCGCCCTCAATTTCGGGCTCGTTGCCGTTCAGGCCCCAGGCCACGACAATGTGCGGCTCGGCCGCCAGGAAGGTCTCGGCCCGGTCGAGCCGGGCGCGAATTTCATTCAAATCGACAAGAAGGGCGTTTTCTCGATTCGTCCATCGCCGCCGCTGCGCCAAATAAAGCAGGGCGAGGAACGTCGCGAACAGGACCAGGCCGGTGAACATCGAGAGGCCGACGAGGTCATGGGTATTTTGGAGGTCGCCCCAGAGAGACGGTTTCGCGGCCTCGGTCGCCCATGCTGTTTCGGGCCGAGTTTCGAAAATTCCCGCCGCGAAGATTCCCGCGCCGGGCCAAAAGCCCCCGCGTAACCTTGGCCTGCATCGGGCGCCGCTCGACCGCATCAATCGTCCCCCATGCTTCGCTCGGCAAAGGAGCAAAACGAATCACCTCACTGTAACGAGGCGATTGGGATTTGAGAATCGAGCGCGAGAGCCATTTCCCACGAAAATTGCCACGCCCGACTTGCCAGAAATTC
>JARLIW010000079.1 GCA_031291515.1 Beijerinckiaceae bacterium | reverse complement strand
GGGACCGAGGGCGAAGCATTGCGCTAGATCAAAAGATGTTCGCGCGCGAGATAAAATAAGCCGCCGGCAATTTTATTGCTAAGCGAATCCTTAACGGGCGAATATTTTGGATCGCGGGCTCGGGCGCGCGGGCGACCGAGGAAAACCTCCTCTGGGCGTTCACGTCTCTGCCCTTAGCGATAGTGAAGCGTGATACTGGACGGAGACCGCGCAGCGAGCTGGGCGGTTCCGATCGCGTAAAGCACGCCAATTATTAAGGCCGCTGCGATAATGCCACCAAAAGCCAAGGCCACGGCGCGTGCGATCTGGCGGCCGGCTTCAGCGATTTTTTCGCGGCGTATACGCAGCCGTTCGTTGCGGGCCGCGATTTTGGCCTCCCGCTCGACGGCCTTTCGCTCTGCGCGTGACGGTTTCCGGACCGCAGAATCAGAGTTTTTAAGCGTTTTCTCGCGGACACGCATGCGTCTGACAAGCCTCTGCGCCCAGGTCTCCGGCACCGGCACCGCTGGTTCGCCATACTTGGCCTCAAGGAAAAGAACGCGGTCTCTTAACGCTTTTTCACGCTTGGCCGCGCTGCTCGACGCCCAAAGCGCTGCAAAAAGCCAGGAAAACCAATCCATCGCGCGCTCGTGTACTTTGTCGATGCCACAACCTTAAGCGCGTACGCTCGAAAAAGGCAAGTCAAGGCGTTGCTTCACGGATTCTGACCCGATTCAGCTGGCCTGCGGTCTGCCCGGCTTACGTGCAGAACCTTCAAGTCGCCGCGCCCAACCCTTCCAAATAGGCGCCGCGGATTTCCGGCATGTCGAGCAAGGTGCTGGCGGGGCCGGCATGGACGACGCGGCCGGTTTGCAGGACGTAGCCGCGATCGGCGATTCCGAGCGCCTGCGTGGCGTTTTGCTCGACCAGGAGGATCGTGATTCCATCCGTCTCGTTGATGTCGCGGATCGCGTCGAAAATCAGTTTGATCACGAGGGGCGCGAGTCCGAGCGAAGGTTCGTCGAGCAGAAGCAGGCTTGGCCGCTGCATCAGGGCGCGCCCGATCGCGAGCATTTGCTGCTCGCCGCCCGACATGGTCCCCGCGCGCTGCTTGCGGCGTTCCGCGAGACGCGGGAACAGAGCGAAGACTTTATCCGCATCGGCCTGAAACGCGCGGGGATCGGACAGATGCGCGCCGATCTGGAGATTTTCCAGGACGGTCATTTTCGGCATGATGCGGCGGCCCTCGGGCGCGTGGGCGATCCCGAGCCGGGCGACCTCGTGGGCGGGAAGGCCGATGATCGAGCGACCGCCGAACATAACCTCGCCGCTGCTCGGGCGCGGCTTGCCAAACAGACTGCGCAGCAGCGTCGACTTGCCCGCGCCATTGGCGCCGAGCAGGGTGACGATTTCGCCTTGGTTCACGGTGAGGTCGAGATCGTGCAGCACCTCGACCTTGCCATAACCCGCGTTGAGCCGTTTGATGTCGAGAAGCGCGCGCGCGGGAGGCCGTTCCGTTGGCTTGGCGCGCGCCGCCGCCTCCCCAGAGGCCTCGCCGAGATAGGCCGCGATCACCTTGGGGTTGTCGCGGATTTCGCGCGGCGTGCCTTCCGCGATCTTGCGGCCATAGTCGAGCACGACGATCTTGTCGGAGACATTCATCACGACGCTCATGTCATGTTCGATGAGCAGCACGCCGATCCCATCCTCCTCGGTCAGACGCCGGAGATCGGCGCCGAGGCCGGCCGACTCCCTGGGGTTGAGCCCCGCCGCGGGTTCGTCGAGGCACAAAAAGCGCGGGTCGAGGCACATCGCGCGGGCGATTTCGAGCCGCCGCTGCAGGCCATAGGGCAGGGTGCCGGCCTCGTCGTTGGCGCGGGCGGCCAGGCCCATCCGGTCGAGCCAGCCCATCGCCTTTTCGACGGCGGCCTGTTCGGCCGCGCGGTAGGCGGGCAGGCCGACGAGGCCTTGAAGTTGCAGCAGGCCGCCGCCGCTCAGAGCCTGGTGCTGCGCCACCAGCAGGTTTTCGAGCGCCGTCATGCCGGCGAACAGCCGGATATTTTGAAACGTCCGCGCGATCCTGGCCCGCGAGACGATTTTATGGCCGGGCAGCCGGTCGATCCGCAAGGTGCCGGCCTCGTCGCCGATCGTGATCTCGCCGCCGGTCGGCTTGTAGAAGCCGGTCACGCAATTGAAGGCCGTCGTCTTGCCCGCGCCATTGGGGCCGATCACGGCCGTGACTTCGCCGGTTTTGGCGGAAAAATCGAGATTGTCGATGGCGAGAATGCCGCCAAAGCGCATGCTGAGGCCACGAACCGCGAGAACGGGACCTCCCGCGATCATCGCGCTCACGGCGCGACCTCGGGGCCGGTGGCTTTAAATCGCGAGAGATCGGCGCGAATGCTGGGCGAGCGGCCCGAAATCAGACCGCCGGGGCGCCAAATCATGATCAGCACCATCGCCATGCCGAAAACGAGCATGCGGTATTCCGCGAAACTCCGGCCGAGTTCCGGCAATCCCACGAGAACGGCGGCGGCGATGACGACGCCCAATTGATTCCCCATGCCGCCGAGGACGACGATGGCGAGAATGATCGCGCTTTCCGAAAAGGTGAAGCTCTCGGGCGAGATGAACCCTTGTTTCGCGGCGAAGAAACAGCCGGCCAAGCCGCCCAGCATCGCGCCAAGCGAAAAGGCGGTGAGTTTGATCACGGTCGGATTGAGGCCGAGCGCCTGGCAGGCGATTTCATCTTCGCGGAGCGCTTCCCATGCGCGTCCGATCGGCAGACGCCGCAGCCGCGACGTGAACGCGAGCGTCAACAGCGCGAGCGCGAGGATGACATAATAGAGCCAGGCCAAACGATGGAGCGGCGAAAACGGGAGGCCGAACAGTTTTGAGAATGTCGTTCCGCCGTTGGGCGCGGTCGCGGCAAAGGGGAGGCCAAAAAAACTGGGCCGGCCGATGCCCGAGATGCCGTTGGGGCCGCCCGTCAGATCCGACCAGTTCAAGAGAATGATGCGGATGATTTCGCCAAACCCGAGCGTGACGATGGCGAGATAATCGCCTCGAAGCCGCAGCACCGGAAATCCAAGCAGCATGCCGAGCGTCGCGGCGGCAAGCCCCGAGAGCGGCAAGGCGAGCCAGAAGCCGATGCCGAAATGGGTCGAGAGAAGCCCGAACGTATAGGCGCCCGCCGCGTAAAACGCGACATAGCCGAGATCGAGCAGTCCGGCGAGGCCGACGACGATGTTGAGGCCCCAGCCGAGCATGACGTAGATCAGAAAGCTCGTGGCCAAACCGATTTCGTATCGCGAAGCGAAGGGCGCCAGCGGAAAGGCGAAGGCGAGCCCGAGGACGAGGGCGATCAGGATCGTCGAAACGGGGGGCTCGAGCCGGAGGCCCCGTTTCAGGCCCGTGGGAAACCGCGGCCGCCAGGCCGCGAGGCCACCGGTTTGATCGAGAACGAGCCGCGCGACAAAGACGACGACGACAAGGCCCGCGACCCATTGCGGCCGGAAGGCGAGCCCGTTCGAACCTTGGCTATCGTCGAGACGGATGCCGATGAAGGGAATCGACAAGACCAGTGTCAAAAGCGCGGCAAGACCGGCATTTCGAAGCGCTTTATGATCGCGCGCGGGCGTTTCGAGGCTTGGACCCGATGCCATGCCTCAGACTTTCTGGATATGGGGTTTGCCGAGCAGGCCCGTGGGCATCACGGTCAAGACCAGGATCAGCACGGCGAACACCGACACATCCTTATAGGCGCCCGAGACATAGCCGCCCCAATAGGCCTCCACGAGCCCGATCAAAATGCCCCCGAGCATCGCGCCGGGGATCGAGCCGATGCCGCCGAGCACCGCCGCCGTGAAGGCTTTGACCCCGGCGAGAAACCCGATGAAGAAATCGACCGACCCGTAATAGAGCGTCACCATCAAGCCCGCGCCCGCCGCCAGCGCCGCGCCGATCACGAAGGTCAGCGAGATCGTGCGGTCGACGTTGATCCCGATCATGCCCGCCATGCCCATGTCCTGTTCGCACGCGCGCTGGGATCGTCCGAGTCGCGTGTGTTCGATCAGAAACGTCAGGGCGGCCATGAGCACGCCGGCGAGAAGGATGATCGCGATTTGAATCGTCGAAATGCGCACCTCGAAATCATTCTCGCGGAACAGCGTTACCCCGCCGCTGACCAGGGCGGGCAGCGTGCGCAGCCGCGCGCCTTGCAGAAGCTGGACATAATTTTGCAAGAAGATCGACATGCCGATGGCCGAGATCAGCGGCGCCAGATGGAACGATCCGCGCAGCGGCCGGTAGGCGATGCGCTCGACCGCCCAGCCGAAGGCGCCGGTAAAGACAATCGCGATCAGCAAGACCAGTACGATCGCGAGCGGCGCCCAGGTGATGCCGAAGAGGCCGAGGACCGCGAAGGCGATGAGCGAGACGAACGCGCCGATCATATAGATTTCGCCATGGGCGAAATTGATCATGCCGACAATGCCGTAGACCATCGTATAGCCGAGCGCGATCAGCCCATAAATCGAGCCCAGGGTGAGCCCGTTGATGGTCTGCTGGAGAAAATAGGCCACGCGCGGGGTCCTCCGAATTTCAAGCCTACTTCAACGGTACGTATTTTCCGGCCTTCCAGACATAGACGATGAAGGGGTCGGTATCGGGATCGCCCTTGGCGTCGAAGGCTATGGTGCCGAGCACGGTCTTATACGAGCCTTTATGGAGCTCGGCCGCGACCTTCGCGCCCTCCACGGTCCCGGCCCGCTTGACGGCCTCGGCAAAGGCCGTCACGGCGGCATAGCTATACAGAGTGTAGCCCTCCGGCTCGAATTTCTGGTCGCGGAACGCCTGGATCACCGGCGCGGCGGCGGGATTGTCGCGCGGGTCGGGATAGAAGGTCATCAAGACCCCGTCGGAGGCCGGTCCCGCGATACTGGCGAATTCCGTCGCGGCGATGCCGTCGCCGCCCATGAAGATCGCCTTGAGCCCTTGTTCTCTGGCTTGGCGAACGAGCAAACCGGCTTCCGAGAAATAGCCGCCGTAAAACACGAAATCCACATTGGCCGATTTCAGGCGGGAAATCAGGGCCGAGAAATCCTTGTCGCCTTGCGTCAACGTATCGTCCAAGGCCTCGTGGATCCCCTTGGCCGCGAGCGCCGAGCGCACGCCGTCCGCGATGCCTTTTCCGTAGGCCGATTTGTCGTCGACGATCGCGATCTTCGTGCCGAGCTTGCGCGAAACGATCGCCGCCGCCGCGACGGCGGATTGCTGGTCGTCGCGGCCGCAGGTGCGGAACACGCTCGTGAGGCCGCGGTCGGTCAGCTTGGGGTTGGTCGAAGCGGGGCTGATCTGCGGAATCCCCGCCTCGGCATAGACGTCGGAGGCCGGAATCGACGAACTGCTGCAGAAATGGCCGATCACCGCGGCATCGTTCGCGCTCACGATCTTATTCGCGGCGGCGACCGCCTGTTTCGGGTCGCAAGCATCGTCCTGCAGGTCGAGGATGAGCTTTTCGCCATTGATCCCGCCGGCGGCATTGATCGCGGCGGCGGCGGCCTCGGCCCCGCGCTTGATCTGCTCCCCAAACGAGGAGTTTTGGCCCGTGAAGGGGCTCGCGACGCCAAGCGTCACATCGGCTTGGGCCGCGCCAGCCGCCAAGGCGAGAGCGGCGGCAGATGCAAGGAGAAGTCTCGACGTCATGTTCGCTCCGGTTCCCGGTCTTACCGGCCCAATAGACCAATCCGCTGGTCCAAGCCTACACCGACATGATGGGATCGAAATAACATGCCAACTCTGCCGGGCCCCTCGTCAAGCGGCTTGTAACATTGCGCCCCTCTCACGGCATAGTCATGATTCGGTGTCGAAAACAGGCTTTGCGGGGGTGTTTTACGAAAATGTCCCGAGCCGGCCGAGCCAGGGCTGAAACGCGCGGGCGCGGCCAATGCTCGTTTGATAGACCGGCGCGCGGACCTGGCCGAGGCTTGCGGAGGTCACCCGCCGCTTCGTTTCGTGAGAGCGCAAACAGGCGGCATCCCAGGGCAGATCGAGAAAATCGAGGATTTTGCGAACCTGCTCGCCGTCGTCGCGCGTCAGGCTTTCGTAATCGACTTCGAGGAAGCGGTCCGCGGGCAGAACCCGGCGCCAATGGGCCATCAGCTCGAGATAAAGCCGGTAATAGGCGCCGAGCTCGGCGAGATCGTAGGAATATTGATAGCCGCTCGCGAACAAGAGGGAATAGCAGGACAAACAGGTGTCGAGCGGGTCGCGGCGGCAATGAATCATTTTCGCCCCCGGCAGAATCACCGAGATCAAGCCGGCATGGAGGAAGTTCGACGGCGTTTTATCCACCAGTCTTGGTCGTCCTCGCCCGGCCGGCGTGCTTGACGCGAGATAGCGCCGCCCCAAGCGCATCATGGCGTCCGGCGTCAGCGCCGCCATGCTGTCGGGAAAGCTCGGATCGCCGGCGAGGCGCGCGAGATAGGATGGTTCGCCGAGCCCGTGGACATGAGGGTGAGACGCCAGGATTTGTTCGAGAAGCGTCGTCCCCGAACGCGGCATGCCGAATATGAAGACGGGCTGGTTTGTCGCCGGGCCGGCGCCGTGAAGACGCGCGAGGGCCTCCGCCGGGAAAGCTTCGGCGATGGCCCGGAGATGGTGGGCGTCGGCCTCTGGATCGTAGTCGAGAATGGCGCGCTTGAGCCGGTTGCCCGCGTCGAGCCGGGCGAACGCGCTGTCGCCATCGCCGACGTCGAGAGCGGCTTTTCCGAGCGCGAAATAGAGCTTGATTCGGTCGGGATGGGCGGTGCCGGGCCGGTCCGCCAGTTGCGCCATCGTGGTCAGGGCCGGATCGTCCGCTTTGAACCGCGTGAGGCTTGCTTTCTCGTACCATGATTTCACGTTGCCGGGATCGTGGGCGAGCGCACGATCGAGCATCGCCAGGGCTTCGGGTTTTTGGCCCATTTCCGCGAGCAGCCAGGCATGCGAGGCCATGATCGATGCCGGCGCTGGCGCCGTGGCTTCGGCCTGCGCGAACGCGTCGAGCGCGTCGGCGCAGCGATCGAGCCCCTGAAGCGAGAGGGCGCGGGCATGAAGGGCTTTGGCATTTGCCGGGTCTTTCGCCAGGATTTGATCGCAGGCTTGCAGCGCTGGGGCATTATCGCCGGTTTGCAGCAAGATCTCGGCTTGGCGAAGGAGAATGCCGGTGTCGTTTGGTGCGATGGCCAGGGCCTGCTTCACGCGCGCTAAGGCCGCGTCGTGCCGTCCGGCTTCGCATTCGAGCACCGACGCGAGCAAATAGGCCGGAATCAGCGTGGGCTCGCGGACGAGAAGCCGGCCCGCGATCTCAAGCGCCTCGGCGTAGCGTCCGGTATGGCCGAGCAGGACGGCGAGATTGAATTCCACGCTCGGGCTATGCGGGCTCAGCCGCAGCGCTTGCCGGTAACGCGCTTCCGCGCCAGCGTGATCGCCCAGGCGCTGCAAGGTCACGGCAAGATTATTGAGCGCGTCGAACAACGCGGCATCGAGACGGATCGCTGTTTCGAAGCAGCGGGCCGCTTCCGCGAGAGCGTCCTGCCGACAGAGGATCGCGCCGAGCCGGCTCCAGGCTTGGGCATCGGACGGCGAGAGGCGCAACGCTCGGCGCGCCGCGCTTTCAGCTTCTGGAATGACCGGCCGAGCCCGTTGAGGTCCCATGGGATCAAGCTAGCGCGGATCGCTTTGATTCGACGAGGGGCGCGGCGGCGCTGGCCGGTCACAAATGCTTTATCGATCGGGACGAGATGAGCCCGCGGTTTCGGGACGGCGCAGCCAAACGCCCGGCTCGCGTTCGACGAAGCCATTGTCGCGATAGATATGGCGGACCGGAATATTGCGCGGCGTCTCGACGATGCGGGCGGTGATCTCGCTGGTAAAGTTCGTCGTTTCCGCGAGGACATGGCGTAAAAAACGGTGCTCGACGCCCATGCCGAGAACGCGGCAGCTCATCGCGAGGCCGAGGATTTCGCCGCTTGAAATCACCAGGGCGCCGACCAATCCGTGGTCCGCGAAGCGATCCGCGACCTGGATCACGAAAACGCGGCCCGTGTCGCTCGCGGCGAGGCGTTTCAACTCGCCGAGCGAAAATTTTCGGCCGGTCGTGTTGAACTGCGTCGTGCGCTGAAACAGCTCTTCGACGCGCGACAGACGCGAGTCTTCGGGTTCGAACCGGTCGATTTGGCATTTGATATCGAGCGAGGCGAGGTAGTCGGCCTCGTCCATCGCCGAGGCTTGCGCCTGTTGGCGTTGAAGTTGGGCTTTGACGAGTGTGCCGCGATCCGCCGATTCCTTGGTGATGACCGGCAATTGCAGGCGTGGGTCTTCCAACAGGCGGCGGCGCAGGCCGAACGGATCTTCGCCCCAGACTTCGACCTCCGGGAGCCGCTGGCGCACCCGGTCGCGCTCGACGGGATGGTCGTCGATGAAGATGAAACTGTCGAGCGCGAAGCCGAGTTCGTCCGCGATCGAACGGATATTGTCGGGCTTGTCGTTCCAATTGACGCGCCAGGTCACGAAATCGTCGGGCGTCAGCAGCCGATGGCGCGGGTAATGGTCGGGATAGGTCCAGAGATCGCGGACGGTCTTTTCATCGTTCTTGCTGACGCAGGCGAGGACAATGCCGCGCTTCTTGAGACAGAGAAGCGCTTCGTGCAGCCCGAAATAAAGGCCGATGTAGGAATAGGCGCCGCTGATCTCCGGGGTCCAGGCGAAGGGCGAACCGGTTTCGGCGAGGACGCCGGGCCACAGAGTCCCGTCGAGATCGAGGATGACGCATTTCTTGCGGCCGATTCCAAGTACCGTCGTCAGCGCGTCGACATGGGTGACGGCCAAGGCCTTTTCGCGGCCATAGGGATCGCCGCCGACCAAATGCGCGAGCGGCGCGATATCGGGAAAGAGCCCATGCACGGCGTCTTTCTCGCTTTCCGGCCGCTGCAGCAGCCAGCCCGGCGCGCCGAAATGGGTGAAACCGGACAGGCCGTCGTCGAGCATCGCATTCGAGCCAACCGCGCCGAGCGCCGCCGCGATATCGACGACATGGACGCCGCTCATGGCGGCGGCAAGTTCCGCGAGGGCGACATTGGCGAGGCGGAACCGCGTGCGGTGGCCAAGAATTCCGCGTTCGGCCAAACCTTGCGGTTGGACGGTCGGCTCGGGGAGATTATCGATCAGAATCGGCGCCGCGCT
>JARLIW010000078.1 GCA_031291515.1 Beijerinckiaceae bacterium | reverse complement strand
GCGGCATCGAGGATTTTGCGCGCGGCGGCGGGATCGCAGAGACCGTCGCCGGCCTTGAGCGTGTCGACGAGATGCTGGCTCGGATCGTCGCCGGGGCCGACGCTGGCCGCGACTCCGCCTTGCGCCCAGACGCTCGACGCTTCGGTTCCCAACGGCAATGCCGAGAGAACCACGACCGGGCGCGGCGCGAGATAGAGCGCGGTCATGAGACCAGCCAGGCCACCGCCGATGACGACGGGCTGGCCGGCGAGCGCGGCGGCGCGGCTCACTTGACCGCCAGCATACGCTCGACCGCGCGGCGCGCGGCTTCCGCCACCGCCGGGTCGATGGTCACCTCATGGGTCATGTTTTCGAGGCATTCGCGCAGGTTTCCAAGCGTGATCTTTTTCATGTGCGGGCACAGATTACAGGGCCGCACGAATTCGAGATCGGGATATTGGACCGCGACATTGTCGCTCATCGAGCATTCCGTCAGCAAGGCGACCCTGGGGGGCCGGTGCTCGCGGACATAATCGATCATCCCGGCGGTCGAACCGGCATAGTCGGCTTCCGCGACGACGTCGGGCGGGCATTCGGGATGCGCGAGCACGAACACGCCGGGATTGGCCTCGCGCATGTCCCTCACGTCCTGCGGCGTGAAAAGTTCGTGAACTTCGCAATGGCCGGCCCAGGTGATGATCTCGACCTTGGTCTGCTTGGCGATGTTCTGCGCGAGAAACTCGTCGGGGATCATGATGACGCGGTCGACGCCAAGCGATTCGACGATTTTGAGCGCGTTGCCGCTCGTGCAACAAATGTCGCTTTCAGCCTTCACCGCGGCGGAGGTGTTGACATAGGTGATGACCGGCACGCCGGGATATTTGCGCCGCAGCGCCCGTACATCCTCGGCCGTGATCGATTCCGCGAGCGAACAGCCCGCCGACGTGTCGGAAATGAGCACTTTGCGGGTCGGATTCAAAAGCTTCGCGGTTTCCGCCATGAAATGGACGCCGGCCAGCACGATCACGTCGGCGTCGCTGTCCTGCGCCATCCGCGCCAGGGCGAGACTATCGCCAGCGAAATCGGCGACGCAGTGGAAGATCTGCGGCGTTTGATAATTATGCGCGAGGATGACCGCATTGCGCTCTTTTTTCAGGCGCAGGATCGCGTCGATGTCGTGGGCATAGGCCGGCCATTCGAACGGCGGGACGAAGCGGCTGACGCGATCGTAGAGCGGGGCGGTTCGCGCAAGGGCGCTCGTGGCGGCGGCGGAAGACATCTACTTATACTCCTAACGAGCATTTCTCCTGGATGAATGTGATGGGGGTTCATCTTTTCGTCAAGGTCCAAGATGCATTGACGGCAATGATTGGGAGGTGGGCTCCGCCGTTCGACAGAGGCCCAAACGGTCAAGGCCGCGGCAGTTTGGTCCCGGCCACGGCGCGTTCGGCTTGAATGGCGCGGCGAAAACGCACCAGTTTGGCCGGGCGGCCACCCGTCGCGGTTGCGATCGCGCCGGTATCCTCGACAAGGTTTTGCTGCTCGATCAGGCGCCGGAAATTTTGCTTATGAACCAGGAGTCCCGCGAGCGCTTCGACGCTGCGCTGGAGTTGCAGCAAGGTGAAGGTCTCCGGCAACAACTCGAAGACGACGGGGCGGTATTTGATCTTGGCCCGAAGCCGCGCCATGGCCGTGGCGAGAATTCGGCGATGATCGCCCGTCATCGCTTGCCCCGGAATCGTTTGCGCGCCCGTTTGCGGCGCCGCGTGCCGCGCCTCCGGGATCAGACCCGCCTCGAACAAGAGTTCGTAGCGTTGCAGGACGAGCTCTTCGTTCCAAACTTGCGAATCGAAGCCGAACGCGATCGCGCAGCGCTGTTCGCGCTCGCGCCGGAGAGCGGGATCGGCGGCGCTGGCGATCCAGGCGCGGAGTCCGGTTTTCAGAGTCGGCTCGACCGCGCTTGCGCCCTGGCGGCGGTCTTCCCAGGGGAAAAAGCTATACCAATCCCGCCATTCCGGCGTCGCGCCGACGGCAACCGCCGGGCGTTCGCGCGTTAGGCCGAGATAGCTGATCGAGACCATGCGCGCGCCCTCGCCGCCGCCGCGATCCCGGTCGGCGAAGGTGTAGAGTTGCTCGACATAGCCGATGGGGTGGTGAGTCTGCTGCTCCACCCAGTCGCGCAGGCCCGATTGCAGCGAGCGGTGGGCGAGTTCGAACGGACCGGAGGGCAAGGCGCTTCCGCCGATGGTCAAGACGCGCGGCTGGTCCTCGCTCACCGCCACGAGCACGGCGATGAGATTGACCGCCAAGACCTCCGCGGCGTGAGCTTCCGCGGCATGATCTTGGACGGCGGGAAGAACCGACGGCTCGCGACTCATGCCATTCGCGCCTCGAGGCCCTAGGCCTTTTTGAGAAAGCAGGTCTTCAGCACGAGCCCCTTGACCTTGTCCGCGTTGCATTCGATTTCGCCCTCGTCTCCAGTCAGGCGGATATTTTTGATCAACGTGCCGCGTTTCAAGGTCACGGACGTGCCCTTGACCTTGAGATCCTTGATGACATGCACGCTATCCCCATCGCTGAGAGGCGTGCCGTTGCTGTCTTTTACGATGTCGTCGGTCATGGTTCGGTTTCCGGCTTGGGGCTGCAATGGCTTAGCCTCGTTGGCAAGCGTTTGCTAGCGCTCTCGTCACGGCGGTAAATTGCGATCGCCGAGGCGGATGCCGGTTTCCGGTCCCGCGCCGGTCGCGTCGGGCCGGACCGAGAACACGTAAATTCCCCGCGTGATATGCCAGCCATGCCGCTTCACGTCGAACCTTGCGAGCAGACGCGGATCGATCGAAACGGAGACCGTGCGGCTTTTGCCGGGTTCGAGGCTCACGCGGCTCCAGCCGGCGAGCCTGCGCGTGAAGAGATTCTTCGTGCTTTCCACATAGACTTGGGGCGTGTCGATGCCGTCGCGCGACCCTGTATTGGTCACGCGGAACTGGACGGTCACGCGCCCACGGTCCCGCCGGACCCGCGCGGCGCTTGTGGTGAAGTGGGTGTAGGATAGGCCAAATCCGAAGGGAAACAGCGGGGGCTGATGGGTCCGGGCGAACCATTTGTAGCCGACATCGGCGCCTTCGATATTGTAATCGATGCCAAACATCGCGCCCTTGAGCGCCTCGCCGGGATTGGCGGTGGTCGAATCCGCGTCGCGGATGACGGAACGCGGCAATTGGTTCTCGCCGCGCGGAAAGGTCAGCGGCAGCCGCCCCGAGGGATCGGCGTGCCCGAACAGAATCGCGGCGATTGCCTCGCCGCCGCGGCTTCCAGGATACCACGCCTCCAGCACGGCGGGCACCGCGGATAGCCAAGGCATGGTCACGGGGCCACCGGTTTCCAGGATCACCACCGTTTTGGGATTGGCGGCGGCGACCGCCGCGATCAATGGCTCTTGGTTCTTCGGCAAGGCGAGGCTGGGGGCATCGCGCGATTCGTTCATCCATTGCTCGGCGAAGATCAGCACGACATCGGCGTCGCGCGCCGCGCGCGTGGCGGCTGGAATGTCATGACCATCGACAAAGCTGACGGTGGCATCCGGCAGCTCGCGTTTCACCGCTTCGAGCGGTGACGACGGATCGTAGAGCTTTGGTTTGCCGAAGAATCGGCCCGGCGGATCGCCCTCCATGCGCAGCGCGCCGAGCGGGACGACTTGCGACGAGCCGCCGCCCGACAAAACCCCGAAATCCGCGTGCTCGCCGATGACGAGAACGCGTTTGAGCGTTGGGTCCAAGGGCAGCATGGCGCGATCGTTCTTGAGGAGGACGATCCCTTGCCGTTCGATCTTTTCCGCGACCTCGGCATCGGCCGCGGCGTCGAACGTGCCTCCGGGAGACGGCGGATGGTCGAAAATGCCGGCTTGGATCTCGGCGCGCAAAATCCGAAACACCATGTCGTCGATGCGCGCTTGCGGCACGCGTCCGGCCTCGACGGCGGCCTTGAGCGGCCCCGCGAAATAGGGACCGGGATCGAGATCGTCGCCGGATTCTTGGTCCAGACCCGCCAGCGCCGATGCCTCCGTCGAATGGGTGCCGCCCCAATCCGACATGACCCAGCCCTTGAAATGCCAATCCTGTTTGAGCACGCGGTTGATCAGGAAGGCGTTTTGCGCGGCGAATTCGCTGTTGATCCGGTTGTAGCCGGTCATGACCGAGAACGGCGCGCCGCGCTCGATGGCGATTTCGAACGCGAGAAGATCGGCTTCGCGCGCCGCCGCTTCGCCGATATCGGAGCTCAGCACGACCCGGCCGGTTTCCTGGGCGTTCACGGCGAAATGCTTGACCGTCGAAATCAGTCCCTGGCTCTGTACGCCGGCGATCATGGCCCCCGCCACGACGCCCGTGAGCAAGGGATCCTCGGAGACATATTCGAAATTACGGCCATTGCGCGGATCGCGGATGAGGTTCGCGCCTCCGGCCAACATCACGTTGAATCCGTGGATCTTGGCTTCCGCGGCAATCATCGCGCCGCCCGAGCGCGCCAGGGCGGGATCGAAGCTCGCGCCGATCGCCAAGCCGCAAGGAAGCGCCGTGGCATCGAAAGGCTGGCTTACGGGATTGGCGAGACCAAGTCCCGCGTCGGTTTCTTCGAGAGGCGGGATTCCGAGGCGCGCGATTCCAGGACCATAGCCGGCCGAATTGAGCGCTCCGTCCGGCTTCGGATGGCCCTGAAACGGCGTCCCGATTTTCGTATGGAGCAGGGCAATCTTCTCGTCCAGCGTCATGGCGGCGACGAGCAAATGGGCCCGCTGATCCGCGGATATAGATCGGCTGGTCCAAGGTCGCGGGGAAGGTTGCTGGGCGGATTCGGCGGCGGAGGCGGAGGCGAGAAGCAATCCCGTCCAGGCAAAAATCAGGGATCGCAACGGCATCGGTCGGGGGTCTCGCGCGGGTGGTCGTCAGGCCGGTCGGTTTCGAAAGAACGAGCCGGCAGATCCTCGAGCTTTGCCTTGGAACCGGCGAAGCTGCATGCGACCAACGCGCGGAGAGCGCAAGAGCTTTCCGGCGCCAAGTCGTGCAAAGGTAAAAATCGAGGGTGTTATGCCTGCCCGCCGATCGCCGCGGCACAGAGCGCCTTGGAATCCCGCGACTTGCGCATGGCCGCGAGGGCCGTGCCGTCGCGCAGGCGCCGCGCGATGGCGGCGAGGACGTTGAGTTGTTCGCTCGATTGCCGTTCGGGCAGGAGCACGAGACAGATCAAGTCCACGGGCTTTTCGTCGACGGCATCGAACGCGAGCGGTTCGCGCAGGCGGGCCAGCAGACAGAACGGCTTGCTGATCGAGGCAAGCCTCGCATGGGGAAGCGCGATCCCGCTGCCGAGCCCTGTCGATCCCAAGGACTCCCGATGGTTCAGGGCTTGAGCGACCTGGTTGGGATCTATTCCCAGGGCGGTGGCGGCGCGCCGGGCAAGCTCCGCCAGGCACTGCGCCTTGCCGCTGAAGCGTTGATCGATCATGCAATAGGTGGGTTGCAAGAGGCTCGAAAGGTCCATGAGGATTCTATTCGGGAGAGATCGGGTTTAATCGGACGCCAGAAGGCGATAGCCCACGCCGGTTTCCGTCAGGATGTAGGCTGGCCGTTCGGGCGTGGTTTCGATCTTGTGACGTAACTGCCGGATATACACGCGAAGATATTGGGGATCGGTAGCCGGTCCCCATACTCCTTTCAAGAGGAAGGCGTGCGTGAGCACCTTTCCCGCGTGTTGGACGAGCAGACGCAGCAGTTCGTATTCCTTGGGCGATAGTTTCACTTCGGCGCCATCGACCTTGACGATCCGCCGCACGAGATCGACGCTGAGGCCACCTGACTGGAAGATGGGCTTCTCACCCTGCGCTTGTAAGCGATGCCTGAGCGCGGCCCGGACCCGGGCCAAAAGCTCATTCATGCCAAAGGGTTTGGTCACATAATCGTCGGCGCCCAAATCGAACGCCCGGACCTTGCCGGCCTCGTCGTCGCGGCTTGACAGGACGACGACGGGGACGCTGTTGCCGCTTTCGCGGAGGCTGCGCAGGACGTCGTGGCCCTGCATGTCCGGCAGTCCGAGATCGAGGATCACCAGGTCCGGCTCCTCGCTCATGGCGGCGAGCGCATCCTTGCCGGTCGCGGCATCGATTACGTCGTAGCCCTGCGTGCCGAGGCCGGTGCGCAGCAGGCGGCGAATGGGCGGTTCGTCGTCGACGACGAGAATTCGGATCGAGAGCGCATTCATGCGGCGGTATCCAGCGTTGTTTCAGTCGTCGGAACGGGCAGGCGCAACGTGAAGACCGCGCCGGACCGGTCCAGCCGATTGCCGGCGGAAATCGTGCCGCCCATGGACTCGACGAAACCCTGCGCGATGGCCAGGCCTAGGCCCGTCCCCGCCAACACGCGGTCACCCTTACGGGCCCGGTAGAATTTTTCAAAGATCTTATCGAGATCCTCGGGGGGGATGCCTTCGCCTTCGTCGAGAATTTGGAGAAAAGCCCAGTCGTCGTCGCGCCAGGTCCGGATACTGATCGTCGAGTGATCGACCGCATATTTCGCGGCATTGTCCAAGAGATTAAAGAGCACCTGGTCGAACAAGACGGCGTCGAGCCGCAGCATGGGCAGATCGGCGGCGAGCTTCACGTCGACCTTGTGGTCCGCCAAAATCACGGTGGCGCGCTGGAGAGCCGCGCCCACCAGCTCGGCAATGTCGTGAAGCGCGAGATTGGGGACGATGGCCCCCGATTCGAGCTTCGTCATGTCGAGGAGGTTCGCGATGAACCGGTTGAGCCGCTCCGATTCCGTGATGACCGTGGACAGCAGCTCCGTCTTGCCTTCCGTGCTCAGCTCCTTGTCATAATCGCGAAGCGTCGAGCCCGCGCCGAGGATCGAGGCGAGCGGCGTCTTGAGATCGTGGGAGATCGAGGTGAGAAGGGACGTGCGCAAGCGATCCGTTTCGGCGGCGAGTTTGGCGCGGTCCACATCCTCGGCGAGATGGACCCGTTCGACCGCGAGCGCGCCCTGATCGAGAAGCGCGTCCAACAGGCGGCGTTGCTCCGGGGTCAGCAGCGGGCCGTTCTTGTCGTCGTCGATTCCAACGACGCCCACGGGACCACGTCCGGTCCGCATCGGCGCGAACAACCGCTTGCCGCCAGGCAGGGTGTCGGCGCCGCGTCCGGCCGGGCGGTTGTTCGACCAGGCCCATTGCGCGGCCGCGAGATCGGCGTCGCCAAGCATATCTTCGGGCGGATAGCCCGCCTTGAGGACCAGGGAGCCTCTTTCCGGCAGCAGCATGACGACGCGGACATGGAGCATGGACGCGATTTGATAGGCGGTCGCCCAAAGCACGTCATCGGTATTGACGCAGCTTCCGAGTTTTCGGCTGAAACTGTAAAGCGCTTCGGTGATCCGCGCGCGCGATTGGGCGACTTTCGCTTGCCGCCGTGTCCGGGCCGCGAGGTTCGAGACCAGGACCGCGACGAGGGTGAAGAAGAACAGGGTCGCCACATTGGCGGGGTCGGCAATGGTGAAGGTGTAAAGCGGGGGCAAGAAGAAAAAATTGTAGCACAGCGTCGCCGCCGCGACCGCAAGCAACGAGGGCAGAAGGCCAAAGGTGACGGCGACGCAAACAATCGCCGACAAAAACACGAGGTCGATATTGTTGACGCCGACCGTCGGTTTGAGCAGTTCGGCCAAGCCAAGCGCGCCCGCGATCATCAGGAGCGACAGAATATAGGGCGAGGCCTCGACGGGTTTGGAGGTCTGGATAGCGCGTTCGTGCTTCGCGCGGGCCGGGCTGGGGTCTGGCTCCTCTCCCGCGATCACGTGAACGCCGATATTTCCCGAGTTTCTCACGAGATCGTGGACGACCGAACTGTTCACCAGTTCGAACCAGCGCGAGTGTTTGGTTTTCCCGGCGACGATCTGGGTAAAATTATTGGCCTGCGCATAGCCAAGGATATCGTCGGCGATAAAACGACCGCCGCCGGGAATCGTGATCGGATCCGCGCCAAGGCGTTCGGCCAGACGAAGCACTTCGGCGATAATGTCGTGCTTTTCCTCGCTAAATTGGAGGCTCCGCGCGGTTTCGACATAGAGCGCGGTCCAGGACGCATGCAAGCGATCGGCCATGCGCTTGGCGTAACGGACGAGCGCCGCCGAGCGCGGGTCTTCGCTGACGCAAACCAGGATGCGCTCCCCCGCCGCCCACGGGCCGCGGATGGCATGGGATTGCATGTGGCTCAGAAGTTGCTCATCCACGCGTTGCGCGGTGCGCCGCAGCGTCAGTTCGCGCAAGGCCGTCAGATTGCCGGCCGAGAAGAAGTTCCGCAGCGCGCGCTCGGCCTGTCGCGGGACATAGACCTTGCCTTCGCGTAATCGCTGGATCAGATCTTCGGGCGCGATATCCACCGCCTCGATGTCGTTGGCTTTGTCGAGCACGGAGTCGGGCACGGTCTCGCGAACCCTGATTCGGGTGATCTGCGCGATGACGTTGTTCAGGCTCTCGACATGTTGGATGTTGAGGGTGGAATAGACGTCGATGCCCGCCGCGACGAGCTCTTCCGCATCGAGGTAGCGCTTGGGATGCCGGCTGCCCGGCGCATTGGTATGGGCCAACTCATCGACGAGAACGAGGCTGGGCCGGCGTTTGAGGATGGCGTCGAGGTCCATTTCCGCCAGCGTGTGGCCTTTGTAATTGACCTCGTGCCGGGGAATGACTTCGAGCCCGTCGAGCAAGGCTTGCGTTTCTTCACGGCCATGCGTCTCGACGACGCCGACGACGACATCGACGCCTTCGCGCAGCTTGGCGCGCGCGGCCTGCAACATCGCGTAGGTCTTGCCGACGCCGGGCGCGCCGCCGAGAAAAATCTTATGCCGGCCAAGTCGCTGCTCTTCGCGGTGAGCGGCCTCGAGAAGGGCATCTGGCGACGGCCTCAGGTCGTCGTTCATTCTACACCTTGGTTTAAACCGGTCAGTTCTTCGCGAGCCGATCCAACGCAATGTTCAAGGCGAGAACATTGACCTTGGGTTCGCCGATAATGCCCAGTATACGGCCTTCCACGTGGTTTGACACGAGATCGTGGAGTTTGTCCTCCGGGATATTGCGGGCCTTGGCCACGCGGGGCACCTGGAAGAACGCGGCCTCGGGGGTGATGTCGGGATCGAGGCCCGAACCCGACGTCGTCACGAGGTCTTGCGGCACCGGCGCATGGGGGTTTTCCGCCTTGAGCTTGGCGGCGTCGTCCTTGACCCGGTCGACGAGCGCCTTGTTGGTGGGCGCGAGGTTGGAGCCGCTCGAATTGGCCGCGTTATAGGGCTGGGAGATCGTTTTCGATGGATCTTTCGGATCGGGTCCCGACGTTGCGGAAAGCCGGCCGTGGAAATATTTGTCGGACGTGAAGGACTGACCGATCAAGGCGGAGCCCACGATCTGTCCATTCGATGTCACGAGGCTGCCCGCGGCTTGGGACGGGAACAGGACTCCGGCGAGCCCGGTGATGGCGAAGGGATAGGCGAGGCCGGTCACGACCGTCAACACGACGAGAAGAACGAGGGCGGGGCGTAATTGTTTGAGCATGGTGATCAGGTCCTCAAACCAGATGGAGCGCGGCGACGGCGAGATCGATCGCCTTGATGCCGGCGAAGGGCGCGATGATCCCGCCGAGCCCGTAAATCAAAAGATTGCGGCGGAGCAAGGCGGCGGCGCCGACGGCACGGTAGCGGACGCCTTTCAGCGCAAGCGGGATCAAGGCGATGATGATCAGCGCATTGAAAATGATCGCCGAGAGAATGGCGCTCTGCGGCGACGCCAGATGCATGACGTTGAGCGCCTGAAGCTGGGGATAGAAGGCGAGGAACATCGCCGGGATGATCGCGAAATATTTCGCGACGTCGTTGGCGATCGAAAAAGTCGTGAGCGCGCCGCGCGTCATCAACAACTGTTTGCCGATCTCGACGATCTCGATCAGCTTGGTCGGATCGGAATCGAGATCGATCATATTGCCGGCTTCGCGCGCCGCGACGGTGCCGGTATTCATGGCGACGCCGACATCGGCTTGGGCCAAGGCGGGGGCGTCATTGGTGCCGTCGCCGCACATCGCGACCAATTTCCCCTTGGCTTGTTCGTCGCGGATGAGCTTGAGCTTATCCTCGGGCGTGGCCTGGGCGAGGAAGTCGTCGACGCCGGCCTCGGCCGCGATGGCCGCCGCCGTCATTGGATTGTCGCCGGTGATCATCACGGTCCGGATGCCCATCCGGCGCAATTCGGTGAAGCGCTCGCGAATGCCGCCCTTGACGATATCCTTGAGGTGAATGAGCCCGAGCAGCTTGCCGTCGCGCGACACCGCGAGCGGGGTGCCACCGCTCGAGCTGATTTCTTCGCCGATGGCTTGGATCTCGCGGGCCGCCGCGGAACTCGCCAACGGCTTGTTGCCGACGATCACGCCGTTGGAATGGCCGCCTTCAGGATAGGACTCGACGTAAGTGAGAATTGATTCCACCGCGCCCTTGCGAATGGAAAGTCCCACGCCGTCGACTCCGCTCATGCGCGACTGGGCGGTAAAGGGCACGAAATGCGCGTCGAGGCTGACCATGTCGCGTTCGCGGATGCCGTATTTCTCCTTGGCGAGCACGACGATCGAGCGGCCTTCCGGCGTCTCGTCGGCCAGCGAAGCGAGCTGGGCGGCATCGGCGAGTTCGAATTCGCCGACACCCTTGACCGGGCGGAAGGATGTCGCTTGGCGATTGCCGAGCGTGATCGTGCCGGTCTTGTCGAGCAACAGCGTATCGACGTCGCCCGCTGCCTCGACGGCGCGTCCCGACATGGCGAGCACGTTGAAGCGAACGAGACGGTCCATGCCGGCAATGCCGATCGCGGACAGCAGCGCGCCAATGGTCGTCGGGATCAAGGTCACGAACAGGGCGACGATGACCACGATCGGGATCGAGCCGCCCGCGTAGGCGACGAAACTCGGAATGGTGGCGACCGCGAACACGAAAATGATCGACAAGCCCGCCAGCAGAATATTGAGCGCGATTTCATTGGGCGTCTTTTGCCGCGAGGCGCCTTCAACGAGCGAAATCATCCGGTCGAGGAAGGTCGAACCCGCGGCGGCCGTGATGCGGACGCGAATCCAATCCGACAGAACCTGCGTGCCGCCGGTGACCGCCGAACGATCGCCGCCGGATTCGCGGATGACGGGCGCCGATTCTCCGGTGATGGCGGCCTCGTTGATCGAGGCGATGCCTTCGATCACTTCGCCGTCGCTCGGGATGATATCGCCGGCCTCGACGAGCACGATGTCGCCGACCTTGAGATCGGGGCCGGGGAGAATCGTATATTTGGTGCGGTCCTTGCCGGACAGGAGCTTCGCCGTCGTCTCGGTCCGTTGACGCCGCAGGCTGTCGGCCTGGGCCTTGCCGCGCCCCTCGGCGACAGCTTCCGCGAAATTGGCGAAGAGCACCGTGAACCAAAGCCACAAAATGATCTGCACGGTAAAACCATGATCGGTGTGGCCGATGACGAGGTCGCGGATGTAGAGCACCGTCGTGAGCGCCGCCACGATCTCGACGACGAACATGACCGGGTTCTTCGCGAGAACGCGCGGATCGAGTTTTTTGAAGGCCCCGCCGATGGCCGGCACGAGAAGTTTGGGGTCAAAGATAGAGGCCGATGCTCTGGACATGCCGGAAAGCCTTATAGTTGAAACAGATCGTCGTTCGGGGTCCTTCCCCCGCGCGCGGGGGAAGGGGACGCGGGCGAAACGGAGTTAGCCCCAGCTCTGGCCGGCCTCGATCGCGAGATGTTCGACGATGGGGCCAAGAGCCAGCGACGGGAAGAAAGTGAGTCCGCCGATGATCAAGATGACGCCGATCACGAGCCCAACGAACAGCGGACCCGTCGTCGGGAACGTGCCGGCGGACGTCGGAACCGTCTTTTTCGCGGCGAGCGATCCCGCGATCGCGAGCGCCGGCACCACGACCAGGAAACGCCCCATCAACATGCTGATCGCGAGCAGCACATTGTAGAACATCGTATTGGCCGAGAGGCCCGCGAAGGCCGACCCGTTGTTCGCCGCCGTCGAGGAGAAGGCGTAAAGCACCTCGGTGTAACCATGGGGGCCGGGATTGCCCATGGCGGACACCGCCGAAGGCACGGAGAGTGCGACGGCCGTTCCGCCGAGCATCGCCAAAGGCAGGCAGAGGATCGCGAGCATCGCCATCTTGACTTCCTTGGATTCGATTTTCTTGCCGAGATATTCGGGCGTGCGGCCGACCATCAGTCCCGCGACGAAGATCGCGATGATGACAAAAACCACCATGCCATAGAGGCCCGAGCCGACGCCGCCGAAGATAATTTCGCCGAGCTGCATGTTGATCAGCGGGATCATCCCGCCGAGCGCGGTGAAACTATCGTGCATGGCATTGACCGCGCCGCACGAGGCATCCGTGGTGACGACGGCGAAGAGCGAGGAGCCCAGGACGCCGAAGCGCACCTCCTTGCCTTCGAGATTGCCGCCCTCGATGCCAAGTGCGTGGATCAACGGATTGCCGCCGGCTTCCGCCGGGTAGACGATCGCGACGCCGGCAAGGAACAGAATGCCCATCACCGCGAAAATCGCCCAGCCTTGCTTTTGATTGCCGACCATGCGGCCGAAGACGTTGGTGAGCGCCGCGCCGATGGCGAAGATCAAGGCCATCTGGACGAAGTTCGACAGCGCCGTCGGGTTCTCGAAGGGATGCGCGGCATTGGCGTTGAAGAATCCGCCGCCGTTGGTGCCGAACATCTTGATCGCGATTTGGCTCGCCACGGGGCCGACCGCGATGGTTTGCTTGGCGCCTTCGAGCGTCGTGACATCGACATAAGGCCCGAGTGTCTGGGGAATGCCTTGCCACACCAGAAAAAGGGCCGCGACGGTGGAGATCGGCAGCAACACGTAGAGCGTCGCGCGGGTAACATCGACCCAGAAGCTTCCGACGGTCTTCGAGGACGCGCGAGAAAAGCCGCGGATGACCGCGATGGCGATGGCGATGCCACTTGCCGCCGACAGGAAGTTCTGATGCGTGAGGCCCAGCATTTGGGTCAAATAAGACAGCGTGGTTTCGCCGCCGTAATTCTGCCAATTGGTGTTGGTGATGAAGCTGACCGCGGTGTTGAACGCGAGACCTTGCTCGACGGCGCCCTGACCCGCCGGGTTGAACGGCAGAAAACCCTGCAGGCGTAGCAAGGCGTAGAGCAAGACGAAGCCGCCGATATGAAAGAGCGCCACCGCGAACACATAGCTCAGCCAGTGTTGCTCTTGATTTTCGTCGATGCCGGCAAGCCTATAAAACAGGCGTTCGATCGGCCGCAGCACGGGCGCAAGAATGGTTCTTTCGCCAGCGAACACGGCCGTCATATAACCGCCCAGCGGTTTTGCGAGCGCGATGATGACGGCGCTGAAGAGAATGATTTGAATCCAACCGTTCACGGTCATGTGTCACGTCCTAGAAACGCTCGGGGCGCAGAAGTGCGTAGGTGAGGTAGAACAAGATTCCGGCGGTCACGATCGCGCCGAGGATATAGTCGAAGGTCATGGTCGTTGGTCCTTCAGAGCGCTTTTCGCGTCGGTGCAACACCGGGCGAAAGGATTTGATCCTTTTGGGAAAAGACGGGCCTCTGAATAAAAGGCCGGATTCAATTTCGTCGCGGAGCGCGGCTGGTCCGGTTCTTTCCAGGCCAATCTAGAGATGCTCGCAGCCCTCGGCATAGGCTGCCGTTAGGAAAAAGAAGACGATGCCGGCGGCGAGGAAGACAACATCGAGCATGGTTATTCTCGCTGTGAGGGCGGCTGAAACGACCGCCGCAAGGAGACAGGCACATAATCTATGCGCCTATGTGGGTCTTCATGCCATAGGATTTCGAGGGCCCGGAACGGGGGCGCTTATAGAAAATTCGTGGGTGTTTTGGCGCGGGTCCAGTCGGGGCCGGAGTGGAACGGCGGCCATGGTGATGTTTCGGTAAGACTTTATGGTTAATAAAGTGCTGATCGTATCATTGAGCAGTGACCGCGGAACCATGCCAATTCAATTTGACGCCGATAGAGATGGGGCGGGCACGCCGAAAGGGTGGACTTGGCCGCAAAGTCCCGGCGCCGGTTTCGTGGGCCGCGGCGGGTGGCGCTTTGTGGCGGCGATCGGACTTGGCCTTTTGACGTTTGGCGGCATGGAAGGGGTGTTGGCGGGATCCGCGTATTTCAAGGCGCATGCGATCGCCGGTATGTCCGAGGCCGATCGGGCGTCGGGCGCGATCGCCGAAGCGGCCATTTTGGCGAGGGCCAAGCCGGTCTTGACGCGCGCGGCTATTGCCCTGCGAGATAAAGGATTTTCGACGGTGGCGCCGGAAGCGGTCGGCGCCTCGGGGGCGGAGAACAACCTCGAGCGCGATCTGGAATCCCGGATTTCGCTGGTCCCGGAGCCCGCCATGAACGCTCTCGTGATCGAAGCGCGCGCCGAGACCGGGGAGACCGCGGCCGCCATAGCCAATGCCGTGGCGGGCGCTTTCATCGATGTTCAGAACGACGCGGCGGTTGCCCAGCACGCGGCGCGCGAGGCCTTCGTCGCCTCGCGGCTTCGCACTTTGAGCGATTTGGCGGACGCGGCGCATCGCCGTCTCGATTCGGTGCTCGCGGCAGGCGACGATCCGGCGCAACCACGCCTCCATGCGGCTGCGGTGGCGGCGCGCGCCAAAACGCATTTCGAGGCCTTCCAGACGATGCTCGCGTCGGGCTCGCCGCCGCTGGGAGCGCAGACCGGGCTACCGCCTTCGATTGCTCCGTTGCAAGCGGCCTATCTCGAATTGAAGCACCAAATGGACGTGGCCAAGGGGAGTTTGGGGGATCGCTATATCGCGGCGAACGGTCTCGACACCCGGCTAGCCCTTTCCGCCAAGCTTTTGCAGGCGGAATGGCAACGCTTGACGGAGGTGGCGCGGGCGAATTGGGAGCGCGCGCGCGATGCCGAGGCGAGTTTGGCGAAAACCGAATCCGCGTCCGGCGCGGAAAGTCCGTCCGCGATCGCGGACGCGCGCCTTGCCGCGCGAGCGGCCGACGACGCCCTGGCGCAATTCCAGACCGGTGCCGCGACGGGGGATCCGAGCGACCGTCCGTATCGCTTGATCAAGGCCGCCGCGATTCCCGAAAGCGCCGCGGGTCTCACCAAAGAGCTGCGCCATCTGTTCGCCGGCTTTGCCGGTCTGGCCATGGCCGTCTTGACGCTACGATCGCGGAGGCCGGCGCCGCGCGAGGCGCGGTCCGGCGTTGAGCCGGACGCCGAGGCGGACGATCTGGCTGGTTCGCCGGGTCTTGACGAGGATTTCGACACCGCGCGGGAGCCTTGGGCGGGTGGCTCGAGACGAGTTGCCTTCGCGGATCGAGCCTCCCCGCGCGACGCCGGTGAGGGCGATTGGGTGGATCGCGAACAGCGGCGCGGACTCCCGCGCCTCGCGATTTCCGATGTTTTGGACGATCTTGCGCGATTCGATCCGCGGCCGGGTTGTCCGTTGACGGTTTTTATCGGAACGCTTGGCGATTCCGCCAGCACCGCGCCTGTCGCTCTCGCCTTGGCCCGCGCGGCGGCCTGGGCCGGCCACCGCGTCTTGCTGATCGAAGGCTCGCGGCGGCAGTCTCTTCTCGCCGGCGCCGTCGCGATCGACGCCGAGCCGGTGGTTGTCGATGTCCTTGGCATGCTCAAGGCGGCGATTCCCGATCGTTTGGCCGATGGTCTTTATGTGGCGCCTGCCTTGCCTGGCGCGGCGCGTCTCGCCTCCGATCTGGCGCGGGCCGGCGAGGTGACCTTCATCGGCCACGCTCAGGACGAGTTCGATCTCGCGATCTTCGATGGCGGGCATGTCGATGCGCAAGCGCAGGAAGACTGGGGCCAAGCGGCCGATGCCACGATACGCGCTGGGGGCTTGGTTTCGCACAGCGAGGACGAGCGGTTTTTGACCGCGATCGGCGGACGGTCGTCCGGCTTTCTCGGGCCCGTGCGCGGCCAGGCTCGTCCGCCGCGCCGGCTGGGTTTCACAGAGACGAGTCTCGATGCCGACGAGATGGTCCCGGAATATGACGATTACGCATCGGCTGCTTGAGAATCATACGATCGAGCGGTCTGGTGGGCGTCTTCTACCGGTATAGAATTCGGCTGGCTGGCGCGCGGCGTTCGTCCCACCCGGCGCGTTGGAGGGCCGGCACGTCATGTTCTTCGCTGGGATAGCCGAGGCAGAGATAGCCGATGAAATGCCAGCTCTTGGGAATATCGAGGATCTCGGTGATGGCGGCGGGATCGACGATCGAGACCCAACCCAGGCCGATTCCTTCGAGTCGGGCCGCGAGCCAAAGCGTGTGGATCGCGATGGCGACCGAATAATCCAGTGCCGACGGCATGGTCTGGCGCCCCAGTCCATGGCCCTGCGAACAGTCTCTCTCCGCAAAGGCCGCGACATGGACGGGGGCCTGGTCGAGGCCTGATAGCTTGAGCGACGCATAAAGAGCCCGGCGCGACCCGTCCTGCGAGGCGAGCGCCGCGGCATTGCAAGTCTCGTAATTGGCGCGGACGGCCGCGCGCGCCGCGGGATCTTCGACCACGACGAAGCGCCAAGGTTCGCTCAAGCCGACCGACGGCGCGAGGCAGGCCGTGGCGATGAGCCGCTCGATCGTGCCCTCGGCGAGTGGCGTGGCTTGAAAGCCGCGCACGTCGCGCCGCCAGGTCAAGAGATCCCGGAGACCGTCCTGGAGCACGGCATCGAAGACGGGAGGCGTATCGAGCAGCACGCTGGTCAAGCATCTCACCTTGGCTTGGGACGACCCCTGCTTTTCCCGCTTTTGGCGGCAAAGCGCAAATGGACGTTCGTCCCGGGCGCTCCGCCGCGACCGTGAAGCCGGGTGACATGGAAGGGCAGAGAGCGTTACAAGTCGTCCAGGCCGGTGATTTCCGCTCGCTCGGAAATTTCATCAGCAGCTTCAACCCTCAAAGCCAAGTTCCTCGATTCCCATGTATGATTATTCCAAGAAGATCCTGAACGCGCGCGTTTACGACGTCGCGATCGAATCGCCCCTCGACGCGATGCCGCGTCTGTCGGAACGGCTCGGCGCGAACGTCCTGTTGAAGCGCGAGGATTTGCAGCCGGTCTTTTCTTTCAAGTTGCGCGGCGCCTACAACAAGATCGTCGGTCTCTCCCCGGAGCAGCGGGCCAAGGGCATTATTTGCGCCTCGGCGGGCAACCATGCCCAAGGCGTGGCCTTGGCGGCGCAAAAGCTCGGGATCGAGGCGATCATCGTCATGCCGGGCACGACGCCGAGCATCAAGATCGATGCGGTGCGGCGGCGTGGCGCCACGGTCGTGTTGGCCGGCGATACGTTCGACGAGGCCTTGGCCCATGCCAATCAACTCCGGGACGAGCGCGGTCTGATCTTCGTGCCGCCTTACGACGATCCCGACGTGATCGCGGGGCAGGGGACGGTCGGCATGGAGATCCTGCGCCAGCATCCCGACCCGATCGAGGCGATTTTCGTCCCCATCGGCGGCGGCGGTTTGGCGGCCGGTATCGCCACATTCGTCAAATATCTGCGGCCCGACGTGAAGGTCATCGGCGTCGAGCCCGAAGATGCCGCCTGCATGGATGCGGCGCTGCGGGCGGGCAGCCGCGTCGTTCTCAACCAGGTCGGCCTGTTCGCCGACGGGGTCGCGGTGCGCCAGGCGGGCGTCGAAACCTTCCGCCTCTGTCAGCTCTATCTCGATGGCGTCATCACCGTGACGACGGACGAGATCTGCGCGGCCGTGAAGGACATATTCGACGACACCCGCGCCAGCGCGGAGCCCGCCGGAGCCTTGGCGCTCGCGGGTCTCAAGTCCTATGCCGAGCGCGTCGCGCGTAGCGGGACACTCGTGGCCGTCCACAGCGGCGCCAATCTCAATTTCGACCGCCTGCGGCACATCGCGGAGCGAGCCGAGATCGGCGAGCGGCGCGAAGCGCTTCTAGCCGTGACGATCCCCGAGGAGCCCGGCAGCTACCGCGCCTTTATCAAGACGCTCGGGCCGCGTCCGGTCACCGAGTTCAATTATCGTTACGCCCAGGGCAGCAAGGCGCATGTTTTCGTCGGCGTGCGGCTTTCGGGCGTGGCGGGGGAACGGACCGCCTTGATCGACCTGCTGCGGGGCGCCGGCTACGAGGTCTTGGACCTCAGCGACGACGAGACCGCGAAAGTTCATATTCGCTATATGGTCGGCGGTCGCGCGGCGGGCCTGGCGGACGAGCAGCTTTATCGCTTCGAATTCCCGGAACGGCCCGGCGCCTTGATGCGGTTCCTCGACGGCCTCGCCCATGGCTGGAACATGACCTTGTTCCACTATCGCAATCACGGGGCTGATTACGGCCGGGTTCTGGCTGGAATCTCGGTGCCCGAGGAGGACCGCGAGCGCTTCAGGCAATGCCTTGACGAATTGGGCTATCCCTATTGGGACGAAAGCGAAAATCCGGCGTTCCGGCTCTTTCTGAAATGATCGAATGTGACATCTGGTCTTTTGCATGAGGCCAGCCATGCGGTATCAATGAATCGGGTGGGTCGGCCGGTTGCGCGCTTTCGTCGGCGCCCGATCTTTTCACACCGTTGAATGAGCTTGTTTGACCATGCCTTCAGACGACGCGCCCCCGGAGATTCGTCCCGCCATTGACGTGGCGGCCAAGGTCTTCACGTGGCGTGGCGAATCGAAGAGCGATTCCGGCCGACGGGTCGCGGTCGAGACGCCGGTCCAAGTGAGCTTTGCCGACGTGCCCTTTGCCGTGATGATGCTGACGCCGAGCGATCTCGAGGATTTCGCCTATGGCTTCAGCCTGACCGAGGGCATGGTCCAGTCGGCGTCGGACCTTCGCAAGGTGACGCTGACCGAGACCGACGGTGGGGTTACGATCCGGATCGACCTCGCGGCCGGCAAATTACACCAGCATTTGGCGCGGCAGCGCGCCATGACCGGCCGGACGGGCTGTGGCGTCTGCGGGATCGACGATCTCGATGCGCTCAAGCGCGCCGAACGGGCGAGCACGGTCCCGCCGCCGGTCTTGATTGAATCGATCGAGCGGGCGCTCGCGTCGCTCGAGGCGAAGCAGGTCTTGAATGCGGCCACGGGCGCCGTTCATGCCGCCGCCTGGGCGGATGCCGCGGGACGCATCCTGCACATCCGCGAGGACGTCGGTCGCCATAACGCCCTGGACAAATTGATCGGCGCATTGCTGCGCGCGGAGGTGGAGCCGCTGAGCGGTTTCATTGTGATCACCAGCCGGTGCTCATTCGAAATGGTGGAAAAGACAGCGAGTTTTGGCGCGCGCACCCTTGTGGCGATCTCCGCGCCGACATCCCTGGCGATCGAGCGCGCGCGTAAACTCGACGTGGCGTTGATCGGCGTCGCGCGCCGCGACACCTTGACGGTTTTTACCGGGTTGGATCGAGTCCGCGATGCGCAAAGTTGACCGGTAATTTGGTGGATGACGATACGTAACTCGGTTCTTTTTTAAGTCTTTGTTTACGGGGATTCGTGTCCTGTGACATGTAATCCTCAACGATAAGCGGCCTAATGTTCAAATGGTTATCGCAGCCTAAAAGGCAGTCGCGGTCCGCTCCGCTCCCGGATTTGTGCGTCGCGTCTCCTCCCGAGCCTGCTATCGATACGAGTGAAACGAGGCGCGCCGCCGAGATCGATCTTCTCAGTGGAATCGGTCAAGCCACGGATACCAATCTCGTCCTCAACAGGCTGTTGCGCGATGCCTTCGGAATCGTCGATGAACTCGCGGCGTTTTCGACGTCGTTCAATGGCACGGCCGATCTCGCCCGGACCCGCGCCGAACAATTCGCCAAATCGGTTTCGGATCTGCGCGGGAAAAACGCCACGATCGAGAGCGGGCTCGGGACCGCCGCGCAAGCGCTCGACCAGGCCCACCTCCGCTCGCGTTCCGCTCTCGCGAGCGTCGAGGATCTGACCGCCGCGATCGCCGATATCGAACGCGTCGTGCGAGGCATTTCGGCGATAGCGGCGCAAACCAACTTGCTCGCCTTGAATGCCACGATCGAGGCGGCGCGGGCCGGGGCCGCCGGGGCGGGATTTCGCGTCGTCGCCGGGGAGGTCAAGGCGCTGTCGCAGCAGACGCAGCGCGCGACCGAGGATATTGTCGCCTCCGTTCGGCGGATCCGGCAACGCGCCTCGTCCAACATGTCGGAGGTCCACGACATCGATCAAGCCGTCGAGAGCTTGGATAGCGTTTTCAACGCCGTGCGTTCGACCGTCATCTCGCAATTGGAACAGACCCGCGAGATCGGCACGGGGGCGGAGCAGGTCGCGGCGCTGGCTCAATCCGTCCAAGTGAGCGCCGACCGCATGGAGACGCTGGGCAGTCAGGCCAAGCGGATGACGCTCTCGGCCGAAGAGGCGGCCTCGAATGCAAGCCGGGCCTTCGGGCGGTTGACGGATCGCGCCTCGATCGTCATGCGCCTGGCAAGTCCCGACGATGAAGATCGCGCCTCCCGTTGGCCGGTTGTCCTCCACGGGACCTTGACGCGAGGCGGCTCAACGCTCCTGATCAAGACAATCGATATTTCAGCCAACGATTTGCAATTCGAGTTCAGTCCGCCCTTGCTCGACTTGCTGGGCGAAACCGCGTCCGTGAATATCGACACGATTGGCTCCGTCGATGTGCGCTTTTTGTCGACCACAACGTCGGGGATCGAGGCGATTTTCGTCGGGATGTCGCCCGCGATGTCGGCGCGCGTGACGGGCGAAATCGCGCGTCTTCGCGATTTCTACGCGCCATATATTTTACGGGTTCAATCGGTCACCAGCGAAGCCCGGGCTCTCATTCATGCCGCGCTTGCCGCGGGCGACATGACGGAGGCCCAGCTTTTCGATACGGACTATCGGCTCGAAGAGGGAAGCGACCCCCCAAGATATTGGAACCAAGCCGTGGGTCCGCTGGAAAACTGCGTGAGATCGCTGCTCGAACGGGAACTCGACATTCACCCTCGGCCGGACTTCTGCTTCCTGCAGGATCGCAATGGGTTCAACCCCGTTCATAATCTCTGCTATTCGATGCCGGCAAAGCGAGACGATTCCATCTACAATCAACGGAGTTCGCGCGCCCGGCGGATGTTCCAGGATCGCGTCGGCCTATCGGCGTCGCGAAATCTCAGGCCCTTTCTCGTGCAAAGCTATGCGCGGGACATGGGTGGCGGGTTGATTATGATTCGCAAGGAATTCGATGCCCCGCTGTTCATTCAGGGCCGCCACTGGGGCGCGGTCCGCATGGCTTACGAATTGAGCTGAGGCCTGTCGATCCGGCCGAGGATCGCATAGCCGCGGAACAGCGGCCGCGAGCTGCCCTTGAGGTCGAGGGCGCGCGCGATGGCCTCGATATCTCGCGCCAGCGTCAAGCGCGGCGTCACGTGGAATATCGCCAGCCATCGATCCAGGACACGCTTGAAAGTATCGGGCAAACCGGCCTGATCGCCGAAATCGACGGTATGCAAGGCGCCGCCGGGCGATAGCATTTCGGCGCCGTGCCGCAGCACTTCGCGCCAAGGCGGAATCATCGACAGAGCATAGGAGATCACGATGCAGTCGAATTTCTGGCGGCCGAAGCACTGGTTCGGGTCAAAACTAGTCGCGTCGGCTTGCCGGAGCGTGATGCGGTCTTGGAGCCCGGCGCGGGCGATGTTGGCGCGCGCGGTGGTCAACATTTCCTCGGAAATATCGAGACCGAAGCAGCTCGCCCGCGGATAGGCGCGCGCGATGGCGATGAGATTGCGTCCCGTGCCGCAGCCGATTTCAAGGATGGTCGCGTGGTCACGAGGCCGCAATTCCGCGATGAGTTGATCGCGGCCGAGCAAGTAGAATTTCCGCGTCAAATCGTAAATGTGCCGCTGATAGCGGTACATCTTGTCCATCAGCGTGGTGGCGTCGGCTGGCGCCGTCGCCGTCAATGCCCGGCCTCCGCGAAACGGTACAGATGAAACGCGCCGTAGATCGAGGAGCGGTCCTTCTCGCCCAACGCGCGCGAGCGCTCGTGCTCGTAGGTCCACCGGCCGAGGATATGGGCGGGAATCCGTCCCGGCAGCAGACGCTCGTCGGCCGCGGTGCGAAAAATCACCCGGGCGCCAGGCCGCGCCGTGCGCGTGATTTCGCGCCACAGCGCGGTCAGATCCTCGTCGTTCATCCAGTCTTGCGCGTCGAGCAAGACGGTGCAATCGACGCTCTGCGCGGGCTGATCCTCGAGAAAGGCCGTCATCGAGCGTTGGTGAAGCGCGACGCGATTGGCGTGCGAGCGCACCGTTTCGAAATGCTTCGCCTGCAGATAGGGAGGCAGCGCCGCGTCCTGCCCGCTCGCATAGCGCCGGCCAAAGGCCTGCCAGGCGAAATAATTGTCCTTGATGTCGAAGCCGCAGGCAAGCCGCTCGAGACGCTGCCGCAAGACCGCGTTGATGCCGCCGGGCAGATCGCGCGACAGCTTTTGATATTGCGACGGCGGGATGCCGAGGCCAAACAGGGAGGCGGGCTGTTCGGATAGCCAGCGCGTGAAGCGCTTGTCCAAAATTGGAGCGATCTTGGCGTCGAAAATGGCCCGCTGTTCCTCAAGCGACTTGGCCTCGAGGACGGCGGAGAGATCGCAGCCGTACAAACGCCCGAGTAGATGACCGGAGCCGATGAACTTGCCGAGCAGGCCGTAGCGGTAAAAATTGCGCGAAAAGGCCGAGATCCGGCGGCGGCCAAAGGCGCGCCGCGCATCCCAGTACGCGGCGGAGACGGGATCGAGCCGGGGTCTGATATAAGTTTGATAGGCCACGATATTCGCCTTGGCGTCGGCCTGGCCGAAGAACGCGTGGAAGCTTTCGTAGTCGGGCAGGGTTTGGAGCGCGCAGAGTTTGAGGCGCCCCAGCGCGATGTGGGCGCCATTGAGATCGACGCCGCTCACCTTCGCCGGACTGGCGCTGAGATAGGACAAAATATTGCAAGAACCCGAGGCGATCGCCACGATATGGTCGTCGCGCTTGATCTCGAGCGCTTCCATGTCGACGACTGGGTCTTCCCAGATCTGCGGGTAGACGAGTCCGCGAAAGGCAAAAGTGAAGAGGCGCTCCAAGGCGCCAGCCTTGGTCAGGGCCTTGCTCTGATGCACGGCGATATCGAGACCTTCAATCGTCGCGCGTCTCACGGTCTGCTGCGTCTGCATCGGGTCTGCCTTGATCTTAGTGGGGGCATTGAGGCGTTAGAACAGGCTTATGACGGCCGGATGACAGAAAGGCGATTGTATTTTAAACAAAAGAGGTATTCCCGTGGATTTGTGAAATAGTCTTTTATAAAAACGGACTTCCTGTTGACTTTCGCGATGGCGGGATTGTCGGATCGAAGCTCGACGCAGGGAGCTGCGCTCAAAGCCGCCACGCGCGCCGGTTCCTGCGGCTTGAATTGTGGTGTAATCTAACGGCTGGTTTTTTCCAAGACGCTTCCGGGCGGGACGGCACGGCGCCTGGGGAGGATGACAGGCTTGCGATTTTCAAAACTGCCGGCGGGCCCGATCCCCGCCGCGCCACTTTTCCTGGGGCTTGCCGGACTTCTTCCATTTTGGGTGTTGGCGGCGGGCCTCGCGGTCAAGGGGGTTGGCCCGTTTTCTTGCGAATGTCTTGATAGGGCGCTCGCGTCCTATGCCGCCATTATTCTTTCTTTTCTTGGTGGAATCCGATGGGGCCTGGCGGTGGCCTCGGGCGACCGGCCCGAAGCCGGGAGGCATTTTATGCTCTCGGTCTTGCCGTCGCTGGCGGCCTGGGTTTTGTTGATTTTGCCGGAACCGTGGCGGCTGATCAGTCTTGGTTGTCTGGCGCTCGCGCTTGGCCCTTTGGACCGGGGGCTCGCGTTGTCCGGTTTCGCGCCGCCCTGGCTTGGCCGTTTGCGCCTTTTGTTGAGCTCCGGCGCTGGAATGGCTCTGTTGGCGGGGGCCATCGCGTGGTGGGTTTGAAGGTTGGCGAGTCGAAGGTTGGCGGGTTTGATCTTACAAACGCGTCGCGAGGCGCCATATCGTGCGAGAATCCAGCGGATTTGGAAAATAGGATAAATCCATGAGGGCGAGCGGCGATGACGTTCTTCTCCAAGCCCAAGCTTGGAAGGACGCGGGACGGACGGTCGCCGTCGCGACCGTGGTCGAGACGTGGGGATCGGCGCCGCGCCCGGTCGGGAGCCATCTTGCCGTGGACGGGGACGGTCTCTTTGTCGGCTCGGTTTCGGGCGGTTGCGTCGAAGGAGATGTGATCACCGAGGCTTTGGATGTGATCGGCTCCGGAACCCCCCGCATGCTCGAATTCGGCGTCGCCGACGAGACGGCTTGGCGGGCGGGACTGTCCTGCGGCGGGCGCATCCGGGTCTATGTCGAAAGGCTCGACTGATGCGGAGCGCCGATCTCGCATTGCTCAACGCCGAGCGCGCCGCGCGCCGCGCTGTCGTTCTCGTGACCGAATTGGCGACGGGCGAGCAGCGTGTCCTCACCGCCGCCGAGGTGCCCGACGATCCGCTCGGGACCGAGATCGCCGCGCGCATCCTGTCCGGCAAAAGCGGTCTCGTGGAGCGGAACGGGCACAGCTTCTTCTTGACGGTCCATGTGCCGCCGGTCCGGCTGATCGTGATTGGGGCTGTGCATATTTCGCAAGCGCTCGCGCCCGCCGCGCGTCTGGCCGGCCTCGATGTCGCCATTATCGATCCACGCACGGCTTTCGCGGCATCGGAGCGGTTCCCGGACGCGCGGCTCTTGGCGGAATGGCCCGATGATGTCCTGCCGGGGCTCGCCCTCGATCGCTACACCGCCGTTGCGCTGGTGACCCATGATCCAAAGATTGACGATCAAGCCTTGGTCGCGGCTTTGCGCGCGGATTGCTTTTATATCGGCGCGTTGGGCTCGCGGGCGACCCACGCCAAACGGTTGGATCGGATGCGCGCGCACGGCTTCCAAGACGAGGATCTCGCGCGGATCCGCGCTCCCATCGGCCTCGATATCAGCGCGGTGAGCCCAGCGGAGATCGCGATTTCCATCGTCGCCGAAATTATCGGCGCGATGCGCAAGAAGCCCGCGCGGGCGGAGGCTCTCGGTTGAAATTTGGCCCGGTCGATGCCGCGAATAGCGAGGGCGCGATCCTCGCCCATGCCATCAGGCGGCCAGGTCTCGCGCTGAAAAAGGGCGAGATCCTCGCCGCGAGTCACGTCGCCGCGCTGGAGGCGGCCGGAGTCGAGACCGTCATCGCCGCGCGAATGGAGCCCGGCGACGTGCATGAAGACGAAGCGGCGCGACGTCTTGCCGCGAGTTTGGCTGGCGCGCATGTATCGATGGAGCGCCCATTCACCGGTCGCTGCAATCTCTTTTCCACGACCGCCGGGCTCGTCACCATCGGTCGCGAGATCGTGGATGCGGTCAACGCGGTCGACGAATCCGTCACCGTTGCCACCGTCGTGCCGTTTCAGCCGGTGGCGGCGGGCGAGATGATCGCGACGGTCAAAATCATTCCGTTCGCGGTGCCGTCGGAGATTTTGGCGCGCGCGCTCGCCGCGGCGCGGCCTGGCGCGGTCGACGTCGCGCCGTTCCGTCCGCTGCGGGTCGGGGCGATTTCGACTTTGTTGCCGGGCCTGAAGGCGGCGATCGTCGCCAAGACGCTCGGCGTGCTCGAGGCGCGGTTGGCGCCTGCGGGCGCGACCATCGCCCTGGAACGGCGCGTGCCGCATGAGACGGCAGCGCTTTCCGCCGCGATCGCGCGGATGGCGGGAGACGCCGATCTTGTGATCATCTTTGGCGCTTCGGCGATCACCGACCGGCGGGATGTGATCCCCGCCGCTCTGGTGGCGGCGGGCGGGCGGGTGCTGCATCTCGGCATGCCCGTCGATCCCGGCAATCTGCTGTTGCTCGGTGAATTCGGCGTGGTTCCCGTGATCGGCGCGCCGGGATGCGCGCGAAGCCCCAGGGAAAACGGGTTCGATTTCGTGTTGCGGCGTCTTCTGGCGGGCCTGCCGGTGGCGGGGGCCGATCTTCGCGCGATGGGGACCGGCGGTCTGCTTCAGGAAATCGCGTCGCGTCCCCAGCCTCGGAATCCGCAAGATGCCTCGAGTTAGCGCCCTGGTTCTCGCGGCGGGCCGCGCCACGCGGTTCGGCGCGGCAGCCTCCGGGCTTGCGGCGGAGAGCACGAAATTGCTCGCGGATTTGGACGGCAAGCCGCTCGTGCGCCACGTGGCTCTGGCCGCGCTGGGCTCGCGCGCGGCGGGTGTGACGGTCGTGACAGGCCATGCGGCGGAGGGCGTGCGGCAAGCGCTCGCGGGGCTCGATGTCGGTTTTGTCCATAATCCCGATTTTGCCACGGGCATGGCCTCGTCGCTGCTCGCGGGGCTCGCCGCGCTCGATCCGCGGGCCTGCGGCGTCTTGGTGTTGCTGGGCGACATGCCGTGCATCACCAGCGCGATCATCGATCTTTTGATCGCGCGTTTCGAAGGGGCGGGCGCGGCGTGCGATGCCGTCGTGCCGGTGTTCGAAGGGCGGCAAGGCAATCCCGTGCTGCTCGGCCGTGCCGTCTTTCCCGCTTTGAGTGGTCTCAGCGGCGATCAAGGCGCGCGGCGAGTGTTGGCGGAGCCGGGCCGGACCGTGCTGGCTTGTCCGGTCGATGACGCCGCGATCGAGGCCGATGTCGATACGCGGGAGGCGCTGGAGCGGTTGCGGGCGGGGAAACGCGGAGTCTAGAACGCATTCCGCGCGTCGTTGATCGAGCAATGCGTCGTTCCGCTCGCGTCACCGCCGTTCGCACACCCCTGTCATTTGCCCGATCGCAAGGACATGGCCCCGCAATGCTTTGGCCAGGGCTCTTCGTTTGAAAGGCGCCGGCAAATCGGGTTCGATATCGAGCGCGAAAAGTTGAAAGACATAGCGATGCAGGCCATGGCCGGGCAGGGGCCGGGGACCGACGTAGCGCCACTTTCCAGATGTGTTGACCCCACGGTGCAGGCCCTTGAGCGGAATGCCGGAGAGCGCGCCTTCAGGCAATTCGGACAGGAGCGCGGCCGGCCAATAAGCGAGCGCGTGGACGAACGGCCAGGGCAACGGCACGTCTGGATCCTCGATCACGACGGCGAAGGCGAGGGTGCCGGCGGGCGCATCCGACCACGTCAATGGCGGCGAAATGTTCTTGCCAATGCCTTCCCCGCGATAACGGCTCGGGATGAACGCACCCGCGTCGAAGGCGGGGCTTTGCAGGACGATGGAAAATGGCGCCTTGAACCCCGAACGGAAAAGCTTCGATTCTCCGGCGTGGACATTCCTCAACAGTTTGCCGAGGAGCTTTTCCAACACGTGGGAACTTGCCATCTAAGCCTCCCGCCGCCGAAGCCTATCGCTTCGCGTCCCTCACAACAACTGCAACCCCTTGAAGCTCGCGTGCCCTTGCCGTCCGATGATCAGATGATCGTGCACGACGATGTTCAGCGCCTTGCCGAGCTGCGCGATCTGCATCGTCATCGCGATGTCGGCGGTCGAGGGGCTGGGGTCGCCCGAAGGATGATTATGGACGAGAATGATTGCGGTGGCGCTGAGTTCGAGGGCGCGGCGCATAATTTCGCGGGGGTAGACGGGGGCGTGGTCGACGGTGCCGACGCCTTGGACCTCGTCGGCTAGCAGCTGGTTTTTCTTGTCGAGGAACAGGATGCGAAATTCTTCATGGTCGATATAGGCCATGGCGGTGCGGCAATATTCGAGCACGAGCGACGACGACCCGAGCGCGCGGCGCTTTTCGATCGAATTCTGGGCGAGGCGTCGCGCGGCGGCCTCGACGATTTTCAACTCCGTGATCGCGGCGTCGCCAAGGCCCGAGATTTCACCGAGGCGTTCGGGGCGTGCCGCGAGCACTTCGGCAAACGAGCCGAACCGCGCGATCAGAGCCTTGGCGATGGGCTTGACGTCGCGGCGCGGCATCGCGCGAAAGAGGATCAGTTCCAAAAATTCGTAATCGTTGAGCGCGGTGCCGCCGCCCTTGCGGAACCGCTCGCGCAGACGTTCGCGATGGCCGGCATAATGGGGCGGCGCGGCGTCTTCTTCCACGGAGGCGCCGCCGTCTCCGGTCACGGGAGGGCGGCGGTCGCGTAAGGCGGCTGGTGGAAGCCGGCGGGCGAAAAGGTGAAGACCTCGCAGCCGTCCTTGGTGACGCCGAGCGTATGTTCGAACTGCGCCGAGAGCGAGCGGTCGCGCGTCACGGCGGTCCAGCCGTCGGACAGGACTTTGACATGGGGGCGGCCGAGATTGATCATCGGCTCGATCGTGAACAACATGCCGGCCTTGAGCGGCACGCCCTCGCCCTTGCGTCCGTAATGCAGAATGTTCGGCTCGTCGTGGAACAGGCGTCCGAGGCCATGGCCGCAGAAGTCGCGGACCACGGAACAGCGCTCGTTTTCGGCATATTCCTGGATCGCCGCCCCGATATCGCCCGTCGTCGCGCCCTCGCGCACCACGGCAATGCCTTTCATGAGCGCTTCGTGGGTGACTTCCACCAGGCGCTGCGCCCGGCGCGAGACGTCGCCGACCAGATACATCCGGCTCGAATCGCCATGCCAGCCATCGACGATCAAGGTCACGTCGATATTGACGATGTCGCCATCCTTGAGCGGCTTGCGGTCGGGAATGCCGTGGCAGACGACATGATTGATCGAGGTGCAGATCGATTTCCGGTAGCCGCGATAGTCGAGCGGGGCGGGATAAGCGCCGTGCGAGATCGCGAAATCGAACACCATCGTGTCGATTTCCTCCGTCGTGACGCCTGGCTTCACATGAGGGGTGATCAGATCGAGCGCCTCGGCCGTCAGGCGGCCGGCCTTGCGCATGCCGGCAAAGGC
>JARLIW010000077.1 GCA_031291515.1 Beijerinckiaceae bacterium | reverse complement strand
TTTGTCGGCGGTGACCCAGGCTGCTTTCGGCCAGCGGCGGAAAATGCTGCGGCAGTCCCTCAAGACGCTCGGCGTCGATCCCTTGGCGTTGCTCGCCGAAGCGCGGCTCGACCCGTCTTGTCGGGCCGAAGAGATCGAGGTCGAGGGCTTCGCGGCGCTCGCTCGCGCCTTGACCGGCTTGCGTGGCGAGTCGCGGACCCCATCTGAGGGATAGATCATTTTTGGGGGACGACGGCATGTATATCGCGATGAACCGCTTCAAGGTTTTGAAGGACGAGACGAAAGACTTCGAGGCGATGTGGCTTGGCCGCGAGTCGCATCTCGATAAAAATCCCGGTTTCGTCGCCTTCCACATGCTGCGCGGCCCCGAGCGCGAGGATCACATCCTCTATTCCTCGCATACGGTCTGGGCCGACAAAGAGGCTTTCACGGCCTGGACGACCTCGGAGCATTTCCGCTCGGCGCACAGGAATGCCGGCAGCGGGAAACGGATGACGCTCGGCCATCCCGAGTTCGAGGGGTTCGAGGTGATTCAGGCGCTCGAGAACCCGGCGTTGGCGGGCAAGGCGGCGGAGTAGCGAAAGAAGGGCCCCCATTAGCTCTCATGCTGAGGAGCCGCCGAAGGCGAGCGTCTCGAAGCACGAGGGCGGTCCCTCGTTCTTCGGATGCGTTTCAGGGTGCGTTTGTAGGGCTCCGGCTTAGCGAGTCCCTCGCCCTTCGAGACGCGCTTCGCGCCCTCAGGGTGAGGGAAATGAAGCCGCTTCGACGCTTAACGGGCTTTCCCCTTCACCACCACCGTTTCGGCAGCTCCACCTTCGGCGCCGCCGCCTCGATCGCGGCGCCGACCGTAAACAAAGTCTCCTCGTCGAATGGCCGGCCGATCAGCTGCAATCCGAGTGGCAGGCCTTGCGACGACAGGCCGGCTGGCACGGCGATGCCCGGCAGGCCGGCCATGTTCACGGTCACGGTGAAAATGTCGTTGAGGTACATTTCGATCGGATCGGCCGACCCCTTTTCGCCGATGCCGAAGGCGGCGGACGGCGTGGCGGGCGTCAGGATCGCGTCGATGCCGTCGTGGAAGACGGTCTCGAAATCGCGCTTGATCAGGGTGCGGATTTTCTGCGCGCGGACGTAATAGGCGTCGTAATAGCCGGCCGAGAGCACGTAAGTGCCGATCATGATGCGGCGCCGCACTTCCTTGCCGAAGCCCGCCGCGCGGGTCTGCTCGTACATGTCGGCAATGTCCTTGCCGGGCACGCGCAGGCCGTAACGCACGCCGTCGTAGCGCGCGAGATTGGACGAGGCTTCGGCTGGCGCCACGATGTAATAGGCGGCGAGCGCATATTTGGTGTGCGGCAGCGTGATCTCGACGATTTCGGCGCCCGCATCCTTGAGCCAGGCGATGCCTTGCTGCCAGAGCCCGTCGATCTCGGCGGAAATCCCGTCGATGCGATATTCCCTCGGGATGCCGATCTTCTTGCCCTTGAGCGAGCCGCCGACCGCCGCCTCGTAATCCGGCACGGGAACATCGACCGAGGTCGTGTCCTTCGGGTCGTGGCCCGCCATCGAGCGCAGCAGGATCGCGGCATCCCTCACGTTGCGGGCGATCGGGCCGGCCTGATCGAGCGAGGAGGCGAAGGCGACGATGCCCCAGCGCGAGCAGCGCCCATAGGTCGGCTTGATCCCCACCGTCCCGGTGAAGGCGGCGGGCTGACGGATCGAGCCGCCGGTATCGGTCGCGGTGGCGCCAAAGCAGAGCTTGGCCGCGACCGCCGCCGCCGAGCCGCCCGACGAGCCGCCGGGCACGAGCGGGGTCGGATCGCCCGCGCGCCGCCACGGCGAAATCACCGGGCCGAAATAGGAGGTCTCGTTCGACGAGCCCATCGCGAATTCATCGAGATTGAGTTTGCCCAGCATGACCGCGCCGTCGCGCCAGAGATTGGCCGAGACCGTCGATTCGTAGGGCGGCGTGAACCCTTCCAGAATATGGCTCGCCGCCGTGGTCTGGACGTCCTTGGTGCAATAGAGATCCTTGATCCCGAGCGGAATGCCTTCGAGCGGCCCGCCCTCGCCCTTGGCGAGACGCGCATCGGAGGCGGCGGCTTGGGCCAACGCCTGCTCCGGCGTTTCCGTGATGAAGCAATTGAGCGCGCGCGCGGCCGCGACCGCGCCGACATGCGCCTTGGCGAGGTCGACAGCGCTAAAGTCCTTGCGCGCCAGGGCATCGCGAGCTTCGGCAAGAGTGAGATCGGTTAAATCCGTCACGCGAACAATCTTTCCTAAAATCTCGAGTTTACTCGATCACCTTGGGGACCACGAAGAAATGATCCTCCGTGCCGGGCGCGTTCTGCGTGATCAGATCGGCGATATTGCCCTCGGTGACGATGTCCTTCCGCTTTTTCATCGGCATCGGCATGACCGAGGTCATCGGCTCGACGCCTTCGACATCGACTTCGCCCAATGTCTCCACGAAAGCGAGAATCGCGTTGAGTTCGCCTTGCAGCACGCCGATTTCTTCGTCCCGCACCGCGATCCGCGCGAGATGGGCGATGCGTTTGACGGTTGCCTGGTCTACCGACATGCGAGAGCATCCTGATACCGCCCGGAGGCGGGTGATTTGAAAGTTGGACCTTTATCGAAGGGGCGGTCTATAGCAAGCCCGCGCGGCAGGCAACGAAGCCAGGCTAGCCCTGCGTCTCAATTTGGCTACGCCGTCCGTCATGGCCGGGCTTGTCCAGGCCGTCGACGCCGGGACATTGCGGTTTTGACGCCGGAAAACACGAAACGTCGCGGCGTGGATGCCCGGCACGAGGGTCGTCACAATGATTGCCGGCGGCCTGAACGGGCCGCGTCAACCTCTACAATCTCACGGGTTTTTTTCATGGCCGCCAATCTTATCGAACTCGTCGAGCTTGCCCCGCGGCTTCCCCGGCTAGCGCGCTTGCTCGGGGTCGATCTCGGCACCAAGACGATCGGCCTGGCGGTCTCCGACGTCGAGCGGCGGCTCGGCAGTCCGGTCAAAACGATCAAGCGCACCAAATTTTCGGCCGACGCCAAGGAATTGGTGGCCTGCGCCGACG
The DNA here is from genome assembly GCA_031291515.1 of Beijerinckiaceae bacterium. Lineage (GTDB taxonomy): Bacteria > Pseudomonadota > Alphaproteobacteria > Rhizobiales > Beijerinckiaceae > RH-AL1. The sequence continues at coordinate 1,707 of JARLIW010000077.1, read as the reverse complement.
AGTTCGACGTCGCGGCCTTGGTGATCGGCCTCCCGCTCAACATGGACGGGTCGGAGGGGCCGCGCGTGCAGGCGACGCGGGCTTTCGTGCGCAATATGGCGGCGCTGACGCCGCGACCGTTCGTGTTTTGGGACGAGCGGCTCTCGACCGCCGCGGTCACGCGCAGCCTGATCGAGCAAGACGCGTCGCGCGCCAAGCGCGCCGAAGTCGTCGATCGCATGGCCGCCGCCTACATCCTGCAAGGCGCGCTCGACCGGCTGGCTAAAATGGCGCGAGATGTCGGGGCGTGAGAAGCGGATTGGCCGGTTCGTCTCGCTTAGGTTAGAGTTGTCGGGCCAAGCTTTGTTTTGACACGCCGGCGCGCCCGCGAGGATTTCATGTCCAATACCCGCTCGTTTTTGTCCGCCCGCGAGACGGCCCAGTCGATCGCCGCCGAAAGTTTGACCGCCGTCGAGGCCGTGAGTGTCTGTTTGGCGACCATCGCGGCGCGCGATCCGGTCGTCGGCGCTTGGCAGGTTCTCGATCGGGACAAGGTGCTGACGGCGGCGCGTGCGTATGACCGGGACGCAAGTCTTTCGGGCAAGTCCCTGCCGCTCGGCGGCGTGCCCATCGCGGTCAAGGACAATCTCGATACGGCCGATTTGCCCACGGCTTACGGGTCCAGCATTTACGATAACCATCAGCCCATGGCCGACGCGTCCTGCGTCGCCTTGGCGCGCCGCGCCGGCGCTATCGTGATGGGCAAGACGGTGACGACGGAATTCGCCTACTACCGGCCGGGCCGAACCACCAACCCGCATAATAGCGCGCATACGCCGGGCGGCTCGTCGCAGGGCTCGGCGGCGGCCGTCGCATCGGGCATGGTGCCGCTGGCCATGGGCACTCAAACCGCGGGCTCGGTGATTCGCCCGGCTGCTTATTGTGGGATCGTCGGGTTCAAGCCGAGCTGGGGCCTGATCCCGCGCCAGGGCGTGAAAATTCTTTCGGATTGGCTCGATACTGTTGGTGTCTTCGCGCGGAATGTCGAGGACGTCGCTTTTTTCGCGGCGGGACTGACGGGCCGCAATGTATTGCGGCCGGATGGCTCCGGCGGCCCGTTTGAAGTGGCGGTGCTGCGCCCGCCTTATCCCGCCGAGCCCGAGCCCGAGGCGATTGCCGCGCTCGACCGGGCGGCCGAGGCTCTGCGCGCGGCGGGCCATGGCGTGAGCGACCTGCCGACGCCGCATTCGCTGCAAAATCTGCCCCGCTTGCAGCGGCTCGTCATGGCCTACGACATGGAAAAGGCGCTAGCCTACGAGAGGCGCGTCTACGAATCGAGCCTGTCTTCGATCTTGAAGACCTATCTCGACGAGGGCAAAGGCATTTCGCCACGCGCCTATGATTCCGCGATGGCCGCGACGCGGGACGTGCAACGCGACATCGATTCCGTGTTCGGCGGCGCGGACGTCATTCTCGCGCCGCCGGCGGCTGGCGAGGCGCCCGTGGGATTGCATGCGACCGGAGACCCCGCGTTCAACCGCATTTGGTCTCAGCTGCAACTGCCCTGCATCAATGTTCCCACGAGCCTTGGGCCGAATGGTCTGCCGGTGGGCACGCAATTGATCGCGCGCTTCGGCCAAGACGCTCTATTGCTCGCGGCGGCCTTGGCATTGGAACAAGCGCTCGCGGCCTCGTAATACAACGCGCAATCCCTTAAGCCGTCACCAC
>JARLIW010000304.1 GCA_031291515.1 Beijerinckiaceae bacterium | reverse complement strand
CGCCCATCTCGCGCAGGCCTACGAGGACTTCGTGACGTCGACGCCGATCCAGGAGCGCCTCTTCAAAGTCCACAAGGAAGCGGTGGAGCCGAAGCCGGAGCCCAAGAAGGCGTTTGTGCCGCTCTCTTCCCTCAGCACACCGACAAAACAAACGTGACAATCCTGTCGCCTATCCGACAGGTCCGTTTGCTTCGATCGTCGCGCGCTTGAGCGAATGCGTTCTCGTTTCGATTAGGTATTAAATATCAAATACTTAAATAAACTGATAGAGTTGGCACGCGGCTTGCCGACATGTATCCCCAAAGGCCGCTCAATGCCGGCATTCAGTCGAAAGTGAAAAGCGATGCATATCGTCGTTTGCCTGAAGCAAGTTCCAGATAGCGCGCAAATCCGCGTGCACCCCGTGACGAACACGATCATGCGCCAAGGCGTGCCCACGATCATCAATCCCTATGATCTTTTCGCGCTCGAAGAAGCGATGCGTTTGCGCGACCTCATCGGGGGTGAAGTCACGGTGTTGACGATGGGGCCGCCGATGGCCGAGGATTCGTTGCGCAAAGCCTTGACCTTCGGCGCCGACCGCGCCGTCCTCTTGACCGACCGCTTCTTCGCCGGATCCGACACATTGGCGACGAGCTTCGCCCTGGCGAGCGCCCTGACCAAGATCGGCCAAGAATTCGGTGTGCCCTCCATCGTCTTCACGGGAAAGCAGACGATCGACGGCGATACGGCGCAGGTGGGTCCGGGCATCGCGAAGCGCCTCGGTCTCAATCAGCTGACCTATGTCGCGCGGATCGTGGAACTCGACAGGGATGCCAACAAGATCATCGTCGAACGCCGCGCCGAGGGCGGCGTCCAGGTCTTGGAGACGCGTCTTCCCGTGCTCATCACGATGCTGGAAGGCGTCAACGAGATCCGCCGCGGTTCGCTGGAAAGCGCCTATCGCGCGGCCTCGGCCAAGATCGTGACGTGGAACGCCGCCGCCGCCGGCATCACCGATCTGACGAAATGCGGGCTCAAGGGGTCGCCGACCATCGTCAAGAAGGTTTTCGCCCCCACGCCGCGCGCGGAAAAAGCCCACCAGGTGCCAACGGACGGTCTTGCGCCCGAGGCGCTCGCCGACGCGGTCATCGCTGAAATCTTTTCGCGCCAGCCCTCCGTCGAGAGCGATCTCGTCCGATTTTCCGCCGGGCAATAAGGAGCGAATGATATGACCGATGCCCCGAAAGCGGCCCCCGCGACGAACAGCCGGGCCGGCACGAAAAAGGAACTGTCCGAGCATTTCAAGACCTACAAACACGTGTGGGTTTTCATCGAATGCGAATATGGCGTCATTCATCCCGTTTCGCTCGAACTCCTCGGCGAGGCCCGCAAGCTCGCGGACAAGCGCGGCGTCTCGCTTGCGGGTGTCATCTTGGGAAGCGACGCGAATTTGATCGCCGCCGCCGCGACCGTTTGTTTTGAACACGGCGCCGACCTCGTCTACACCGTGACCGACCCCACCTTGGCGCATTACCGCAACGAGGCCTTTACCAAAGGCATGACCGATGTGGTCAACACTTATAAGCCCGAAATTCTGCTGCTTGGCGCGACGACGCTGGGCCGCGATCTCGCCGGGTCGGTCGCGACGACGCTGCTGACGGGCCTGACGGCGGATAGCACGGCCTTGGCGATCGACGACGAAGGCTCGCTGGCCGCCACGCGCCCGACTTTCGGCGGCTCGCTGCTCTGCACGATCATGACCTTGAACTATCGGCCGCAGATGGCGACGGTGCGACCCCGCGTCTTCGGGATGCCTCCCCGCGAGCCGGGGCGGCGCGGCGAGATTATCGCTCACCCCTTGAATCTCGCCGAAGACGACATCGTCACCAAGGTTCTGCAATTCGTCGCGGACCGCGACTCCAACCAGAGCCAACTCGCCTATGCCGATATTGTCGTGGCCGGGGGCTTGGGTCTTCGCTCCGCCGAGAATTTCGAGCTCGTCAAGGCGCTCGCGAGCGTTCTCGGCGCGGAATATGGCGGCTCTCGCCCCCTCGTCCAAAAAGGTTGGATCACCGCCGACCGGCAAATCGGCCAGACGGGCAAGACAATCCGTCCAAAGCTCTATATCGCCGCCGGCATTTCCGGCGCGATCCAGCATCGGGTTGGCGTCGAGGGCGCCGATACGATCGTGGCGATCAATACGGATCCGAACGCGCAAATTTTCGAATTCGCGCATCTCGGGATCGTCGCCGATGCGATCAAGCTTTTACCGGCGCTGACCGAGGCGTTCCGTAAACGCCTGTCCGTCAACCGGCTCGCGAGTTAGGGAGACCACCATGATCGAAGAACGGTTCGACGCAATCGTTGTCGGCGCGGGTCCCTCGGGAAACGCCGCGGCCTATACGATGGCCAAGGCGGGACTCAAGGTTCTGCAACTCGAGCGTGGCGAATATCCCGGCTCGAAAAACGTTCAAGGCGCGATCCTTTACGCCGACGCGCTCGAAAAAATCATCCCTGATTTCCGCGAGGATGCGCCGCTCGAACGGCATATCATCGAGCAACGTCTTTGGACGATGGACGAAAAATCCTACGTGGGCATGCACTACCGCTCCGAAGACTTCAATGAAGAGCGTCCCAACCGTTATACGATCCTGCGCGCCCAATTCGACAAGTGGTTCAGCAGCAAGGTTCGCGAAGCGGGCGCAATCCTTCTCTGCGAAACCACCGTCACGGAACTCATCCGCGACGGCGCGGGCAAGGTCACCGGTGTCAGGACGGACCGCGACGGTGGGACGGCCCTTGCCGATATCGTGATTCTTGGCGAGGGCGTCAATGGCCTCGTCGGCCAGCGCTCCGGACTTCGGCCAGAGCTTCAACCCGATAGCGTCGCGCTCGCGGTCAAGGAGATGCACTTCTTGCCGCGCGAAGTGATCGAAAGCCGGTTCAATCTGAAAGGCAACGAAGGCGTCGTCATCGAAGCCATGGGAACGATCACCGACGGAATGACCGGAACGGGCTTTCTCTATACCAATCAAGAGTCTGTTTCCGTCGGCATCGGCTGTATCGTCTCCGACTTCGCCGAAAGCGGCAAGACCGCCTATGGCTTGCTTGAGGCCTTCAAGAACCATCCGAGCATCAAACCGCTTCTTGAAAACTCGGAGTGCAAGGAATATGCGGCGCATTTGATTCCCGAGGGCGGTTATCATTCGATTCCCGAACTTTACGGCGATGGCTGGCTCGTCGTCGGCGACGCCGGTCAATTCGTCAACGCGGTTCATCGCGAAGGATCGAATCTCGCGATGACGACCGGCCGCATCGCCGGCGAGACCGTCATCGCGCTCAAGCATCGCGGCGCCGCCATGTCGAAAGCCAATCTCGCCGCCTATAAGCGAACGCTCGACGAAACCTTCGTCATGAAGGACCTCAAGAAGTACAAACGCATTCCGGCGCTTTTGCATCGGAACAAGCAACTCTTCGGTCTCTATCCCAGGCTTCTCACCGCCGCGGCGCAAACGTGGTTTCGCGTCGACGGCGTCGACAAGCGCTCGAAGGAAAACGCAATACTTAGATCTTTCCGGAAGGGACGTACCCTCTCGGGTCTTATCGGGGATGCATTCAAACTGGCGAGGGCATGGCGATGACAGATGCGATGGACGCGAACGCAACCGGGACCGGCTTCAAGGTCGAGGAGAAACTGTTTCAAAATCGCTATCTCGTCGACGTGGGGCGTCCCCATATCACGATAAAGCCGCATGACGTTCCCTCGAAAGCTCTGCTTGCCTTGACCCATGCCTGCCCGGCTGGTTGCTACAGCAAGAATGACAGCGGTCAGGTCGAAGCGACCATCGACGGCTGTCTGGAATGTGGCACGTGCCGCGTGATCACGGCCAAAACGGGCGACATCGAGTGGAATTATCCGCGCGGCGGGTTCGGCGTCTTGTTCAAATTCGGCTAGACCGGATGCGTGGCGATCCGCTCGCGAGCGAGCGTTTGCGATTGACGGACGCGGACATCGAGCGTCTCGCCGAAGAGGATCTCCGCTTCGGCGATCTGACGACCCGCGCGCTTGGAATCGGCGGCAAGCCTGGCCGCATGACGTTTCGAGCGCGCCAAAGTCTCGTCCTATGCGGCGCGAGCGAAGCGGCCCGGATACTTCATCGCCTCGGCGTCACGATCTCGCACGCCGGCCAAACGGGCGAGTTTTTCGCGGAGGGCGCCCTGTTGCTCGAGGCCACGGGGTCGGCCGCGGCACTCCATGGCGGATGGAAGATCGCCCAAACACTGATGGAATGGGCATCGGGAATCGCAACGGAGACAAACGAAATCGTGAGGGCCGCCCGCGCCGTGGCGCCAGACATCGGCGTGTTCTGCACGCGGAAGTCCGTGCCTTTCACGCGGCAGCTTTCACTCAAGGCCATCTTGGCCGGGGGAGCCGAGGTTCACCGCCTGGGTCTTTCGGATACTGTCATGCTCTTTCCCGAGCACCGCGTGTTTCTTGAAAATCCGATCGATCTCAAACTTGCCGTTGCCCGTCTGAGACGGCACGTGCCCGAACGCTCTGTCATGATCGAGGTCACGTCGGTAGAGGACGCCGTTGCCGCGGCCGAGGCATTCGCCGATGTCATTCAACTCGAGAAATTCGCGCCCGACGCCGCGCGGCGCGTGATCGATTCTATTCGAAAGAGAGAAGATGGGCGCCCCGTCATCGCCGCGGCGGGCGGCATCACGGCCCGCAACGCGGCCGCCTTCGCGGCCACGGGGGTGGACGCCTTGGTGACGTCATCGCCGTTCCAGGCGCGCCCGCTCGACATCAAGGTCTTGATCGAAGCGGTATAGCGCGTCGCGCCAACATCCGTTGAGGACATGTTGCCGCTCCCGTCCGATAGAAAACAACCTTGTCTGAAAGACGACGCGCGTTAGCGACAAGTTCCGATGCGATTTCGCCAAGAACAGGCGCCCGCGTTGCGGCGGTGCGATGGCATACTGCTTGCGAAGGACTAGGGGCTGGCGATTAATTCGATCAATTTCGCGCGCGGAAGATCGCATGATGGACGCACGTCCGCCATTCAACGAGGAGACAGCTCGTGGCCTATAAAATCGTGGCTTCCCAATGCACGACTTGCAGCGTTTGCGAGTTTGAATGCCCCAACGCCGCCATATCGATGAAGGGGGATACGTTTGTCATCAACCCTAAAAAATGCACGGAATGTGAAGGCAGCTTCGAGACACCGAAATGCGCCGAGGTTTGCCCTGTTCCAAATACCTGCGTTCCTGCTTGACGCTTGCCGTAAAAAGCAAACGCTGGCGGCGCCGTTTCGTATATCCGGTTTCATTCCAGGTCGCACCTCGAACCGCCTCGAACGGGAAACACTGGCGCAGCCCCACTCAAGCGCTGATCCGGCCCGGAGCTTTGGACCACGATCCTTCGACCCATCCAGTTTCAACCGCGCTCCGATTTAGGACAAGAGACATGGCCCATTTCGCATCGAATTCCAGTCCCGCGGCGCGGCGTTGGGCCGTGCGGCATCTTCGCTCTGAAAATCTCAACGAACTGATCGACGACAGTGATCCGCTCGTCCGAATGGAAGTGGCCTATCGTCTGCCGGAGCGCGATCTTTTGCGTCTCGCGGCCGATGCCGACCCCCGCGTCCGCTTTGCTGTCGTCGAACGCATCGCGGAATCCAATTTGGCGCCGTTTCTCGACGATGACGAAGTCGTCATCCGTGGTCTGGCGAGCGACCGTCTCACGGCCTTCTCGGAACGACACGTGAACCTTCTCATGAGATTGGCGCCGCTGGCGCGCAACTCGATTGGTCAAGCCTGAGAGACATCTTGAAATGAAAATTATGCTCCGCCGTTCGCCCGAAACCGGCCTCTCGATCTATGTCCCCAAAAAGGACCTCGAGGAGCCTATCGTCGAGACCGAACACGAGACGCTTTGGGGCGGCTGGATTCGCATCGCAAACGGATGGGTCCTCGAGCTCCCGGAGATGCCCGAGGGCACGCGATTACCCATAACCGTAAACGCGCGCAAACGCGGCGAAGAGGAGTAAGCACATGAACGCACCGCTGCTACCGCCCGATATTGTCAAGTCGACGGATGCGGAGGCCGTCCTCGTCAAAATCGCGGGGCTTCTTCAAACTGGTTCCATCGTTCCTTATCTGGGTCCCGGTCTTTCCGCCGCTTCCGCGCCGGACGTGCCGATGACCCCCGAAGCCCTCGCCGATTTTTTCGGCCGTAAAGTGGCCTTGCCACGCCGGGCCAAGGGGAACGTCTGGGCCGCCGCGCAGCATATCGAAAGCACGCGACATCGGTCCACGGTCTCCACGTTGATGGCGGAGGCGTTTGCAACACCGGTGAAGCCATCCGCGCTTCATAGCCGACTTGCCTCGCTCGGACTTCCGATGATTGTCGATACTTGGTACGATGGGGCCATGCGCGATGCTCTCCGCCCTGGAACAAATTGGGGTGAGGTTCAAGGCATTACGCGGGCGGGAATTGGCGAGGACCGGTGGTACCGATTCTATGACGCCGACGGATCCGAAACGGACCGCGTGGCGGCGCAAGCATGGAAGACGCTGCTTTACAAACCTCACGGCTGTGTCGCGCCGGCCAAGAATTTTCTGATTTCCGACGCCGACTATGTCGAAGTGCTGACCGAAATCGATATCCAGACCCCGATCCCGGACCTCGTAAAGGACCGGCGGACGAACCGCTCGTTTCTCTTCATCGGTTGTCGATTCCATGATCAGATGCTGCGGACCTATGCGCGTCAGATCGCAAAGAGATCGTCCGACACCCATTATGTGATTGTCGAACCGGGCCAATCCACGAAGAACGAACTAAAGTTCTTCCACGCCCAGGGCTATACCCCGATCGGGATTCCGGTCGAACGCGCGGTCGAAATCCTCTTATCCGTCGCATAACGCGATCCGTTTCTCTTCGGCAATATGGCCCGCATCGTCTCGACAGACAATGCGGGCTATTTGTTTTTTGACATACTAATTTGGCACGTGTCGACTTTCCAACAAGACCGCCATTGTTCCAACCGTCTGTCAACATCCCGACAGGCCGGCGTGGACGAGATAAAACACTGGTTTCATGCACTTTTCCTCCAAATTCAGGGATGGCACGGCCGTTGCTGAGAGAGCCTCGTAATTCTCAAGTTAAATATCGGCGATTACATTAGAGCGAGGAGCGGATATGGACGCGTCCACACATCACGAACAGCAAAGCGCCGGCGCCAATATCAATGTCGAAGCCGTCATGCAGGAAGTTGCCGAGCACAAAGGCTGCGGCACGTCGGGAGGCAGCGGCAAGGCGAGTTGCGGCTCCGCCGCCGGACAGGGCGATCTTCCGACTGAAATTTGGGAAAAGGTCAAGAACCATCCCTGCTATAGCGAGGAAGCCCATCATCATTACGCGCGCATGCATGTCGCCGTCGCGCCCGCTTGCAACATACAATGTAACTATTGCAACAGAAAATACGATTGCGCGAACGAGTCGCGGCCTGGCGTGGTGAGCGAAAAGCTGACACCCGAACAAGCGGCAAAGAAAGTCCTCGCCGTTGCCTCGACGATCCCGCAGATGACCGTGCTCGGCGTCGCCGGCCCCGGCGATCCGCTCGCCAATCCCGAAAAGACGTTCAAGACATTCGAACTCATCGCTAAGACAGCGCCCGACATCAAACTATGTCTCTCGACCAATGGGCTCGCGCTTCCTGATCACGTCGACACGATCGCGGCCTTCAACGTCGATCACGTGACGATCACCATCAACATGGTCGATCCCGAAATCGGCGCGAAAATCTACCCCTGGGTGTTCTGGAAGCACAAGCGATATACCGGCGTCGAGGCGGCGAAACTGTTGACCGACCGACAATTGCTCGGTCTCGAAATGCTGACGGAACGCGGCATTCTCGCGAAGATCAATTCGGTCATGATCCCTGGGGTCAACGACAAGCATCTCGTCGAAGTCAACAAGGCCGTGAAATCGCGCGGCGCCTTCCTTCACAACATCATGCCTCTGATCTCCGCGCCCGAGCATGGAACCGTCTTCGGCCTAACCGGCCAGCGGGGCCCGACGGCGCAAGAGCTCAAGGCGCTTCAGGACAGCTGCGAAGGCGAAATGAACATGATGCGGCACTGCCGGCAATGCCGCGCCGATGCCGTCGGTCTGCTCGGCGAGGATCGCAGCGCCGAATTCACGACCGACAAGATCATGGCGATGGAAGTCGATTACGACCTCGATTCCCGCAAGGCGTATCAGGCCAAGGTCGAGATCGAGCGCGTCGCCAAGGTCGCGGCTAAGGAAGAAGAACTCACGACCCTGGCCGGAGAGATGAGCAATATCAAGTTGCTCATCGCTGTCGCCACCAAAGGCTCGGGTTTGATCAACGAACACTTTGGCCATGCCAAGGAGTTCCAAGTCTACGAGCTTTCCACGAGCGGCGCAAAATTCGTCGGTCATCGTCGTGTCGATCTGTACTGCCAGGGGGGCTACGGCGAGGACGAAGGACTCGATACCATCATCCGCGCGATCAACGATTGCCATGCCGTGTTCGTCGCCAAGATCGGCGGCTGTCCGAAAGCCGATCTCATCAAGGCCGGGATCGAGCCCGTCGACCAATTCGCGCATGAGTTCATTGAGAAATCCGCGATCGCTTGGTTCAAAACCTACCTCGATAAAGTGAACAGCGGCGAGCTACAGCATATCGAACGCGGCGACGCCGAGATCCGCCAGGGCGCGCTCATCGCCGCGGCCTGAACCTTTCATCCGTCCTCGTCCGGCGGGGACATTCAAGAAACAAGACTCGCCACATAACCTTACCGGTTGGTCAGGCGACCGGTAGTCAAGCATAGGAGCCGAAACATGACCTTAAAGATCGTTGCCTCGCAATGCACGAGCTGCTCAGCCTGCGAGGCGGAATGCCCGAATGTCGCGATCTACGAAAAGGGCGGAACCTTCATCATCAACCCCAAGAAGTGCACCGAATGCATCGGTCACTTCGACTCTCCCCAATGTGCCGCGGTCTGCCCTGTCGACGATACCTGCGTGATCGACACGTCTTATCCGCGCTACCAACCTCGGGCCTAGGAACACGACGATGAGCTTTGAGATCACACCAGCGGCGGAACGGTTCATTCGCCTCATGATTCGCGCCGATGGAGCCCAAGGAAGCGGATTCCGCCTCTCCGTCACGCCGGGCGGGTGTTCGGGACTTGCCGCGAACATCAGCGTCAAAAACCAACCCGCGCCCGGCGAGTCCGTGATCGAGAGGAACGGCGTCAAGCTCTTTCTCAATGCGGAGACCCGAATTCTCCTCGAGGGCGTCACCATCGACTTCGCGGATACAGCCTCTCAGACCGGTTTGGTCTTCCACGATCCAAAGCAAAAAGCTTGCGGGTCGCACGGCCTCGACACACTCCAGTAATTCGGATTCGAACAAAATGAACAGCTCGCTCGGTCAAGATCATCGACGGACGACACTCCCGGAAGATCCGCTGTTGGCGGGCGCTCTTCTTGGAGCCGGTCTGCCGATCGAGGCCGAGGAGCTGTTGCAAAAGGCAAGCACCTACTATCATCTCGACGATATCGCGGAAAAGCACCTTCTCGAGGCCCAAGCCATTGCGCCGGGGCATGCCGCCGTCTTGATCGGGCTCTATCGCTTCTACTTTTACAAGGGGCGTCTCGCCGAGGCTTTGGACGTTGCAAGGGCCTGTCTTCTCAAGGCGGCGGCCGACTGTGAGCTTTCCGCGGACTGGCGCCTCGTCTCCCCACGAGACGCGCATTTTGGCGACTTCGAAAAGGCGCTTCCCAGATTTTACCTCTTCACGCTCAAAGCCTACGCTTACTTGCAGATGCGCCTCGGCAATTTGGAGGAAGGGCTCCTGGCCGTCTTGAAACTCCTCGAACTCGATCCGTCGGACAAGATCGGAGCCAAAGTTCTTCTCGAGGTTTTGCAACGAACGGGGCAAGACGATCATGACTGACATCGACGAAGCCCTGGACTGGCAAGGCAAACAGGTCAGCTGTGGCGGCTGCGCTCACGAGGATAGGCTTGCCGGGGGACTTTGCCGCCTCAAGCATGCCTGCGTCCACGACCGCTATGCGCGGCGGATCGACCGCTTCTTTAATTGGAATCCAGAACTCGCGGATTCTTACATCCGGCACCCGCATTTCGAGGTCCGGGCCATTGCGGTAAAACATGCCAATCAGTTCTTGCTGGTCCCACTTCTCGACGATCCGGAGGAAGCGGTGCGGTGGAATGCCGCCCGCCGTCTTCCGAAAAAACATAGTCTTCGGCTTCGTGCCGACCCGAACCGAGAAGTCCGAATCCGGGTCGCGGATCTTCTGGATGAGGTGGACTTGATTCCAATGATGAATGATTCCGACTATTACGTCCGACTCGTGATCGCGCGCCGGGTGGCCCCCTCGCTCCTTCGCCAGTTCATCGATGACGAAGAGGTTGAGGTGCGGCGCGTCGTCGTCCGTCGAGCGCCGGCGGATTGGTTGCCGCGGATGGCGCGCGACGCTGAACCCGAGATTAGGTTCGAGGCCGCCAAACGGCTCGCGCCCGATCTCCTGACATCGTTGAAATACGATAAGGACTGGCGCGTTCGGTTTGAGGTCGCCAGTCGGCTGCCCGTCACGGAATTGAATGCCATGTTATTGGATAGCGACATTCTCGTCCGGGAAATGGCGGAGTCACGTCTCTCCAGCCATCGAACCGAAATGAAGGAGGGTGCGATATGAGTAATATTGTACGCGATAGCGACGTTGTCGAGATCTCCCAGCCACCCCGCTTCAGCTACGGCGAAAAGGTGAAGGCCAAACGGACGATCCGGAATGACGGAACATACGCCGGCAAGGAAATCGGGGACGTTTTGGCTAAAAAGGGCGAGGAAGGATACGTCGTCAGTATCGGCACGTTCCTCCAGCAGTTCTATATCTACGGCGTCGAATTCCTGGAGAGCGGGAACAGGGTTGGCATGAAGCGCAAGGAACTCGACGCGGTCATGGAACGAGACGAGGAAGAAGACTTACCCTTACCTTCGGAGTTGCGCCGTGCTTGAGCCTAAAATACCGAAGTATCAATGGGGGCAGAGCGTCGAAGCGCTCGTCAATCTCCACAACGACGGAACATATCCGGATTCGATTCCAGACGCCCTCCTAGTCAGCGCGGGCGACAAGGGCGAGATCGTCCAAGTTGGAACCCATACCGAAGCCAATATGGTGATCTATCTTGTCGAATTCTCACAAAAGCTCGTCGTGGGATGCTTGGAGGATGAAATTCAACCCGTCTAGGGAGTTTTCCGGCGATGCCAGTGAGTTCATCGGATCTTGGACCAAGGCGATCTGGTCACCCCAATGACTTGGACCGAAAAAGGATCGAACGCGCCTTGGGGAGGCGAGCAAGATACCGCTACGTTTCACCTCGTGTACTGCCGGAGGCGACTGGCTATAGAATTGAAAGCCCCTGCTGCTCGCGAAATATCGATGCGGATGGCGGCGTTATCGATGTCGCGTTGATAGAATACGATGACAGCGATCGAACCTGGAGCCTTTACCGGAAAGACCATCACGCGGGGAATTGGGAGCTCTACAGCCGCCATTCACGTTTAGCTGAACTTTTGGATCATCTGAACATCGATCCAGAGCGGAAGATCTGGCAGTAACTCAAACGATTCTTTTGCCGAAAGCTAATTATGGGATACGTTTAATGATCTTGAGCATCAACGATCTGAGCGCGATAGATGATGTCCTAAACGCCCCGGACGCGGGCGCGACGGCTTTCGCGGCCTTGCGCGCGCAATTTCCCACGCTGACCTTGACGCGTTGTGACGCCTCCGACATGACGGAGGCGCCCTTCCGGACTTACCGACAATTTGATCTCCACCTAATCGACAGTTCGGACCATTGTGTACGGATCGTCCCAGATATCACGGGTGCAACCGGAATTATTCTCGCGCGCAAGGAGGGCATGACATGACGGAAGCCGCGCTAGTTTCATCGAGCGTCCCCGCCGAAGAGCTTCCGGAAGATGCCGACGCGACATTCATTCCGCTCTCAGACCCTGACATTACCGACGTCGAGCTCGACGCTGTCGATGCTGTCTTGCGATCGCCTCGTTTATCACACGGGTCCGTCGTCGACGCGTTCGAGACCGCTTTCGCGGAAAAGCTCGGACGCCGCTACGCCATTGCCGTTCCCAGCGGAACGCTCGGCCTTTTTATCGCTTTGACCGCATACGGGATTGGACCAGGCGACGAGGTCATCGCGCCGCCCTATTCGTTCCGCGAGACCGCGCATGCCGTCAGCCTCGTCGGCGCCAAGCCGGTCTTTGCGGATATCGACTATTGGGCGGGGACGATCGCGCCCAATAAGGTGGAAGCGCGGATCACCGCGAAAACCCGCGCGATCATCGCCGCCAACACCAACGGGCATCCCGCGCCTTGGGCTGAACTTCGCGATTTGGCGGACAAGCACGGGCTCATCCTCATTGAAGATTCTACCGAGGCCATTGGGTCCAAATACAAGGACAAAGTCGTCGGAACATTTGGCGACGTCGCCATCTTCGATTTCTCTCAACCGTCGCCGCTAACATGCGGCGAGGGCGGCATGGTCGTCACGGACAACGTCGACCTTGCCATGTCGATACGCCGTCTCCGGTCCCGGCGGTTGAATGAACGGTCCTCGGTTGTCGTGACCGCATCGGCGCCATTCCAAGCAGACATGAGCGATATCACCGCCGCCCTCGGTCTCGCGCAACTCAAACGCCTCGACGAGATCCTCGAGCGACGCAAACTAACGGAACATCTCTATTACAGATTTATCCAGTCGTTCGAAGGGATCAAGGACCCCTATCTCGCACCCGACGTGACCGAAGTTCATTGGTTTCTCTACGTCGTCCATCTCGGAACCCGGTTCTCGAAATCGAGCCGCGACGCCATCGTCGAGGATTTGCATGTGGAACAAGTCGAAGCCGCCGCTTACTGCAATCCGCTTCATCTCCAGCGGCATTATTTCGATGCGGGATACAGGAAAGGCGACTTCTTCGTAACCGAGAAAGTCGCCGACCGCGCGGTCGCTCTGCCATTCCATGCCCATCTGAGCGTGGATCAGATCGAGTTCATTGTTTCGACCATGAAGGATGCGTCGATCAATATAGGGGCCGGTTCGGCCATCTATTAGTTTACAGGTCCGCCGCATATGGCGGCAGAAAAAGCAGGAGAAGGTAACATGTCACTGGTAACAATCATGCCATCGGGGAAGACGATCGAAGCCGCCGAGGGCACCACGCTTCTCGCCGCCATCCTCGCCGCGGACGAAAATCTGACGCATAAATGCGAAGGTAAGGCGGCGTGCGGAACATGTCACATCTACATTCAAGATGGCCGCAAAGGCGTATCGAAAATCGCGCGCGAGGAAAACGAACGCCTGGACACGATCGTCGGCATCGGATCGAAATCGCGGCTTGCCTGTCAAGCCAAAGTGCTTGGGACCATGGACATCAAGGTCGAACTCCTAGGCTTCGGCTCAGGCCTCTGACAGCAGGGAAAAAGTCGATGACACCTGAAACCGTTTTGGTCCATGTCCGGTTTGCGCCGAATGGATCCGTCGTCGAGATCGGCGAACGTCCCTCGTCGTTGAACCCGCAACAATGGTTCAATAGCTTGAGCGAGAGGGCGGGAGCTCACTATCAAGCCTACGCCGGCGGGCGCGGATTATTCCGGATTCCCCGCGCGGAAATCGAGGAATTCAAAATCCAATCGGCGGCCTGATCCGCGGTCCCAAGGGCGGCCCCGGTGCCGGTTGGACGGCAAATCACCGTGAAAGTTCCTCGAGACCAGGCTCGAGGAACCGGATGCCGTGCGATTTAAGACGTGGCGCCATTGTCTCGCGACTGAAACCAAGCGCGGAAAAGCGCGCGCTTTTCCGCGGTATCAAGGCCCATTAAAACCGGCCATCTCTGCTCGATAAAGAACGTGGTGACCTCGCGCGTCACCTCTTTACCCCCCGAATACCAGCGGGTCGCGCCATCGGGGAAAATGATGGCCGGCCCGTCGGCGCGATGAATCAGACCGCCGTCAAGCCAGAGTTCCGTATCCACGTAGAGATAACAGCCGGCCTTGCGTGAAAGATCGTCCTGATTCCCATCTTCAACGATAAGCATTTCGGTCATGATTGATACGATCCTATTCACGGCAGAACATCCGCGGCGTGATGCGCCGTACGATAACAATCCGCGACAGCATTGACACTATATCTCAAGGCCTAGCGCCGCGGGATTATATCCTTCCTCGCGCAGCACTCTTTGAACGGCGGGCCGTGCCAGCATGAGGCGATAGTGAGACGCGACTCTTCGCGGCAACGTCATCTTAAGTTTATCCGCCCAAAACTCGACATAAAAAAGAACCGGATCGACCACGGAAAAAGGTCCGAGAGCATATCCATCCTCGGCGAGCGCCCGGTCGAGGACCGCGAACCCTTTTTCAACGATCTGGCGTCCGGTCGCGATCACATCGCCCAGCGCCGGTTCGTGATCTGTAAAGGTCGCGGCTGTGAAGATGCGCGCGAACCCTTGGCCATGAATGGTTCCCGTAACATAGGCCATCATCTCGATTGCTCGTGTTTCAAGCTCGATCGCTTCCGGCCACAAGCGCGCCCGAGGGTGCATGCGCGCGAGCCAAAAGGCGATGGCCGGCACTTCCGTGAGAATTTGGCCGTCGCGACAGACGAGAACCGGGATCGTCGACTTCGGATTCATCGCGACGAAATCGGGTTTGAAGTGGTCACGCGACGGCAAATTGACGACCGTGACCGCAAAGGTCTCATCAAGTTCCTCGAGAAGGATATGAATGCCGGTCGAACACGAGCCCGGCGTCATATAGAACGTCATCATCGACATCGGTTAATCTCTCGCGCTCTCGCGTTTGCCACGGATGACGGCCTCGCCACCATACGGCATGTTTTATGCTGATCCCTCTATGCAATATTTGCTTCACCCCAAGGCACCATACCCGATAAAGAACTCGCATGAGCGGCGACAAAAGAGCGGCATCCGCGGACATACCCGTATTCGCAATCTGCGCGACGGGCCATATCGAACAGGGCCACGCCAAGGCTTTCGACCTATGTCGCCGCGATGAAGACGGCCAAGGGCGCCCGTTCCGAATCTTTGTGGTCCATACAAGCGCGGACGGATTCGTGGGTTATGTGAACACCTGTCCGCACGAAGGAGTTTGGCTGAATTTTGGTTCCGGCGAATTTCTCAGCGCGGATCGAGAGTTTCTCCAGTGCGGACGTCACGGTTCGCGTTTTGAGATCACGACCGGCCTTTGCATCAGCGGTCCGTGCGAAAATCAGAGCCTGGAGCCCGTCGCGCTGATCGTCATCGACGGCGACGTATGTCTCTGCGGCATATTACTCGATGAAGAGAGTGGTATACCAAACCCTTTCGATGATTGGGACGATTGGGACGACACGATGGAAATCATGATTCATCCGGGTTGATGACGTCCGCGCCAAATCGATGCGGCAATTGCGACAAGCCAGACGAGGCCGATGGCGCCAATAGGACAACAGGGGGCGGGAGCTGCCAGAATGACCGTATCGCAACTTTTGGAGCGGCTTCGAGACATGCCGGGGGAAGCGGTCGTGTTGATTGAAACCGACGGTGGCCTATCGCTCGTTGGCGAGGTCGATTTTATAAGAGGGCAAGGTCCCGGGGCGCCATCGGAGGTCGTGCTGTCACCATCGATGGCGGAATAGAACTTGGACGGCAGGCGTGTGGGTCCGCCAATACGCACTTTGTCGTGTCGGCTTTGCCACGTCGCGGATCAGACCGAAATGCAAGCCGGAATGTTTCCGCTGGCGCTACAATTGTTCTACAACGGCATATCGCGCCATGCCGGCCCTCTCAACCCATAGCGGCTTTGGCCCGCGATATTTTGAGTTCGTCTCCGAAAGTTGCACAACATGACCACCTTGTTTCAGCGCGCCGGTGGAGAATCCGCCATCGATCGTTTGGTCGAAACGTTTTACGCTCAAATGGACGCAATGCCCGAGGCGCGGCGCATCCGCGCGATGCACGCGCGCGACCTCGGACCCACGAAGGAGACCCTCAAACATTACTTCAGCGAATGGATGGGTGGGCCCAAGCTCTACTCCCCGGAAAAGGGCCATCCACGCCTGCGCCAACGCCATGTTCGATTTTCGATCGACATCGCGGAGCGGGACAGTTGGCTATTGTGCATGCGAGCGGCACTCGATCAGGAAATCGCCGATCCCGAAGCCCGGTCGGAAATCTACGGTGCCCTGGTCAAGCTCGCGGATTGGATGCGCAATCAACCGGGTAATCCGCATGACGCAAAAGGACATCAAAATTAGCGGCGGATACGACGTCGTCACAGCGGCAGACCGAAGAAGTCGTCGTCGCCACCACCCCATGTCCGGTGGAGGGTCAACGCATCCAGCCATTTCGCGCGTTCGAGCTCATTGGCTTCACGGAAGCTAATCTCCGCGCTTCCACTGTCAGCGAGCAAATAATGCTTTGCGTTCCGTAAAAATCTCTGAAGGTCTTTCATATCGGTGGGGCGGACGATACAGCGCGGGCGCTGATCAATCAGAATGGTCGTCGGAAGCATGATGGCGTTACCTCGCGGCCGCGCGGAATTAGAACCCATCCTCCGGCCGACCCCAAGGGTGGGAACCGGGAACAAGTGGAGCGTTGATCCCGGCCTTTTCAATATCGCCGAGGTTCTTGAAGAATGTTCCCTCGTGAACAAGCGCTCCGTTCTTGGTCGTGATTGCGACGTAACGGGCCGCGTGATCGACCTCGCAGAGATAGCCCCCGCCGATGTCGGCCGTGCTGCGTGCGTTGCCATCCCAATCGACGAAGAAACCAGCGGACGTGGACATGCAAACCTTCTTTGACTCGAATTCGGAGCATCCTGGGCGGATGTGGCGTCGGCAGATTAGCAAAAGCCTTGCCGCTCCCGAGCTCCTGGCGTCGCGCGACACAGGGATAGATATCCGATCCGCTCGCGCCTACGGATCGTCGGAATCCGCGCGGCATTCATCGAGGGCCTTTTCAACGATCGCGCGGCACCGAAGAAGTCGCCGGTATTCCAGCTCGTCGACCTCGATCATTTTCGGGGGCGTTTTGCTTCCAAATGACGATTTCGAAGCCTCGGCGGCTTCGAACAAGGCGCGTTGAAGGTGAAAAATGCGTTCGCTCGCACGTTCGATATAGGGGACCGGATTCGATCGGATATTCGCTTCGTGAAGCGCCTCCAAGCCGAGGAGTTGCCGGAAGCGGCGAACGGTTTGCCGGTTCTTTTTGCCCGATTCAAGCTTGATCACGCTCATGACCGTCTCGCGAAGAAACGTTGGGGACGCCGAACCCAGACGCGGTTTCCGCGACTAGTCGAGCGGCGGCCCCATATCGTCGTCAACCTTCTTCTTTTTCTTATCCACCTTTTGCTGCGCGTAGGCTCCAGCGTTTTTGAGCGCAATGGGGGGCTGCCCCTCCACATATTGCGATATCCAGGACATCGTACGCTCCGCGGCTTTGTGGGCCGCGCCAGAATCGTAGCCGGTGCGCCCTTCGAACGCGAACCCGTGGCCAGCGGCGTAGCAAAAGGCGCTCACTTCGGGATGGGTCGCGCGAAAGTGCGTGACGCTCTCGGCCGGGATCATCGGATCGCTCTCTCCGAAGTGAAGGAGGGTCGGAATTTTCCGCTTTTCACTGAGACCGTCGGCGACACTGGAGCCATAATATCCGACGGCACAAGCAAGTCCGGGGACATTGTTGGCGGCGGCGTAGGCGAGATCGGCCCCCCAGCAATAGCCGACAACGACAATCTTTCCGGCGCTCTTCAGCGATTCGGCGGTCGCCTCGATTTCCGCGAGCGCGCCCGCCATTCCAACATGCCCGGCGAGGTCAAGCCCCTCAACGATACCGTCTTCGTCATAGCCAAGCGTCGCATTCGGCTTCACGCGATCGAACAGCGCGGGCGCGACCGCGACGTAGCCGTTCCGTGCAAACTCATCCGCGACCGCTTTGATCTGTTCCGTGACGCCATAGTATTCTTGCAGAACAATAACGGCGCCTTTTGGCGGCTCCGTCGGGTCCGAACGATAGGCCGAAAACGTGTGCCCATCGGCTGTTGTGAGTTCAATCATGAACGGCCCCATTTCGGTTGATGAATATATTGAAAAGCTCGCGCTTAACGGCCCGCGAGACCAGATCCGGCGATCGAGCCTTGACGCCTCCAAAGCAGAATAGAGGCCAGTATCGACGAGGCCGTCCGCTCGCGCCGGATTTTGGGCACAGAGATAGTGGCGCGCGGTCCAACGCATGACGAAACAAGTGGACGACGGCGAATTCG
>JARLIW010000303.1 GCA_031291515.1 Beijerinckiaceae bacterium | reverse complement strand
TTCGCATCGCCTTGATCCGCTCGATGCTCGCGTCGCGGCTCGCCGTCCGGTGGCCGGCATTGGCGGCCATGTCGGATCAAGAAGGCCTGTTTTCGATTCTTCCGCTCGACGAAGCACAGATCATGACCGCGCGATCCAATCACGGGATCTACATGTCGCTTTGCGGTCGTATCAATATCGCGGGTCTCCGCATGGCGGACGTCGACCGGGTGGCGGCGGATATTGTGCGGCTTTGAGGCAGCGCCGCTGGGGCGCGCAAGGGATCGCGGCCGCTGTTCCTGGAAGGCCCTGGCCATGCCGGAAAGCCTCAAGGCGATCAGCCGTTCGTGGGCGGGATGAACCAATATCATAGTCGCTTGATGACGAATTCTAATGGAGGTGGGCCATCCGCGGATGTTGTGGTGACACAGGGGCTTGGGCTTGGGCTTGAGGCAGGTGCGTTCGAGACCGTCTCGAGAATCGAGCGGATTGATCCGACCGACCGGGCCTTGATCCGTTCGCCACGCTGGCAGGCCGCCTCGAGCCGCCCCTGGCCATGGACCTTAGCCAGGTGTGCCCCAAGCCAGCACTGGCTCTAGCCCTAACTTCGTAAGGCCGGTCCTGTTAAGGCCATGCCGTACATCTTCAGACTACGCGGCATGATCACGATGGTGGCGTTGGCGGGATCATGACGCATGACGAGCCTCCCACGTAGGGGCTCCGCCGCGCGGAGCGTCGTAGCGTTCGACATCGGCTCGGGGTTCCTTGTTCAGGACCAAGGCTTGCGGGCGGCCACGGGAGGAGCCGCCGGCGGTTTGCCGTCCACCAGCCTGTGCCGGAGGTTGAGGACATGGGTCTTGGTGGGAACGTCAGAAGACAAGGCCATCTCGACGGCGCGCAGGACGGCCTGTTCGTCGTGTTGAAGCACCAGGGCCAGGATTTCGGCCATCTCCCTGTCGCCGCCGGGGCGCTTCAGAAGATGGTATTGCAGGCGTCTGAAGGCCTCCGGTAGTTCGGCAAAGGGGGCCATTCCGCAAGGCTCCGGGCTTCTTCGAGTCGCTCGCGAAGACATGGTAACGACCTGATCTCGGTCACGCGTGCCTTGTCCGCGCTGGTTTTGGCCATCTTCTCGATCCGGCAAGCGGCGCGTTCGACATTCCGCTCCCAACCAGCCCGGACAAGCCTATCGCGTAGCGCGACCACGTCGGTCTTGCCAAGTTGCGCGAGCCTCTTCTTGGCAATTGGGTCAGCGAGCAAAACCGCGATGCGTGACCGCTCTTTTTCGGTGTTGGCGACATCTCCAAAAAGGCCGTCATCTTCGAGCCGCCTGAGAGCCACAGCCAATGTCGTCTGCTCTGCCTCCCTGTGGGACACCTGCGATCCGCCTACCAACTTACGGCGGATCTCGGTGGCCCAGGCTTCCGCCTCTACGAGCTGACGTCGACGCTCGTCGGAGGTTTCAACAGCAGCTGAAATGTGCGTCGTTCGGTGTGCCCGGCGATCCTGATCTGGACCCTCAGAGAACCAAAGGGTCCGCGCGTGAAGCCCCTGGGTAGCTTCTCGGCCTCATACCGCGTTCCTCGACCATCCCAACACCACACGGTCGCGGTTGGGCCCGGAATGGGCCCGGAATCCGGGGCGACTTTTCGGATTTATCAGCTGACCACAAAATAGCGTTATAATTGCTAAGAGAATTGGCGTCCCGGAAGGGATTCGAACCCCTGACCTACGGTTTAGGAAACCGTTGCTCTATCCTGCTGAGCTACCGGGACCGCGCGGCACGGACGATTTTTAACGAAACCTTCGCTGTGCCGCCCGCGTTGAATGCCTATATCATGGGTCTCGCGGATGGGCCAGATGGCGGGACATGGCGGACGGGATTATGCGGCGGACGGGGCCAATCGCGAAGGTGGGATGCGCACTGGCTTCCCTGGTGGCGCTCGTCTGCCTTGGTCCGGCGCGCGCGCTGGCGGCATCCGACCAAGGGTGTCCTTCGGCGGGCGGCGAGAACGTCGAACTCGCGGGCGTCGAATCTCGGCTCGAATTGCGGCTGACGGATGGGCGCCTGCTGCGGCTCGCGGGGCTCGATCCAGCCGCGTCGACGCCGTCGACGCCTGATCGCGAGGATCAGGCTCGCGACGCGTTGAGCCAGTTGCTCGCCGGTCGTCCGCTCGCCATCACCAAGCTCTCCAGCGCGCCGGACCGCTGGGGCCGGCTCGCGGTGCTCGCCTTTACGGACGGCGACCAGCCCGGCGGCGTGGCGGCGGCGGCGATTTCCCGAGGCCTCGGGCGCTATCTCTCGGAGCCCGCCGCCCACGCCTGCCGCGGCATTTTAACCGCGGCCGAGGACGCGTCCCGCGCACAAAAACTTGGTCTCTGGGCCGATCCGTATTATGCCGTGCTGACCGCCAGCGACCTCGCGGGATTTGCCGAGAGGGCCGGCACGCTGGTCGTGGCGGAGGGGCGCGTGGCATCGGTGAAATCGGGTCCCTATCGCAGCCAACTGATTTTTGCCGGCGAGCGAAACGGTTCACGCGGCGGTCAGCTTTTATCCGCCACACTCTTGCCCCGGACGATCAAAATCCTCGAGGCCCATGGCGTGCACGTGACATCTCTCACCGGTCAACTCTTGCGAATTCGCGGACTCCTCGACTTGCGCTTTGGGCCAGAGATCGAGGTTTCGAGCGCCGACGATCTCGACGTGGTCGGGTCCGTGACCGCACCGGCGCTCGCCGCCGGATCGAAGTGACGCGAGGATCCATGGTGCCGCATTCGCCGCGAGGACAAAGGCAAAGCGCTCGCAACGCGCGGCTGACGCTCGTGGTCGTGGCGCCCGCGCTCGTAGCCTTGCTTCTTGCCGGCTGCGCCTCGATGGACATGCAGGGCGACCGCGCGGTGCCGATCGAGGCGCCGGCCGCCGCGCCGCGCGTACTCGTCGAAAGCAATTCCTCCTCCGAGCACAAGCGCATGGTCGCCCTGTTCGGCGGCGAATATAAGGACCCGGCGGCCGAACGTTATCTCGACGGCATTCTCGCCAAATTCGCGAGCGTGATCGACGACGAAAATCGCACCTACAAGATCACGATTCTGAATTCGCCGATCGTGAATGCCTTCGCCCTGCCCTCCGGCGACCTGTTCGTGACGCGCGGGCTCTTGGCTCTGGCCAATGACGGCTCCGAGGTCGCGGCGGTGATGGCCCATGAAATCGCCCATGTGACCAAGCGTCATGCGCTGGCCCGCGCCGAGCAGGAAAAGCGCGCGGCCGTGATCAGCAAGGCGGCCTTGGTCATCCAAAACCGCCAGCGCAGCGAAGAGGTCGAAGCGACGGCGAAACTGTCGATCGCGGGCTTTTCGCGCCAACAGGAACTCGAGGCGGACGAGACCGGCATCAAGACGATTTTTCGCGCGGGATACGATCCTTATGGCGCGAGCCGGTTTCTGGCTTCGCTCGGCCGTTCCAGCGCCTTGCGCGCCTCGCTGATCGGACAGAACGCCAGTTCCGACCGGCCGGATATTCTCGCGACCCATCCCTCGACGCCCGAACGCGTCGAGCAAGCGGTCAAAGTGGCGCGCGGTCTCGCCGCGCCCGACACCGGCAACAGCGACCGCGAGGCCTATTTGTCCGCGATCGATACGATGATGTTTGGCGACGACCCCTCCGAGGGAACGATTCGGGGCCGCAGATTCACCCAGCCGCGGCTTGGGTTCACGTTCAACGCGCCCGACGGCTTCGTCTTGGAAAATTCGACGCAAGCCGTGCTCGGCGTCAAGGAGGGCGGGGCCGAGGCTCTGCGCCTCGACAGCGTCGCCGTGTCGAGCGACAAGCCGCTCGAGACCTATATTGCCTCGGGCTGGATCGCGGGGCTGGTGTCGAGTTCGCTCGAAACGATCGACGTCAACGGCATGCCGGCCATCACCGCGACGGCGCGGGCCGGCGAATGGAATTTCCGCCTCGCGGTGATCCGCTTCAACGATGACGAGGTCTATCGCTTGATCTTCGCGACCCATGCGCTCGATCCCGTCCATGAAAAGCAGTTCCGGTCGTCGATCGATTCCTTCCGCAAGATCAATCCCGACGAGGCGGGCACCGTCCGGCCCCTGCGCATCGGGCTCGTCACGGCCAAGCCGGGCGATACCGCCGCCTCGATCTCGGCGCGCATGGTCGTACCGGACAAGCCTCTCGAAACGTTCGAACTGCTCAATGGCCTCGAAAGCGCGGGACCGCTGAAGCCCGGACAGCGCTACAAACTCGTCATCGAATAGTCACGCCCGCCGCCGCGCGGCAATGATCAGAAAAAAGCCCCCGGCCGAGGCCGGAGGCTTTCATGAAATCAGGGCAGAAGCGGCCGCCGCATGATCAAGCGGCTTCGACGATTCCGTCGGTGTCCTCTTCGGTATCGTCTTCGACCGCATCGGCCTCCTCGGCCTTGACGCGGCGCGGACCTTTCTGAAGCTGCTCGTCGATCAGCTTGAGCGCCTCCTGGTCCGTGAGCTTTTGCACGACGGCGATTTCGCGCGCGATCCGGTCCAAGGCGGCTTCGTAGAGCTGCCGCTCGGAATAGGATTGCTCGGGCTGCGCATCGGAGCGATACAGATCGCGCACGACTTCCGCGATCGCGACAAGATCACCGGAATTGATCTTCGCCTCATACTCTTGGGCGCGGCGCGACCACATCGTCCGCTTGACCCGGGCCCGACCTGTCAACGTATCTAGGGCGCGCTTGACAACGGGGGCTTCGGCAAGCTTGCGCATGCCCACGCTCGCCACCTTGGGGGTCGGCACCTTCAGAATCATCTTGTCCTTGATGAAGCTGATGACAAAAAGCTCGAGTTTATAGCCCGCGACCTCCTGCTCCTCGATCGCCGTAATCTGACCGACGCCGTGAGCGGGATAGACGATATATTCGGATGTCTTGAATCCCGTACGGTTGCTCGTCGGCTTGGCGGCGGCTTTCGGCGCGGTCTTGTCGTCGCTCCTCACCGCGACAGGCTTGGCTTGCTCCGGCACGATCGGTTCCGACTTGACGTGAACGACGGCAGCCGCCTGCGGAGCGGACGCCGCGTCAACCGGCGCCGTCACAGCCGCACTAAGTCCCGTGGTCTTCTTGAGTTTTTTATCCGGCACCTCGACCTTACCTTTCCCAACTAGGATCTCGCCGCTCGTCGCGGCTGTATCAAATGATTCCGCGGCATCGCGAGGCGCGGATACGGGCACCGTGGACGCAGCCCCTTTTTCGCTCTCGTGAGCGCGCGGTGTGTCGATGGATTGTTGCAAGACAGCCGCCCCGCCAGTCTTCTTGAGAACGGTGGAGGTTTTTGGCTTGGCTTGCGCTGCCCCGGTCTTTACAGACTGATCAACCCGCTTTTCCGACGCTTTCCGATTCGGCTCGGTTTTGGTTTTAGCGGACATGAGGCGGAATTCTCCTGAAGCGCCCGCTGTGGAGACGGGCCGATTAGTTAAGATCCCGGCGATCACATATCGTCGAACCACGCCCTTGCCGGCGCGTCTCTCTCAATGGAAGGTCACGGGATACAAGGCGCGATATGACCCCGCTGGGTCATGGATCGGTGGTATGGGATCAAAGACTCATGAACCAATGATCCCCATCGGACAGGTCAAAAGCGGAACACGTTAACAGCCAAAAACCCAGGCCGCCAGCGAACCAGCCGCCTCATTCGGTTTGTCTATCATAGAAATGTACGAAAATCAAAGAAAACCCGCCGGGTCGCGCCTTGACAGGGCAGCTAGTTAATCGCCTGTCGCAAAAAACCCGACACTTCGACGCAAACCCGCTCCGACACGCTTGCGCCGTGTCCTAAGCGAGCGGATTTTTGGAATTGAGCGAGCGACCCGCGGAACGAGGCCTAATCACCTTGGCCAGGCTTGTCCGTGAAGAAAGCTTCCAGCTTTCCCGGCTTGCCGTCGAATTCCTTCGCTTCGGGCAAGGCATCTCGCTTTTTCGTGATGTTCGGCCAAGACTTTGCCATATCGAGATTGAGCTTCAACCAGGAATCCAGGCCCTTGGCGGTATCCGGTTTAATGGCTTGGGCCGGGCACTCCGGCTCGCAAACGCCGCAGTCGATACACTCGTCGGGATGAATGACGAGCATGTTCTCGCCTTCATAAAAACAATCGACGGGGCATACCTCGACGCAATCCGTGTATTTGCACTTGATGCAGTTTTCAATAACCACATACGTCATCGTTAAATCCTCTCCGGCTTTCGCGCCGGCTGCCATTATGCCCGCGCGGAACGCGCGCTCGACGGCGGCTCCCGGCAGGCACAAGCCCTAACCATTCGTTCCACATGCAGCGGACCCCGCGCCCCACGGCGACGAAGCCCATGCGGGAGCTCCCCGCAAGGCGCATCGGCTTTCCCGAACGGTTTGCTAGTCGCTTCATCCCGGCATGGCAAGACCGGTTGCGGAATTGCCGTTAAGAGCCGTCGCTCAAGTCCTCGTAAAGCTGTTTCATTTGCGCGAAAGGGCCCCGCCTTTCGCTGAATCCGAGGACTTTCAACACGCGAACCTGCCGTTCGAGCGCGATGGTCAAGACATCGCCTCGCCCGACGGGCCGCGCCGGCGCGTCGATTCGCTTGCCATTCAAGCGAACATGCCCTTCCGCGACCAGTCGCGCGGCCAGGCTACGCGATTTCACGACCCGAACGAACCATAACCACTTGTCAACCCTCTGACTTTCCAGCGCCATCAAACGACCTTGCGATCCTGTTCTTGAGGAACAGAACAACGCGGCGGCGCAAAAAATTCAAGCGGGCAAGGGCGACCCGCGCTTCGAAAACCGCTTTTCGCGGGAGCATGTGGACGCCGCTATGAAGCATCTGGCGGAGGCGGCGCCGGGCGAGCTCCGCCCGCATGGCGGCGGCGAAACGTCCCGGCGAACTCGAAGAGACGCAGAGCTCGATAATATATTCGCCCATGGCCAGCCTGTCCGGCCAGATGTGATCGATCATCGGATGATCCGGAACGGCGCAGGAATCCGTCATGTCATGACGTCCTTCCGCCTGTGCTTGCGTCAAGGCGTGCACGAATTGCACGCCAGGCGACAAATGCGCGAAATTCTCGTCGAAGGCCGTCTTCCAGAAGAAGGCGCGCTTTCCAGCCGTCAAGAGAATGCCCATGGCGACCGGCTTGCCGTCGAGTTCGAGGCTATCGATCCGGCATCGGCCTTCATACGCCAGGAGTCGCGTCATGGTGCGGGTAAATGTCGCAAGACTCGGACTCGAGAGCAGCGACGTCTGCCGGCGTCCCTTCCACCCGTTCGATTCGAGCGCCAGGAACTGCTCGACCGCGACGCGGACCTCGGCGACCGTCGCGGCGCTGCGGTAGCTCAGTTTGCCGAGTTCCCCGAGCCGGCGCCCCTTGCGTCGCAGCTCCTTGCGCCGTTTTGCCTTCGGCAACGAGATGACATTCCCGGCGCGGTCGCGCGGCCGTCGAAATAGGACGGCACGCTGATGCTCGCCGAGAATCGCGATGGAGCGGCCCGTTTCCGCGCAATATGCGCGCCATGCCGTAAAGAACGGACCATCGGCGGGAATCTCGCTCAAAATCATCCCATTCAAGCCGGAGTCCCGCGCGCTCAGCTCCGTCAGCATGGCGTCGAATGCTTCCATCCCACACGTTTCGTCGAGCAGGGGCGCGCCGAGCGCGATTTGCTTGTTTTGAAAACCCCGGACGAATCCCGGCCCGAACAGGCGCGCGCGCGGGGGCAGCATGACGGGAAGCAGGCCGGCGAGCCGGCCCCGCGACACCGTGCCGTCCTCTTGCCACGCCAGAAGAAAAACCGGCGGCCGCGCGAAGCCGTCGTGTTGCAACAGGGGCAAGGCGAAGGCGGGATCGAAAAAGACGTTCGGCTCCAAGGAGCGCGTGACCAAATCGCTCCACTCTGGTTCAAAACGGATCATGGCGCGCGTATCCGCGAGCTCGACCCGAATCGAGTTGACCGTCGCGGCCTCCGTCGCCGACGCTAGGGACGATAGTCTTGAGATCATTGGATCTCTGGCGAAACGCACGGGTCGCTCTCCTTGCCGGACGAAGTGTCTCGAAGTTGGACAAGCTCGCCGGGCGGGATACCCGGCTCCGTAACGTCTCAAGATTTGCGCCAGGGATAAGTGTGCCGCGCCGGGACGATCGGTCCAGGGCTCGGCGACGAGCGTCAAGGTTTCGAAGCCCCCGCGCCGCGCACGCACGAAAGACACCTGATCCCGCACGGTGTTTGCGGCGCTCCGGCTCGCACTTTCCGCGTGAGGCTCCGTCATTTGACGAGGCCTCCGGGAGCGGAGCCGGAGCCAAAGCAGGTTCTGGCCCCGACGTTACAGCGACTTTAGATATTCGAGGAGAGCCTTCTTGTCTTCCGCCGGAAGATTTGTTCCGTACTCGTGACCGCAACGGCTATTGCCCGATTTGATCTCGGAGCAATCGGTCGACTCCAACGTGTAATCGAATTTCGTCTGCTCGACGGCGAGCCCCACCGACGACAGGTCATAGGCCGGTCCGATCTTGAAGGACTTGGGCCGTTCGGCAACCCGCTTCAACAAATCGGCCAGGGTCGGGACCGATCCATTGTGGAGATAGGGCGCGGCCGCCCAGATCCCTTCCAAGACGCGCGCCTCGTAGGCCGCGACGGGCGCCTCGGCTTTCGCCGCGCTCGGCAGACCCGTCGACGTCGTCGTCGTGCCGGGCTTGCGAAAAGCACCTTGCAAGTCTTCGAGACCTGGCGGGAGTGCCGTCGCCGGGGCGTTGGCGGCGCCTTCGACAGCCTCGAGCCGTTGCGGCGCGGAAAACGAGAACGTGTGCTGAATGATCGCGCCGAGAACGCTGACGCTCAGAACGTTGAACGCGGACGAGCCCTTGGCCAAGGGCGGCGTCAGCCCATAAATCGAGGCGCCGTCCAAAGCCCCGGGATCGACCGCGGAGGCCTGGATGTTATCGACTTCCCGCTGATCGGTTTTAACGTCTTGAATCGGGGTTCCCCACGTCGTGATGAAAAGGCCGCGAAACTTGCCCTTGGTGATGCCGTGGCACTCGACGCAACCGCCCGCGTCCGTGGAACGATTGAAGACATCTTGGCCGCGCGCGGCCAGCGCCGTGTCGATGCCCCATGGCCAACGCGGCGGGCCGATCAGCTTGATGAGATTTTCCGCTTTGCTCAATCCGTCGAAATTGGCGGAATTATTGCCGATATAATTGTACCCGAGGAGCTTCAGACGATCCTTGACGGGATGAAACGTGCCGAACACCCCGTAGACTTCGCCGAGATTGCGCGCGAGCCCCAAGAGATCATTGCCATTGTCGGCGAAACCCGGCCATTGCGTCATATCCTGAATCGGCGCGTTCCACAGGAAGGGGTAACGCACTGGCGCATCGGCCTTTTTGATGTTGTCGGGGAGCAAATAGGCGGGCGCCGGCCCGAGATCGAGACCGGTCAAGCGATCGAAGATCATGCCGACCGCATCGAGGCGCGAGGGACCCCAGGCCGGCGTGGGCAAGGCACCGACGATCAAGGTGTGATAGCGCTGATACCAGATCGCGAGGTCTTCGTTCAATTCGGCGAAGGCCACGGGATCGCTCGTCCGCGGCCCGAGGACCGCCTGGGCGAAGGCCGCGAAAGCCGTGGGATTGTTGGCGACGTCGCCGACCGCGACATCCAAATCCTTCAAGAAGCTTTGAAAATCGACGATCGCCGGACCGCCGTCGATCCGGTAGGGCTGTCCCGAAACGGTGATTTCGCGCGTATGGCAGGCCGAGCATGTCATGCCCACGACTTCGTTGCCTTGCGGCCCCGAGGCTGGGAAACCCACCGGAAGACCAGCCGTCCCGTCGGGATTTGGCAGATAGCCGTAACGGGCCAGATGATCCTCGGTGAACGAAGCTCCGGACGGCTGCTTCAAGGCCAGCAGCCAGGCGAGCGGGATCATTTGCGAACCTTGGTTCTGGACATAGTAATCGGCGCGCGTCAGCGCCGTCCATTTCGCGCCTTGGTCGACGTAAACGACCGGCGGGGTTTCGGCGGCGTCAAGCGCCCCCGTGACGACTTGCGAGGCAATGAAAGCAAGGGCAAAGCAGGGCAGAAAGCGAATGCGCATGGACGCCTCCGGGGCGGGAATTGCTTCGGGTAAAGCAATTATCACGTGCATTTTTACGCATTAGTAGTCAAGGTTGTAAGCGGCCTTGCGGCAAAAATATCCGATGGCGAGGGGGCGACGCCGGCCGATCAAAATGTGGCGGACCCGCCATGGCCGGGTGGCGGCCGCGCGCTCTGCTCAGCGGATGCGCGGGGTCAAGCGCATGCCGGCATAAAGGTCAAAACTTCGTGGCTTCGTTCGCTTCGTTCTTCGCGTCCCCGCTTTCCGGGACGGAGCTCGCGGGACGGCGTTCGAAGAGCGCGCGGGCGAGCGAAAACAACGGCGAAGCCAGGCGGCTGATATCGTCGGCGCGCGCCGCGAATTGGCCTCCGCGCGTCAATTCCCTATCGAGCACCGCCATGGTCGTGGCGAGGCCGGGATCGTCGTCGCGGAACCAGGCGCGCAATACGCGGCCCCAGATCAAAACGAGCCCTTGGATCTTGAGGGCCCCCAATGCGCCCTCGGATTCGATTCCCGCCGCTTCCAACATGAAGCGCATGGAATTCAATTCCAACCGATTGATGGAAGCCGCCGCCAGCGGCGCCCGGCCAAGCCATTCGGCGATGCCCTCGATCCCAAGCTTGTAAGGGGCCAAGGCGTCGAGGCGACGCATCAAGACGTCGAAAAGCCGCTCTTTCGCGGGTTGGCCGAGAAGATCGTCGCTCGTTCCCTCGAGGACCACCCGGTCGATCTTCCGCGCGAAGCCGCCCAGGACCGCCCCCTTGGAAGGGTAAAGATCGCGGAAATCGGCGAGCGACAGATTGGCGCGCGCGGCAATATCCGTAATGGTAATGTCGTCCCAGACCCGCTCGCCCGCCAGTTCCAGAAGCGCCTCGATCACCGCATCGCGTGGCGGCAATTTGCTCGACCCGGGCGGATCGATCGTGGCCGCATGATCTTGAGGCCCGAGCCCGTCGTGTTCCTGCGCCATGTTCGAGAGTCCTCCAGACAAACGCCTTCGCTCTCTCGCTATGTAGACGTTCGGCGACGGCCTTCCAAGGGATTCGTGGGCCGGCCTCCGGTCCAAACTTCGGCGGAGGGCAAGGCCCGAGACATCGAGGAAGGCGCTATCCCGCCAATTCGCGGGCGCGAGCCTTGGCCGCCGCGATGGCTTTGATCATGAGAGGCGCGAGGCCATCGGGGCCGCGCAAAATATCGAGGGCCGCGGCCGTGGTTCCCCCCGGCGAGGTCACCGCCTCGCGTAACGCGGCGGGAGTCGTGCCCGATTGCGTGGCCATCAACTCCCCGGCGCCTTCGACGGTGGCGCGCGCGAGCCGGGCCGCGACGTCTTTCGGCAGGCCCGCCGCTTCCCCAGCCTCGGCGAGACATTCAGCGAGCAGAAACACATAGGCCGGGCCCGACCCGGACACGGCCGTGACCGCATCGATCAGCGTCTCGTCGAGCCATTCGACCTGGCCCACGGCCCCCAAGAGTGTCTGGGCGATGGCCCGGTGCGCGTCCGACAAATTCGGCTCGCTCGCCAAGGTCGTCATGCCGCGCCCCACGGAGACCGGCAGGTTCGGCATGGCGCGCACGATCGACCCCGCGTGGGGGAGCCCGGCGCGGAGATTGGCCAGCGTCTGTCCAGCCAGGATCGAAACCACCGTCGTCGCCGGCCCCGCGAGACCGGCAAACGCGCCGGGATTGCTCGAGAACGTCTGTGGCTTGATCGCGAGAACCAGGACCTCGGGCGGCCCCGAGAGGGGACACTTATTGACCCCGTAACTATCGCAAACCGCGGACATGACTTCGCTGAGGTACGGATCGACGACACGCACACAGGTCGGCTCGAGCCCTTCCGCGAGCCAACCGCGCAGCAGCGCGCCGCCCATCTTGCCCGCGCCGAGGAGGACCAGGGAGCGAGGCCAATGGGCGTCATCCACGCCCATCACGCCTCGCCGCGTGTTTCGATCATGGCGGTATCCAGAGCCTCACGGCCGGTCTTCCCGGCCCAAACGACGAATTGAAAGGCTTGGTAGTAACGTTCGCAAGCCATGACCGCGCTTGTCAACACGGCCTCGCATTGCTTGCGGTTCAGCTCGGCCCCGCCCGCGAGCAACAAGGCGTGGCGAAACATGATGACGCCATCGCCCGGCCAAATATCGAAATGGCCGACCCACATCTGTTCGTTGATCAGCGCGACGAGCGACAAGACCTCGTTGCGCCGCGCGGCGGGGACCTTGAGATCGAAGGCGCAGGCGACGTGAAGCGCCTCGATCTCCTGCAGCCAGGTAAAGGCGATGCTATAGTCCGTCCAGCCACCGCCGACGGTGATTGAAATCTCGTCTTCCTCGTCCCGGTCAAACGACCATTGATTGGACGCGGCGAGACGTTCGATGAGATCGACTGGGTTTTCATTACGATCGACTTCGATATGCGAAAGCGACATTCCATGGCCTCGATGCAGGCGGACGACGAGACGACGCATCTCGCGCAAGCCAGTGAACGGAACGCGGGACTTCACTCGACAGGCCGTTCGTCGAGGCGTTTCCGGCTCCGAATCGCCGGCACGCGCCGCGAATGAATCACAAGGGCGGGATGATGATCAAGCTCGCCAACCGCCCGGCGAATCCTTGGGATCACGGTCGTGGATTCGCGCGAATCCGTCCATGGCTCGCGGCAGGGTGTCCACAGATGATGCGGGAGGATGCCGGAATAGGCTGGGGATAGCATGCCCGCGAGCGGCGCCGACGGCCCCCTATCGCGGGCAAGCCGCATCGGTCGGCGATGCGCGAAGGCGCCAATTCCGTATCATCAATTTAAGCGCGCGACGCTCGGGACGCCGATCGCCGGCGGCGACGGGACGCAAGCCGAAACGGTCGAAACCTCGGCCGTGTTAAATCGACGCATCGCCCGCCGCTTGGGGCGGCGTGGACGCAAGGCCAAGCTTGGCCTCGATCTCCTTGATCCGTCGTTCCAGCCGTTCGTTTTCGTCGCGCGCCAGGATGGCCATTTGCTTGACGGCTTCGAATTCTTCGCGCGTCACGACGTCCATCGCCGCGAATAGCCGCTCGGCCTGACCCTTCAGAACGGTTTCCGCTTCACGGCGCACGCCTTGAGCGACGCCGGACGCATCGGATACCAAGCGCGACAAATCATCGAAAAGACGGCCGCTTTTTTGAGACATCACGCTCTCCTTGGTGCGTTCCACCTGCCATTGACCCCAAGTCGCGGCCCTTAGCGGAAAACGCCGCCGGCCCCCGGGAACAAACGGCGGTTCGCAAGACATGGGATTTTTTATTCGGGCACGCAAGGTTTTCGCGCGGGAACTTGGACTGGACCGGGCAACGTTCCTATGTAACGCGAGTCGAACCCCGCGGCCGGAGCATCCGAGCATGAGCAAATCGATCATCGTCGTCTTCCCGCATCAGCTCGGCGTTGCCGAAGCCAAACGGCGGATTGCCGCCCAGGCCGAGGAGGCCCTACGGACTTATGTCGACAAGATCGGCTCGGGTGAACTGACATGGGACGGCGATACCGGACATGTCCGAGTTTCCGCGTTGAGCCAAGCCGTTAACGCCCAGGTCGAGGTCAAACCCGCCGAAATCCGCGTCGAAATTCACCTGCCCTGGCTTCTGGCGGCGTTTTCCAACGCGATCGAAGCGCGAGTGAAATCGAATGCCAGCGCGGCGCTGCGGCTCGGAACGCCCAAGAAGGTCTAAAAGACTAAACCCGCCCGCCCTGGAATCGCGCGACGAGCGGAAGCAGCAACGCATCGGGCACGAGTGGCACGATCAGGGTCGCGAGCTTGTTGTCGAGACCCGGCACGACGACCCGCTTGCCCGCCATCAGCGCCTGATAGCCCGCCTCGGCCACGGCCAACGCGCTCACGCCCTTCATTTTGCTGAGTTCCTTGATGTTATGAAACCCGGCGCGCCGCTGGAACCCGGTCTCGGTCACGCCCGGGTTCAAGACAGTGACCGTTACGCCCGATGCCTTCAGCTCTTGATTCAAAGCCCGAGAAAAAGAAGCGACGAACGCCTTGGAGGCATAATAGACCGCCATGCCAGGACCCGGGAAATAGCTCGCGATCGAGGC
This sequence comes from Beijerinckiaceae bacterium, assembly GCA_031291515.1. Lineage (GTDB taxonomy): Bacteria > Pseudomonadota > Alphaproteobacteria > Rhizobiales > Beijerinckiaceae > RH-AL1. The sequence continues at coordinate 4,127 of JARLIW010000303.1, read as the reverse complement.
CACGTTGAGGATTTTCCCCTTCGCGGCGATAATGTCGGGCAGAAACCGCAAGGTGAGATCGAGCAAGGCGCGAATATTCAAATCCACCATCCCGAGCAATTCGGCGGGCTCCTGCTTCCGCACCACGCCCGCCACGCCATATCCGGCATTGTTGACGAGAATCGTGACGCGCGCGCCGGCTTGCGCGAGAGCGCCGACGGTCTTGTCCACCGCATCGCGCTCGACGAGATCTTGGACGATGACGAGCGGCCGGGGACGACCCATGGCCGCGATCTCGTCGGCCAGCGCCTCGAGCTTTGGACCGGACCGGGCGATGAGCGCGAGATCATGTCCGTGTCGCGCGAAAACCCTCGCGAGATCGGCGCCAATGCCGCCCGATGCACCTGTGACCAAAGTAATATCGCGCATGACCTGCTCTATTCCTTCGAGTTAATCGCGCCCCACGGCCCCGGCCCGGGCTCCGCGGGCCGGGCGGTGCCGGCAGCCTTCTGACGGAGCAAGACGCGATCACGCGTCGAAACCCCGAGAAGTTCCGCGACCCTCCATACGACATTTTCTTCGAATTCGGTAACCACGCCGTCGGCGAAGACGATATCCCACATCATTTCAATAATCCTGTGACGCGCGCGATCGTCCAGAGCGCGTTTGAGGACATTCGTGAAATGAAAGAAATCGACCGCTTCCTTGTCGCTCTGCTCGGCGAGCGCGATCAGCCGCGACGTGGCGGATTCATCGAGACCGAATTGCGTCTCGATGATCGCGCGAAGCCTGACGCGCTCCGAGGGAGCAATCAAGCCGTCGGCGCTGGCGGCATGGACGAGAAGCGCCGCGGTGGCGAGGCGGTAATCATCATCCAAGAATTCGCGCTCGGGCGCCGCGGGTCCCGTCACTTCAGCGATAAAGGCTTTCAGGATCTCAAACATGGGCATTGGCTCCGCGGATCGTCCAACTGGTGAAGATACAACGCGGAGCCCGCCGATTTAATTCCCGAACAAGGTCCGGAAAATATTACTGCCCCCACCCGTGCTCGCGCTGGCCTGGGTCACCACGGGATTGAGCGGCTGGCCCGCCGGCGCGCCGGTGATGGTGATCGACGCGCCTTCCGCCTTCACGAGGTTGAACAATGTGGCCGCGTTGGCGCGGGACAGGCGAATGCAGCCATGGGACGCCGGCTTGCCGAGATGGCTGACCTCGTTGGTGCCGTGGATCGCAAAGCCATAATAGAAAAAGATCGCATGCGGCATCGGCGCATTGTCGTATTTCTTGGAATGATATTCGGCATACATGCCTTGCGGCGAAAAGGTGCCGTCCGGCGTGACGTAGCCTTCCCTGGCGCTGGAAATGGGCCAATCGTAGGTTTGGCCCGACGACTGGACATGCATATGCTGTGTCGTAAGATCGATTGAGACGGCGACGGTGGCCGCGGCCGGTGCCGCGAAGGACAAAGCGGCCGCGCAAACCAAAGCCGGCCAGATGAAAACGGACGCGCGCATTCAAAAAACCTCTGAGTTTAAATTGACGTCTCAGGCTTCTCATAGGGCAGCGCAGTCGGCCAAGCGGAAACCCGGGAAGGCCTCGATTTTACCGAAGAGCGCGGCCTTCCTGCCACAGGGTCGCCGCTAAGACTTTAGAACTTCTTAAGCATTCGAAAAATTTCGCGCGAGCAAGTCCCGAAAAAGTCGCGGACTTTCCGATCGGGACGGGTGCGTGTTTCTTAAAAAAAGCCAGCGAGTTCTTGTCGCTTTGGCGAGTCTCCCGAAGCGGAACGCGCTCCAGGATCCGGTCCGGCGAAACGCCGCCCCTATCGCCCGATCTGAAACCGTCCCACCATTTCCGTGAGATCCTGCGTTTCGTTTTTCAGGGCGAAAGCAGCGGCGGTCGATTCTTCGACCATGGCGGCATTTTGCTGGACGACCTGATCCATCTGGCCAACAGCCGTATTGATCTCGGCAAGGCCGGACGCCTGTTCCTTTGACGAGGCGGAGATTTCGCGCACCAAACGGTCCATGATCTCGATCCGCTCGATGATCTGGCCGAGCGCCATCCCCGTCTTGTCGACCAGAACAACGCCATTATCGACTTGAGTGGTCGAGGCCGAGATGAGAGCCTTGATTTCCCTTGCCGCCTCGGCGGAGCGCTGCGCGAGAGCCCGGACCTCCGAGGCAACCACGGCAAAGCCGCGCCCCGCATCGCCCGCCCGCGCGGCCTCGACGCCCGCGTTGAGAGCCAAAAGATTGGTTTGAAAGGCGATCTCGTCGATGACGCCGATGATGTTGGTAATCTGCTGGGACGATTCCTTGATCTTGCCCATCGCATCCACCGCGTGCTGGACGATCTGGCCCGAGTTTTCAGCGGCGCCGCGCGTCGTCGCGACGACCTTGGCGGCCTCGCCGGCGTTGGCGGCCATCTTGTTCACGGTGTCGGTGATGAGATTCAAAGCGGCGGCGGTTTCCTCCAGACTCGCTGCCTGCTGCTCTGTTCGGCGGGAGAGATCATCGGAGGCGTTAGCGATCTGATCCGAGCCGGAATTGATGCCGGTGGCCGCCGCGTTGATCGCGTGCATGGCCTGGAGCAAACTTACGGCGGTGGCGTTGAAATCAGCCCGGAGCTTTTCGTATTCGGCGGAAAACGATTGGTTCAATTGGCAGGTGAGATCGCCGTTGGCGAGATGATCGAGGCCGGTGGCGAGCGCGGTCACGACGGTTTGCTGCTGCCGTTGGATTTCGGCGCGCGTTGCCTCGTTGATCTTGCGCTCGGCTTCGGCGGCTTCGTGTTCGCGCGCCGCCTCCGCCTCTTTCGCTCTGAGCTTCAACCCATTGTTCTTGAAGACCTCGACGGCTCGCGCCATCGGGCCGATCTCGTCCTTGCGCTCCGTTCCCGTAACGGCAGCAGTCAGGTCGCCATCCGCCAGCTTGCGCATGGTCAGCGCGATATCGTTGATCGGGCGCGTCACCCAGGCGCGGATCGCTAAAAACCCGAGGAAAGATACAACCAGGGTGCTGCCCAACGCGACAGCATAATTGAGAAAGATCGTATTCGCGGTCAGCGCGGCCAATTCGGTCGCCTTCTTGTCCTGCGCCGTCATGTTATCGTCGACTTGCTTGAGGATATTTTCGATCAAGGTCGTATAGCCGGGTCCGCATGACGCCATATATTCGGACTGAGCGGCGGCCATCGCGGCGAGGCTTGACCCCTCCTGTCCCATTTTAATCGCCCTGGCGCAGCTTTGGTCAATGAGCGTATAGACCTGCTGTTTGAGGCCGTCGATCACGGCGGATTGAGACGGATCGGCCGCCCGTGCCTTTTCGAGATGGTTAAGGACCGATTGCCGTTGGCTCTTGATCCCGTCCAGCGCGGCTTTGTTGGCGGCGGCCGTCGTCGAAATCAGGAGTTCCTCGATAAAGCCCTTCGTCCCCTTGAGAGCGCTGGTCGAACGGGACATCCAGACAGCCGCTTTGTCTTGATGCTTGACCGCGCCGGCATAACCATCGTCGATCGCGTGCATCTGGACCGCGGAAAAAACCGCCGATGCCGTTGAGAGAACCCCGAACAACGCAATAATCAACAAAATCTTCGCCGCAATGGAGAGATTATCGATTTTCGCCATTTGAATTGGACCTGTCCATGACGACCACATCCGGTTACATTTACGGAATGGACCTTAAGGGACGGTTTATGCGAGCAATATTTCTATTATCTCGCGCATTAAAATGGAAAAACGATGCTTAAAGTTTTGCTTGTGCTGGCAATATATTAGAATTTTCGAGGGCGCTCGATTTCAACTTTTTCGTGTAAAAGCGAATCGGGATACAATTTTATTTCGCAAATTGAGATCCGGCGCCATCGACAGGAAACGCTTGCTCGCGGCGAGACTTAAACGCCGGCCCCGGTCCGGCGCATTGGCGTCTCACCCATTCTTTTCATGAAAGAAATCGTAGACGAGCTTCGCCGTAGCGGCATTGATGCCCGGCACTTTCTCGAGATCCGGCAAAGCCGCGCTCGCGATTGCCTTGGCGGTGCCAAACGCATGAAGCAAGGCGCGTTTTCGGGCCGGACCGACGCCCGCGATGTCGTCGAGCGGGTTTTTGGTAAAATCCTTCTTGCGCCGGGCGCGGTGGGTGCCGATG
>JARLIW010000076.1 GCA_031291515.1 Beijerinckiaceae bacterium | reverse complement strand
TCGTTCGATCATTGGACGCGCCGAGTCGTGGCCACGCTCTCGCTCTCGGGTCTCGCCTTCGTCCTCATTGGGCTGCTTGCCACCGGGTTTTTCGCCGAGCGCCACGAGGGCGCGTATCAACCGGCGCATATCGAGAATGGCCGGCTGGTTCCCGGCCAAATTCAATGAACGCCGCCGCCCTGCTCGGCCATCCCGGCCTGCGCCAAATTCTCGAACTTCTGAACGAGAACGGCGAGGAGGCGCGCGTGGTCGGAGGCGCCGTCCGCAATACGCTTCTCGGCGAGCCCATCCATGAATACGATATCGCCACGACGGCCGTTCCCGACGCCGTGATCGCGCGCGCAAAAAAGGCCGGGCTACGCGCGATTCCGACGGGCATCGCCCACGGCACGGTCACGCTCATCGCCCAAGGCATGCCCTTCGAGGTCACGACGCTGCGCGAAGACGTCGAAACCGACGGCCGCCACGCCGTCATCCGCTTTGGCCGCGATTTCGCGGCCGATGCGGTCCGGCGCGACTTCACGATCAATGCGCTTTCCCTCGGGCTCGACGGTGAGTTGCACGATTACACCGGCGGCATCGCCGATTTGACCGCGAGGCGGGTGCGTTTCATCGGCGATGCGCGCCAACGCATCCGCGAGGATTATTTGCGCGTGCTGCGCTTCTTCCGCTTTTCCGCCGCGTACGGCGGACCGGCGCTCGATCGCGAGGGTTTGGGCGCAGCCATCGCCGAACGCGCCGGTCTCGCCATTCTCTCCGCGGAACGCGTGCGGCAGGAATTGTTCAAAATCCTCGCGGCGCCGCGCGCGGCCAGCGTCGCCGCCATTATGAGCGAGGCGGGAATTCTCGGGCCGCTGCTGCATGGCGTTGCACGTCCCGCGCGCTTGGCCAGACTGATCGCGTTCGGCGACGACGTCGACCCGCTGCTTCGGCTTGCCGCCTTGGCCGTCGCGATCCCCGAGGATGTTTTGCGCCTGCGCGACATTCTGCGCCTCTCGAACCCGGAAACCGCGCGCCTCGAGCGCGCTGCCCGCGCGCTCGCGACGCTTCATGGTCTGAGCGCCCCGCCGTCGCTCGGCGATCTCCGCCGTCTGCTGTTCGAAGCCGGACGGCAAGGCGCGCGCGACGCGCTTCGCCTCGCCTTCGCCGACAGCGGCGCCGAAATGGACAAGTCGCGCTGGCATGCGGCGTTGCGCTTCGTGACCGATACGCCGGAACCGCGCCTCCCCTTCTCCGGCGCCGATCTTCTCGCGCGCGGATTAGCCCCAGGCCGGGGTCTCGGCGAAGCCCTCAAAATCCTGCAAGCCAACTGGATTCGCGCGGGCTTTCCGCAAGATCCGCGATCTCTCGCGGCGTTGCTCGACGACGCCACCCAAGCGGCTCCCGGTCCGGCCGAAAAATCGGACCGATAGACATTCATCCGCGTGTCAAAGATTCGATCCAAAAGCCAGAGGCATGGCCGATTTTAGGATTCGCCTGGCATATCGATCGGCGTTAAACTCGCTGACGGAAGAAACGGCCCGGAGTGCGAGCCTTGAATGACAAGCGCCAAATGCCATCCGACCTTGCTCAACGGCTCGGCGAACGCAGACGCGCTCACGCCCGCGCGCAAACGCCGAGCATTTGGCGGCGCGAGACGTTCACGCTGCCGCGCGGTGAAGCGCGCCTGAAAGCGCGCGAATGGTTCTCGAATTTCCCCAAGGCCGCCTATATGACCGAAATCGAATTCTGGCGCGAACTCGCCGACGGCCAGATCGAATTCACGATCCGGCGGTTGCCGAGCGCGGATTAAAACAGCACCCGCGATGACGGGCCTGCGAAGAAACGAAATTCAAGTCAGCACGTCGGGCGTGCGCCAGCCGAGATGCTGGCCCGCGTCCACCGCGATCAACTGGCCGGTCACGCCGCGCGCGCCAGCGAGATAGAGCACGGCATCAGCGATATCGCCGGGATCGACGGGCCGGTGCAACGGCACGCCCTCGACCTCTTTCGTAAAACCGTCGCCGCCGTCATGCGCATTGGGCAGCACCGGCCCCGGTCCGATCGCATTCACCCGGATGCCCCGCTCGGCGAAACTCTGCGCCATGGTCCGCGTCGCCGTCCACAGCGCCGATTTGGCGAGCGTATAGGAAAAATATTGCGGCGTGGGACGCAGTACGCGTTGATCGATCAGGTTGACGATGCTCGCATCCCACCCCGCCGGCTCGGCTGGAACCTGGGCGGCGAACGCGCTCGAAAGCAGAACCGGCGCGCGCAGATTGATCGCGAAATGACGCTCCCACCGGTCGAGATCGATATCCGCCGCGCTGTCGGCCTCGAAGATCGCGGCATTGTTGACGAGAAGACGCAGCGGGCCAAGCTGCTCCGCCGCCTCCGACACGAGCGTCGAACACCGCGCGGCATCGGCGAGGTTGCCGCTGATCACGCAAACCTTGCCGCCGAGTTGGGCCAATCGGTCGGCGACGGCCAAGGCCTCGGCCCGCGCGCCGTCACTTGCATGGAGCGCGATGTCGAACCCGGCTTCGGCGAGCCGCGCCGCGATCGCGAGGCCGATCCGCCGCGCCGCGCCGGTCACGAGTGCCGCCCCTTTTTGGGTTCGCCGCGGTTTCAACACGCCTCCACGCCTCGCAAATCATCGTCGACCCGTCCCTGCTTTTCCCATCGCAAGAGCGGGCCGGGAAGCAGGGGGCCACGGCACGCTGACAGCAACTCGGCCCTTGCGGGCCACCTCGACCCGCGCGCTGTGCCTGGTGTTTCTATCCCAATTGCCAGCAAGAAACCACCTATTTACCAAAGCATATTGCCTGCTATGCCGCGCCGCGCCGTCAATTCTACACCGTTCTGTCTCAACACTCGAAAATATCAAAATAGTAATCGAACTTCTTTGTTTTTGCCGAGGCGCCCAAATCCAAACAATATCGTTAATTTAGCTCAACTATATTCCCTCAAATTTTAGTAACCTTGAAGCGTTAGCAAAAGGAGGACGGCACGAAACCAATGCCGGAGGATCTTGAATGAATAAGCTCGCTTTCGCCGCCCTCGCCCTGGGCCTTGCGTCTCCGGCCTTGGCCGCCGATTTACCCAACCGCTACAATGCGCCGCAAAACGATTATTATGCGCCGCCGCCCGTCTTCACCTGGACCGGCCTTTACGCCGGCGTCAACGGCGCGTTGGTGGCCGGCCGATTCTCTAATAGCGGGGATTCGGCCTTCGGCAGTTCCTTCGGCGGCGTCGGCGGCGTGACCGCCGGTTATAATTATCAATCCGGCTCGCTTCTCGTCGGCGCCGAAGGCGATTTTGCCTTTGGTTCCGCGAAAGGAAGCGGCGTGTTCAATAATGCAGCGCTCGGCAACGGCCAAGTTCAGAACATCGACACGGCGCGCGTTCGCTTCGGCTACATCTACGACCACTTCCTCTTCTACGTAACCGGCGGTTACGCGGGCGGCAACGTCCACGGCACCGTCACCGACACGAGCGCCAACCCCAACCTCTTGATCTCGCAATCGCAGTATCTCAACGGCTGGACGATTGGCACGGGCGTCGAAGTCGCCGTCACCAACCACATTTCCGTCAAGGGCGAATATCTCTTCACCCAGCTCGGCGGCAACAACTTCTTCAACGGGACGCGCGATCAGCTCAATTCGGGCTTGAACCTGAATCTGATCCGCATCGGCGCGAATTACCGGTTCTAATCCAGAACCGGTCGGGACAATACGCTTCAGCTCTTGCAGCGCGTTGTCTCGAAGGCCGGAACTTCGGCGGCGAAACGATCGAGCCAAGCCGCGAGGTTGGGCTTGGTCTCGCGCCACGCGCCCGCAAATCGCAAGTCGAGATAGCCCAACGCGCAAGCCAATCCGATATCGGCGACTGAACGAGATCCCTCCGGCGGCGCGGCCTCGAACGCGGCCAGGGCCCGCTCGACCTTTCCGGCCTGGAGCGCGAGCCACCCCGCGTCCTGCTTGCCTTCGGCGCGCAACCGCGTCTCGTAGACCTGCAGAATCGCGGCATCCATGATGCCGTCGGCGAGCGCGGCTTCGGTCAGAACGCGGAAACGGCGCGCCGGATCGCGCGGCACGATCTTATCACCGCCCACGAGATGATCGAGATATTCGAGAATGACGGGGCTGTCGAAAATGATCTGCCCATCCTCCAGAACCAGCGCGGGGATTTTGCCGAGCGGGTTTTTCAGACGAATGACGTCGGCGGGATCGGCCGTGTTCGTCGGCACGATTTCAAGCCGATCGGAGAGATCGAGAAGCGCGGCGGCAATCTTGACCTTCCGGCCGAATGGCGAGGGCAGCGAACTGTAAAGTATCATGTTTCAATCTCTTTCCCTTGGGGTTCGATCCAACCTGTCTCATAAGCGCCGCGCCCTTGCGACAGCTGGCGGACGAGCTCGGGCAGAAGGCAGGCCGCCTCGCCTTCGAGGCAAAAGGGCGGATTGATCACGATCAACCCATTGGCGGTGAGCCGTTGGCCCGGCTCCGGCGGCGCGATCGCGAAATCGAGCCGCAACGCGCGAATCCCGGCGTCGCGCAAATGCCGCGCGAGCAGTTGCGGTCCCCTGCCCGCCTTGACGGGATACCAGGCCACGAAAACGCCGTCCCGCCACTTCCGCCAGGCCGAGACCAAGGCGCCCGCGAGCCGTTCGAACTCATCCTCGGCCTCGAACGGCGGGTCGATCAGAATCAATCCGCGCCGCTCGACCGGCGGCAGGAAGGCGTTGAGCCCGGTGTAACCATCCAACGCGATGACCTTCGCGCGCTTGTCCTTGCCGACGCAGGCTTTCAGCCCTTTGAGCGCCTCGGGATGCAGATCGCAAAACAGCATGCGATCGAACGGCCGCAGCATCGCGAGCGCCACGGCCGGCGAGCCCGGGTAAAATCCTTCGCCGCGCGCGGCCGCGCCAACGAGCGCGGCATAGGGCGCGGTCAGCTCGCGCGCCCGCGGGTTCATCGCGTCGAGATCGAGCCGCCCGATCCCGGCCCGCCATTCCCCGGTGCGCTCCGCCTCGGCGCCGGAAAGATCGTAGCGGCCAGCCCCCGCATGCGTGTCGATGAAGCGAAACGGGGCGGGCTTGCGCATCAGATAGATCAAGATGCGCGTCAAAATCACATGTTTGAACACATCGGCGAAATTGCCGGCATGAAAATCGTGGCGGTAGTTCACGGCGCGGACCGGTCAGCGAACCGGGGGAACCGAAATCTCGCCCGCGCGGCAGCGCGCCCGCACGGCCTCCGGGCAGGCCTGAAACTGCTTCAAATCCTTGCTGAAGCAAAAGCGAACCTCTTCGAGCACGCCCTTTTGGCAAATCGCCGCGACCATGCCCGGCCGTAGACGCGGATTGGCCGCGATAAACGCCCGTTCGATATCGACCGGCGTCCAGTTTTGCGCGTCATGCGCGGCTTTGAACGGCTGCGGAATTACGATCGCGTCCCGCGCCGCCTTCGCGGCGGCGAAATAATCGGTCGGGCTCTTCCCGGAACAGGTCCCATGCTTGCGCCATTCGTAGCGCGCCAAACCTTCATCGGGATAAACGCCATCGGTCCCGGCCAGCGCGATCCGCGAGGGCGCGCGTTCGATACCGGCGCAATCGGAGGGGAAGCCGTGGTCGTATTGCGGCCAAAGGCCATGCACGACGAAGCCGAGATTCGCGCCCGTCTTGCACTGATCGCGACCTTTGTCGTCGCCGCTCGCCTGGCAAAAGCCGGGCGACCAGGACAGCGAGAAGACATAGAAATCGAACTGGCCGGGAATGCTCGCGCCACGTGGGCCCGGCCGATACGCGGCCCCGCCTCCGCCCGGCTGCGGAACCGGCTTGCGATCGGCGCAATTGTCCAAGATGCAATCCGACGGCCCCGCGAGCGCCGGCGTCAAAGGCGTCAACACAAACAGAACGAGCGCGAGCGCGGAGAGGCGAACCATGAGGAACTTCCGGCAAGAGGTGGGCCTTGTTGCCGTTTCCCCAAACTCACGCAATTGCATGGCGGAAACGGCAAATCCACTTAAAGACAAGCCGATTGCTTGTCACCTCCGGGGTCCGGACGCATTTGGCTCTATGGAGCCCGCCCGTTGCAGTCGCGCGCGAACCGATCGAGTCCGCTCACGCAAAACTCGACGCCATCGGTCACGCCGAGCAAGCCGCCGTTCTCGAGGATGGTATAATGCACGCGCCGGACCTGGCGATCGTTCATCACCGCCGCCGCGACGCAATTGCGCTGTGGGATGGAGACGGACCCATGAGGCAGACCGCGAACCTCGGCGACGCGGTCAAATCCCAGGATCTGCAGATCCGAATGCCAATATTCCGCCTGGCGGTTTTGGAACCGCCACTGGATTTTGCTCAGCGCCTCGGCCGAGTCGCAAGCGGGCACGACGCCGCTATAAAGCGGCAGACGCTGATCGTCGACCAACGGCGTGGACCCCCAGAATTCGTCAAACAAGTTGAAGGCCCGCGCGGCGCCGGGAACGGCGGCGAGCACGAGCGCGAGACACGCGGCACGAAAGAATCGTGTAACAGTCATGCGGAACTTCCCCATTTCTCTGAACGATGCTGCGCCGCCAGCGTCACGTCAAGCGTAAACGCGGCCGGCGACGGTGTTGTGCCCGCAACCGGCGGCTCCTGTCCAGGCGCCATCGCGACCAGCTTCAAATCGTCATAAATGTGGGACACAAGCGTCGCGCGGACCGGGCCGCCCAGAGAGCCTCTATAGGCCTCGCCTGAATGCGGCGGGCCCGCGGCCGTAACGCTGTTTGAAGGCGCGGCTGAAATGCGAGGCGTCGCCAAAGCCCCAATGAAAAGCGATTTCGGCGATGCGCGCGCCGGCGCGGCGCGGATCCGCGAGGTCGCTGGCACAGCGCTCGAGCCTGCGCCGCCAGACATAGCGCATAAGGGACATTCCCTCGGCTCCGAAGAGAGCGCCGAGATAGCGCGGCGAGAGGCCGGTTCGCCGAGCGATCGCCGCGGGGTCGAGCGCCGGATCGGAAAGACACTTCTCGACCAATGCCTTGACACGGACCAGCGTGGCCGCGCGACTATCCGATAGCGAAAAGACCGCGGGGCGCGTCGTGGCCGCCGCCAGCGTCACGAGATCCACCGCATGGTCGGCCAGCGCCGAACTTTCATGCGACGCGAACGCGTCGGCATTCTGGCCGCATGAGCGAACGAAGTTCGAGGCCACCGCGCCGACGCCCTCGGCGCCGGAAATGCGCAGGGCGGCGCAACGTTCGATGCCCGCCATGCGAGCGCGCAGCAGCGGTCTCGGGATCGACAGGATGAGCTTCGAGAAATCGCGTGGACAATGGATCCGGTGCGGCCGCGTCGCGTCGTAAATCGCCATGTCCCCCGGCTGCAGCACCGCCTCGTTGCCGTCCTGCTCCAGCACGTAATCGCCCGAAAGAAGCACGACAGCGAGATAGGCATCGTGGCTTGCAAGGCTGGGTTCGAAGGGCTGGCGCCTGAGGCTGATACCGCTCGACCGGATGACCGACAGGCGCAGATTGTCGAAAGGATAAATGGCGAGGTCTTGCGACAAGACCTGCCGCGTGGGCGAGGTGACATCGACATTGGCGTACTCGCGGCAGATCACCTCCCGCAGCCATTCCGAGCGCTCGGCATATGGTATTTCGCTGGTCGAAAGCGTCAGCGGCCGCGTTTTGCCCTTTGCGGTCGCCGATTCCGGCCGGGAGGAGAACGTGTCCATCGCTCGGGCTCACCAAGGTCGAGGCGGTTCACGGCCCGTTGGATCGCTGCGTGCCGTCACAGTCAATTTTTTGTTCCGCCGCGTACCTGCTGACTATCGCCCAGGTCGCTATACAGAGGCAATGGCCATGCGCGGCGCGCCCTTAAAAAAGCCTGGGCCGGAACAACGCGAAAAACGCCGGGAGAAATTTCAATGAAGCAAGATCCAAGACATGCCGGGAACGTCGTTTTGCTGCGGGGCGCGTGCCTCTGGCTGCTCGCGGCGCTGGCGCTCGCTTGGTGTCTCGTCGGACTGGATTTCGGCGTGCCGTTCGTCAAGGCCGTCTTCCCAGGCAAGTTCACCCGCGTGCTGCAGGGCCATATCGACTTTTTGCTGATGACCGCGCTGATCCTCGGCTTCTACGCGGCGAAAATCCCACTGCCCGTTACCGTGCGCTGGGCGATGGTGATTGGGGCGTTCACGAATTCGAGCCTGTTCGTCCTACAGGGCGCCTTTCCCGTTCTCGACGGCCCAACGCCGGCCCCAGGACTTCTTGGACCGGCGTTCCTCGCCTATCTGCTGGCGAGTCTCACCCTTACGAGCTACGGATTCGGCAAGGCGGCCGTTACATTGCTGCGCTCGACGCTCGACCAAACGCCCGCGGCCGACACCTCTCGAGCGTTCGTTACGCCGACTTCTGATAGTCCTTGATGTCGGCGAAAGCGATGTCCGGCCACTTCTCGGCCTCGTAGCGCAGATCCCAGGCCGACGGCGCCATGAACACCGGCGCCCCATCGTGATCCTCCGCCATCGACGAGCCATGCGCGCGGGCGAATTTGTCGAGATCGGCCGGCGTCTTCGCGGTCATCCACCGGCACAGCGTGAAACGGCTGGTCTCGAAGGTGACCTCGAGCCCATATTCCGCCTCGAGCCGGTCGGCGAGCACGTCGAGCTGCAACGCGCCGACGACCCCGACCATGACGCCCGATCCGTCCGCCGGCAGAAAGAGCTGCACGACGCCTTCCTCGGCCATCTGGCCCATGGCCTCCTTGAGCTTCTTCTGCTTCATCGAATCGCCGATCTTGACCCGGCGCAGGATTTCGGGCGCGAAGCTCGGCACGCCCCGAAACACCAGATCCTCGCCCTCGGTCAGCGTGTCGCCGATCCGCAAGGTCCCGTGGTTGGGAATGCCCACGACGTCGCCGGCATAGGCCTCCTCGGCGAGCTGGCGGTCCTGCGCGAAGAAAAACTGCGGCGAATTCAGAGCGATATTCTTCCCCGTGCGAACCAGCTTGGCCTTCATGCCGCGCGTCAGCCGGCCCGAGCAAATCCGCATGAAGGCGATCCGGTCGCGGTGATTGCGATCCATGTTCGCCTGAATCTTGAAGACGAAGCCGCTCATCTTGGCCTCATGCGCGTCGACATGACGCGAGGCCGCCTCCATCCCCTTGGGCGGCGGCGCGAAATCGGCCAAGGCGTCGATGAGGTCGCGAATGCCGAAATTCCGCAACGCGCTACCGAAGAAGACCGGCGTGAGATGCCCCTCGAGAAACGCCGCGCGGTCGAAGGTTTTCAGGCCGTCGCGCGCGAGTTCGATTTGCTCGCGGGTTTCGGCGTAATCGGCCGGGTTCATCAGCCCCTTGATGAAGGGATCGTCGGGCCCCGAGACCGGCGTCGCCTCGGCATCGGCGTCGAGCCGCCGCACGAGACCACGATGGAGATCGTAGGTGCCGACGAACCCGCGGCCCTGGCCGAGCGGCCAGGTGATCGGGGCGACATCGAGCGCCAAGGTCTTTTCGATCTCGTCGAGCAGTTCGAACGGGTCGCGCGTTTCGCGATCGAGCTTGTTGATGAAGGTGACGATCGGGATGTCGCGCAGGCGGCACACTTCGAACAGCTTGCGCGTGCGCGCCTCGATACCCCTGGCGGCGTCGAGCACCATGATCGCGGAATCGACCGCCGTCAGCGTGCGGTAGGTGTCCTCGGAGAAGTCTTCGTGGCCCGGCGTGTCCAAGAGGTTGTAGACGCAATTGTCATATTCGAAGGTCATCACCGAGGTCACGACGGAAATGCCGCGCTCCTTCTCGATGCTCATCCAGTCGGATCGCGTCTGACGCCGATTGGCCTTGGCGCGCACTTCGCCCGCGAGCTGAATCGCGCCGCCGAAAAGCAGCAGCTTTTCCGTCAGCGTCGTCTTGCCCGCGTCGGGGTGGGAAATAATGGCAAAGGTGCGCCTGCGCGCGACCGGATCTCGCTCGTCCATGATCGGGGTGTGGTGGCGCGCGCGCGCCCAGATGTCAATGGAGGCGGCCAGCCCTCGCTTGGCAAACAGTCCCTTACCGCGGTGATTCAAATGCGCCGCACTGCACAAACCCAGCGCTAAGCCTGTCACCAAATGCTGGAAAGCTTTGTGGCGGCGGGATGGCGCCATTAACCAAGCGCCGCGCCGCCAGAAGCCACGTCGGACGCGGCTTCTCCCTCTAGGAACAGACATTTTTAGCCAAATTGGCGCGGCCCATAACGTTAAAGCGAAAGGCTCGAATTCGAAGGATTTCCTTCCGGGGACGCTTAAAGACCGCTGGCAAGGTCACCTCATCAAACGGTGAGGTTTCAAGTCGTGCGTAGCCAAATCCAGCAAATCCTTTTCAGCTCCTTCGCGCTCATCTGCGCTTTCGGCGTCCAAGCGCCGCAAGCCCAAGCGCGCGAAATCAACGCCTCTTACGCGGCGGTCGGCGGCACCACCCGGACGCCTTACGGCTGGGTCGATTTCTGCAGCCGGCGCCCCGAGGAATGCCGGGTTCCGGCCCTCGCGCCCGTCGATCTCCAGCTGACAGCCGAGACGATGAAAATCCTCGACCGCGTCAACCGCGACGTCAATATGGCGATCATCCCGATCAGCAATCTCGATCATTGGGGCACGATCCTCGACCATTGGGATTACCCCACCGACGGCAAGGGCGACTGTAAGATCTACGCCCTGGAGAAGCGCCGCCGGCTGCTCGAAATCGGGTTCCCGCGCCAGGCCTTGTTGATGACAATCGTCCGCGATCTCGAGGGCAACGGCCACACCATCCTGACCGTCAAGACCAACCGCGGCGAGATCGTGCTCGACAATATGGTCGACGACATCCGCGCCTGGGATACGACCGGCTATCAATATGTGAAGCGCCAATCGCAGAGCGATCCCAATCAATGGGTCTCGATCGGCCCGGCCAGCGCCCCGGCGAATACGGG
>JARLIW010000302.1 GCA_031291515.1 Beijerinckiaceae bacterium | reverse complement strand
CGATTGAACGATGCCGCCAAACAAGCGCTGATGGACGCGTCGCATGAGCATTTCCGGCAGCTGCCCGACTGGTGGTTCCCGGAATTCGCGACGACCTCTTGGAGCTATGCCGGCGACACCGACGCCGCGGAACAATCGCGCGCGTTGCAAACACTCTATCGCAAGCCTGAGATCGACGCCGCGGCGTTGCGCGCGGCAATGCAGGCCTATCCCGCGTCGAGCCGCTTGCTCTCCGAGTCGTTTGTCGACGCGTGCGAGTCGCTTCCGCCGCGCGAATTGCGAGAGCGGCTGAGAGCGCGGGTCGCCGATGTCCTTTTTCCGAAAATCGTCGCCTGCGACGCCTCGCTCGCACAATTCAACGCATGGATGCGGCAGGACGCGAACCCGCTCGCGACCGACCGCTCGGCGCTGGCAATCGCGGCCCGGCTCGCGCCGCGCGCCGTCACCAAGGGAAAAGGGAAGAAGCCATGTCCGGCCTGAAGAGCGCGCTGATCGAACAGCGGATCGTTCAATTTATCCACACCGAGCTGCATGTCGACGTCGACGATATCGACCCGGATGTCTATCTCGGAGACTTTGGCCTCGGTTCCGTCGCCGCCGTAAAACTGATCGGCATTTTGGAGGACGCGTTCTCCGCTCGGCTATCGCCCACGCTCGTCTTCGAACATCCGACGATCGCCGCTTTGTCCAAGGTCGTCGAGGAAATCGCATCGCGCGCCGCCGCACAGCGCCGCTGAGACAGCCGAGGGAAGGCCAACACAATGTTCGCGAAAACCGAGATGAGCGCCGCCGAAACGTTTTCCGCCGCGGGACGCCTGCCGGTGCACGGGGCTCTAGCCCTACGGGCTTGGGCGCACCCCGCGAAACGGCTCTTCACATTCCTCGACGACGAGGGCGAGGAAAGCGGCCACCTGTCCTATCTGGACTTGTGGCGGCACGCTCGCGCGATCGGCCGCGCGCTCTCGGCGCGAGGCGAGGCCGGGGAGCGCGTCATGCTGTTCTTTCCGCCCGGTCTCGACTTTATCGCGGCCTTTCTCGGCTGCCTAATGTCGGGCCGCATCGCCGTTCCGATCAATTTGCCGACGCGGCGGCGCGCCGATCGCTGCGTCAAGATCATCCTCGACAGCGGCGCGACGGCCGCCATGGCCCCAAGCTCTTTGATCGGCGACATGATCGCGACCTTCGCCGAAACCGAAGCCGCCGACCTGAACTGGATCGAGTCGACCGCCGTTGCGGCCGATCCTCGCGAAATACCAGAAACCGCGGACGCGCAATTCGACTTCGACCCCAATGGTTTGGCCTTCCTCCAATATACGTCGGGCTCGACGTCGAGTCCGAAGGGCGTGATGGTGAGCCACGGCAACATCTCCACCAATCTGCGCATGATGCGCGATTCCTGGGCGCTCGACCATGAGTCGGACATGGTCTTCTGGCAGCCCCATCATCACGACATGGGGCTGATCCTCGGCCAATTGCTGCCCATCGTTCTCGGCAATCATTCCGTTCTGATGGCGCCGAATACGTTCGTCCGCCAGCCGTCGCTTTGGCTGCGGGCGATTTCTCGCTATCGCGCCAAGCTCGCGGGCGGACCCAATTTCGCCTACGATCTCGCGGTGGAGCGCTATGCGCCGGAAAAGCTTCAAGGCGTCGACTTGTCCTGCTGGGACATCGCCCTGAACGGCGCCGACATGGTCCGCGCGACGACGCTCGAGCGCTTTCATGCCCTGCATCACGCGCATGGATTCCGCGCGGAAAGCTTTCTGCCGTGCTTCGGCCTGGCCGAGGCGACGCTGTATGTGTCGGGCGGCCCGCGCCAGCGCAAGACCCGCGTCGTCACCGCCGACCCCGCGATTTTGGAACAGGAGGGACGGGTGGCGCCGCCCGCCACGCCAGCGGAGGGCCGCCAGTTCGTGGGATGCGGCGAGCCGTCCTGGGAGGTCGAGGTCGCGATCGTCGATCCCGAAACCGGACGGCGGCGCGGCCCGGACGAGACCGGAGAAGTCTGGATTTCCGGCAAATCGGTCGCCTCGGGTTACTGGCGCAACGAAGCCGCGACGAGCCGGAGCTTGCGGGCACGGCTCGACGACGCGCCGGGCAAGACGTTCCTGCGCACCGGCGATCTCGGCTTTCTCGGCGGCCAAGACAAGCAGCTTTATATTTGCGGACGTCTCAAGGATCTCATCATCTGCGACGGCCGCAACCTTCATCCCGAAGACATCGAATATTCGATCGTGGAAGCGTCCGACGCTCTCAAACCGCAGAGCTGCGCTGTGTTCGCCCATGACGACGCCAACGAGAAGCCCTGCATCGTCGCCGCGATCGAGGTCGACCGGGACCTCAAGCGCCGTCTGGCCGCGGAAGCCAAGCCCCTCCAGGCCGCCATTCGCGCCGCCGTCGCCAACGACCACGGCGTCACCCTCGGCCGGATCCTATTCGTTTTGCCCAGCAACATGCGCAAGACGACCAGCGGCAAGATCCAACGCGGCGTGATGCGTCGGCTTTACCTCGACGGCGAATTGGAAGTGCTGCAGCCCTGACCGCGAGAGGGTTGACGAACGCAGGATGGCTTTTCGTGGGAAATCAGGTAGCGTTCAAATCGCGTCGCGATCAATTGTCAATGTCAGGAATAGGTTCCTTTGGACCGCGTCGCCAATGCCCCAAAGTCCATCGGAGTGAAAGCCATGAAAACACTATCTAAGCTTCACACAATCGCCACCTGCGCGGGATTGGCCATGGCGGTGTGTCCGGCGCCCGAGGTCATGGCCGCGGGCCATGCGCATTCCGCGGCCGATAGGAAGGTCGAACAACTCATTCGACTGATCGACAAGGACAGGAGCGGTCAAGTCTCGAAAGAAGAATTCTTGCAATTCATGGGCGAGGAATTCGACCGGATCGACGCGGACAAGAGCGGAACGTTGACCCGGACGGAATTGTCGCAATCGGTCATCGTCGGCGGCGGCCGTAAGCATCCGGGCGGCACGTCGAAGTAAACACGCAAGTCAACATGGCTTAGCCGGCGCGGGACACGGAGCGCCCGCCGGGAAACGCCACGTCAAAAACCGCCGAGGGTTAACCGTTGCCCTCCAGAAAGCGATCGTGATTTCCCCAAAATGCGCTAAGCCTCCTGTTCGTCCTTCTGGGGAATCCGCATGTCCGAAATTCTGCAAAGCCAAACCGGTGCTGTCCTCACCGTCACCATCAACCGGCCCGAGAAAAAGAATGCCATCACCAATGCCATGTACGGCACTTTGGTGGATGCCCTGGAGCGGGCGCAAGCTGACAAGGCCATTCGCTGCGTGCTCGTCACCGGCGCGGGCGACACCTTTACCGCCGGTAACGATCTGATGGATTTCGCGGCGGTCGCGGCGGGTGGCCTCGCGCGCGAGCAGATCCAGGGGTTTCGCTTTCTCGACCGCCTCGCCGAATTTGAAAAACCCCTCATTGCCGCTGTGCCAGGTCTAGCGGTCGGCATCGGCACGACGCTGCTGTTGCACTGCGACCTCGTTGTCCTGAGTGAAACGGCGGTGCTTTCGGTGCCCTTCGTCGATCTCGCTCTGGTGCCGGAGGCCGGGTCCAGCCTGCTGCTGCAACAAAGGATCGGCTATGTCAGGGCTTTTGCGATGTTTGCGTTGGGCGAGCGCATCGATGCCAAAACCGCGCTGAGCTGGGGTCTCGCCAACAAAGTCGTGCCGCCGGACGTGCTGCAAGGCGAAGCCATGGCCGCCGCGCAGGCCTTGGCCTCCAAACCGCCGGGCGCGCTGGCGGCATCCAAGCGGTTGATGCGCGATTCCGAGGCGCTCAAAACCGTGATTGCCATGGAAGCCGATATTTTCGAGGCACGGCTGAAGAGCCCCGAAGCCCGCGAGGCCTTTACCGCCTTCGCGCAACGCCGCCCGCCGGACTACGGCAAATTCTGACGTCCGGCAGCCTGCCGATCCATGGCCCGTTCCGCCTCCGCCAAAAGGCTCTCCTCATGGCGTTTGAAGAAGCGCCAGAGGATCACGACCCCGACGAGCGCCAACACCAACGCGGCCCAGCCCACGGGGCCAGCGATGCGGTGGATGCCCTGCCCCAACGCATAGGCGCCAAAACCGAACAGGCTAGCCCAGACAATCCCGCCCGCCGCATTGTAGAGAAAGAACCGCAGCGGCGAGAGACGATTGATCCCGGCGAGCAAGGCCGCGAAGGCGCGCAGCATCGCAACGAACCGGCCGAAGAACACGATTGCGCCGCCATAGCGCAGAAACAGATATTGGCCGAGCTTCTGCTTGCGCTCGTCGAGCCCGATCTTCGGCCCGAACCGTGTCAACAGAGCCTGGCCAAACGACCGCCCGATCCAAAAGCCGAAATTGTCGCCAACAATCGCGCCGGCCGCCGCGCTGCCCACGACGAAGCGAATATCGAGTCCATGCGTCGCGCTGGCGTAAATGGACGCGCTGATCAGGATGGTTTCGCCGGGCATTGGAATGCCGGCACTCTCCAACATCACCAGAATGAAAATGGCCGCATATCCATAGGCCGAGAGAAGATGTGCAATCGTCGCGTGATCGATGAGATGCAAGCTTGGCCTCGCTGGAGTGGTGAGCTTAAAGATAACACATTCGTGGCGCGGGCAAACACAATGGCGGCATCATGTTAGCGGAACGGACCTTTTACCTCATGCTCCAATCGGTCGGGGTGATCGGCCCGTGGCTGGTGGTTTTTGCCCATTTCACCATTGCGCTTTGCATCACCGTCCACGTCCTGCTGCATAAGCGCGACGTCGGCTCGTCGCTCGGATGGATCGGATTGGCCTGGTTGTCGCCGTTCATCGGGGGCTTCTTCTATGCCGTGCTCGGCATCAACCGGGTCAGCCGGCGCGCCCATCGCCTGCACGTGCCGCATGCCCCGCGCCCCGCATCCATCGCTGGCCTTGCCGGGGGGCCTCTCGCCGCGTTGGATCATGCCAACAGCCGCATCACAGGGCGTCCGGCCACGCCCGACAATTCGATCAAGATCTTCCACAACGGCGACGAAGCCTATCCCGCGATGCTCCAGGCCATGGCCGAGGCGCGGACCAGCATCGGCCTTTCGAGCTATATGTTTCGCACCGACCGCACCGGCACAACCTTTATCGCGGCCCTTGCCGCGGCCCACCAGCGCGGTATCGAAGTCCGCGTGATCATCGATGGCGTCGGTGGCGGCTATGTCCTGTCTCCCGCCTATCACGCGTTGCGCCGCGCCGGCATTCCCGTCGGACGCTTCATCCATTCGCCGCTGCCCTGGCGCATGCCGCTCCTGAACCTGCGGTCGCACAAGAAGATTCTCGTGATCGATGGGCATACCGGGTTCACCGGCGGCCTGAATATCACGGATGACAACGTACAGGCACTTCATCCCAAGACACAGGTCCTCGACACTCATTTTAAGGTGACGGGACCGGTCGCCGCTCAGCTCGCGTCCGCTTTCGTCAAGGACTGGTTTTTCGTGACGAACGAAGAGCTCACCGGCGAGACATGGTTTCCCGCTCTCAAGCCGTCCGGCGCCGCGCGGGCGCGCGTGATCACGTCGGGGCCGGATCGCGACATCGAAAAAATCGAATTCGCGGTGCTGCAAGCGATCTCTTGTGCTCGCGAGAGCATCAAGATCATGACGCCTTATTTCTTGCCCGACGATCAAATCGTCGTGGCCCTGACGCTCGCGGCGATGCGCGGAATTCGCGTCGATCTCGTCATTCCGGGCCAGAGCAACCATCGTCTTGTCGATTGGGCCACACGCGCCACGATTGGCCCGATGGTGCGCGAAGGCGCGCATATATGGTTGGGACCTCCTCCTTTCCGCCATTCGAAAATCATGACCATCGACGGCGAATGGAGCCTGATCGGCAGCAATAATTGGGACATCCGCAGTTTCCGACTCAATTTCGAATTGTCGATGGAGGTTTACGACAAGCCGCTGGCGGAGACGCTCGGCGCTTTCATCATGACCCACAATGGCGAAGCCCTCACGGCCGCCCAGCTCGAGGCGCGCTCGGTCCCGGCGCGCCTTCGCGACGCGGCCGTCCGGTTGCTCATGCCTTATTTGTGAGCATTCTGCCGCCGCAGAGAGCGGGCAACCCAAAACGCCGGTCGAGTCGGCCAATTTTACAAGGTTTCGTGGGTCGTTCGTTGTTTCATACAAGCCACAGTCGTCCGGTTAACAATTGTTAAACACCTTTGGGCTAAGTTCATTCCGCGCGACGGGATCGCTTTTTGCTGAACCGTCACATGAAACGGAGACTTTGAGGCCATACCGGAACCAGTTGACGAATCAATGAGGCTAGGGCGACTTTATGACCGTGATTGATTTCACAGCCCGCTGAATTGACCGGAGGCAGCCTTAAAGACGACGGCCAGTGCGCACGCTGCGTATTGGGATGCATGACCCAGCGTTGACCCCACATGAAGGAGTCTGCACTTGAGTAAGCGCTTCGAGAAACAAAGACGCCGAGACACCCGTAATATTCCAACCGCGGATATCATAGAATTCGGACGATCGAAATATCAAAAGGAACGCGTTGTTCCTCCCATCAAAGCGCTCAATCCCACACAGGCCGACTACCTCGACGCTCTTCGAACGAGCCCCCAGGTCGTCGTGTTGGGGCCGGCCGGTACCGGTAAGACCTGGATCGCGGCGACGGAAGCCGCGGATATGTACCGCCAAAGGCAAATCGGCAAAATCATCCTGACCCGGCCCAACGTTCCCTGCGGACGTTCGCTGGGTTTTTTTCCGGGCTCGCTCGAGGACAAATTCGCGCCCTGGGCCACGCCAATCGTCGATGCCGTCAAGGAACGGATTGGCTCGGCCGCTTACGACATCGCCGTCCGCCACGGCGATATTGAAATGGTCCCCTTCGAGGTCATGCGCGGACGCTCCTGGAAGGATGCCTTTGTCCTCCTCGACGAAGCGCAAAACACGACACCCGCCGAAATCAAGACCTTCCTCACCCGTGTCGGCGAAGACTGCAAAGTCGTCGTCAACGGCGACGTGGGCCAATGCGATCTCGACGAAGACAGCGGCCTTGCCGCCGTCTTGCACCTCATCCGCAGCCTGAAACTGCCGGTGCCGGTGATCGAATTCACGATCTCCGACATCGTCCGCTCCGGCCATTGCGCGATGTGGGTCAAGGCCTTCGAAAAGGCGCGTCT
>JARLIW010000301.1 GCA_031291515.1 Beijerinckiaceae bacterium | reverse complement strand
GAAAATCATCGGATTGGCGGGTTGGAGCGGCGCCGGCAAGACGACGCTGATCACCAAACTCCTTCCCGTGCTGATCGCGCGCGGCTTAAGCGTATCGACGATCAAACATGCGCATCATCAGTTCGACGTCGACCGGCCCGGCAAGGATAGCTATCTGCATCGCGAATCCGGCGCGCGAGAAGTGCTGGTGTCCTCGGGTAATCGCTGGGCCTTGATGCATGAATTGCGCGGCGCCCCGGAACCCGGGCTCGGCGAGCTGCTCCAACATCTCGCGCCCGTCGATCTCGTCCTTGTCGAGGGGTTCAAGCGCGACTCCCATGCGAAACTCGAAGTGCATCGCGTCGGCAACGCCAAGCCGTTCCTGTATCCCGACGATCCCGCCATCGTGGCGCTCGCGAGCGATGCGCCGCCGCCATTTCTTCGCATTCCCAGCGTCGATCTCGACGATATCGAGGCCATCGCGGATTTGGTGCTGAAGCACGCGCGGCCGGCCCCGCTCTAAACCTCCCGCCCTTTCGCCAGGATCGCCGCGCAGAGTTCGGCCACCGGCGCGCGCGCGGTTCCAAGGCGCAGGAGAATGAAGTCGACCTCGCCGATCGGCGGCAGAATGCCGTTTGGTTCGAGTTCCACCAAACCGGGCGGAATCAGCGAACGCGCGAGCGGCGTGATGCCGAGCCCCGCTTGCGTCGCGGAAACGACGCCATTGAGGCTGTCGCTGGTGCAAGCGATGCGCCAGGGCACGCCCGCGTGCTGCAAGGCGGAAAGCGCGAGGGAACGCGTGATCGCGGGCGGCGGATAAAGGATGAGCTGCACGGCGTCGCCGCGCATTCCATCCGTGCCGCGCGCGGCGGCCCAGGCGAACTGGTCGCGCCACACGACTTGACCACGCTGTTCGCCGGGCCAGCGCTTGCACAGAACGGCGTCGAGATCGCCCGCTTCGTACCGGCTGATGAGCGTGCTGCTGAGCGCGATCGTATATTCGAGATCGATCTCGGGATGATTGTCGCCAAACGTTTTGAGCACCGAGGGCAGCCACCCCGCCACGAGATCCTCGCTCGCGCCAAATCGCACTTTTCCGCGCAATTTGGTTCCCGCGAAAAACCGTTCGGCGCGTTCGTTGGTTTCGATGATGGTGCGCGCGAAGTCGACCAGCGCCTCGCCTTCGGGCGTCATCACGATCGAATGGGTGTCGCGGATGAACAGCCGGCGGCCCAGACACTCCTCCAATCGGCGGATGTGGTCGCTCACGGTCGACTGCCGCAGCGCCAGCTTGCGACTCGCCTCGGAGAAGCTATTCCCTTGGGAAATCAAAAGAAAAGTGCGGAGCAGGAGGGGATCGAGCATGTGTCTATCGGCCAGGGCGATAACAGTGATAGCAGCGCGCCGCGTACCACGCGAGAGGGAAACCCGCCATAGGGAATCCATGCCGCGTCTCGCGGAACCCAACACGGAGAGTGGTTATGCCAGATTATTCACGACGTGGTCTGTTGGCGGCCGGCGCCGCCGGTGGTCTCATCGCGGCCACGGGCGCCGCAAATGCGGAACCGTTTGTCGCGAAACCCGGCGACGGAGGTTTTGCGCGAAGCTCCAACGCGCTTCCGCCGGGCGACAAGGTCGTCCACCATGCGGCGAGCGATATCGAAGCCATGCCCGATTTTCATTTCTCGCTCGATTCGGGCCGACCGAAAGTCACGAGCGGCGGCTGGGCCAAGGAAGCGACCGAAAGCAACTTTCCGATTTCGAAAGGGATCGCCGGGGTCCATATGTATCTCGACGCGGGCGCGTCGCGCGAACTCCATTGGCACGCGATCGCGGCGGAATGGGCTTTCATTCTCGAAGGCAAATGCCAGGCGATGGTCATCGATCCGTCGGGCCAAAGGGAGGTCGCGAACTTTGGTCCCGGCGACGTCTGGTTTTTTCCAAAAGGGCATGGGCATTCGATCCAGACGATCGGCGACAAGCCGTGCCATTTCATTCTGTCCTTTGACAACGGCGGCTTCTCGGAACATGGCACGTTCTCCATCACCGATTGGGTCAGCCTGACGCCGAAGGACATGCTTGCCGAAAATTTTGGGATCCCCGCCGCCTTTTTCGACAAAATGCCAACCGGTGAAACCTACATCATGGCCGGGCCAATCCTTCCCGAGTCGAAGGCGAAACAGTTTCTGTTGCCGCCGGCGCAGACGCACAAATTCGCGCTGATGGATCTCGCGCCGAGGATCGATACCAGCGGCGGCAGCTTGCGCTTGGCGACGCAAAAAGAATTCCCGATGTCCAAGACCATGTCCGGCGGCGTGATGACGCTTAAGCCGGGCGGCATCCGCGAGATGCATTGGCATCCCAACGCCAATGAATGGCATTACTACCTGTCCGGGCAGGCTGAAGTCGCCCTTTTTGGCTCGGGCGGTCGGGGCAAGGTCAAGACCTTCATTCCCGGCGATGTTGCGTATATCCCCGCCGGTTATGGCCATGCGATCCGCAACGTCGGCAATGAAGACGTGGAGATCGTCCTCACCTTCGACTCGGGCGATTTCCAAGAGATCTCGCTGTCGGATTGGATGGCGGCCAGTCCGAACTATTTGCTGGCCAACAATTTTGGCGTCAGCGACGACGCCTTCGATAAATTCCCCAAGGCGTCCCCGCATATCCATAGGCAGGCCTAGCACGGGCGGGCTCTCGCCGCTTGGCCTGGCGAGGGCCCGTCGGATTTGTTCGGGAGGCGGGAACGGCGGCGCTTGGGCCCGCGGCATTTTCGGCCCGGCCGGACCCGAGGGACCACGATGCTTTCGATCGCCGCTTCATCCGTAAGACACATGTCTCCAAGGGCGCAACCCTATAGCTTTGCTCGAATGTTTCGCTAAAAAGATAGGCCCATGAATGGTCGGGGCAGGTTCCGCGCGTGACCTCCCTAAGATTTCGCAAAGGCACGATACGCTTTTCGTTTCGAGAGCGTGATGGTGTTCCGTCCGGGTGTAACCGGCTAGAGGTGAGTGGAGTGTTCATTATATGACGGCGCTAGATCATACGAACGCCCAGGGGACATCGGTTCCTGGCTTGCTCGACCGGGAGCACACGGTAGCGAAGCCGGGGTTCAACCGCTGGGTCGTGCCACCGGCCGCTTTGGCCATTCATCTCGCGATTGGCATGGCCTATGGGCTCAGCGTCTTTTGGCTGCCGCTCAATAAGGCGATCGGACTGACGAAGCCGGTGGTTTGCGCCAATTTAGGGTTTTTCGACTCCTTGACCACCACAACCTGCGACTGGCCGGTCAGCAGCCTGCTGCTGACCTTCGAGATTGGCATCGTCTTCCTCGGCATTTCGGCGGCTATGTTCGGCGGTTGGTTGGAACGGGCCGGTCCGCGCAAGGCGGGTGTCGTCGCGGCTTTGTGCTGGGGCGGCGGTTTCTTCATCGGCGCCTATGCCATTCACATTCATCAGCTCTGGCTGCTGTGGCTCGGGCTTGGCGTCGTCGGCGGTTTCGGCCTGGGCCTTGGTTATATTTCCCCGGTGTCGACCCTGATCAAATGGTTTCCCGACCGGCGCGGCATGGCGACCGGCATGGCGATCATGGGTTTTGGCGGCGGCGCGATGATCGGCTCGCCCTTGGCGAATCTGTTGATCAACTATTTCAAGACCTCCACCGGGGTCGGCGTTTGGCAGACCTTCGTGACGCTGGGCGCGGGTTATCTCGTCGTGATGCTGATCGGCGCGTTCGGCTATCGCGTGCCGCCGGACGGCTGGGTGCCCACGGGGTGGACGGCCAAGGCGCATAAGAGCGCCTTGGTGACCCATGGCGACGTCCATCTGCACGACGCTCACAAGTCGCTGGCGTTTTGGATGATCTGGGCGGTTCTCTTCCTCAACGTGTCGGCCGGCATTGCCGTGCTGTCGATGGCCTCGCCGATGTTGCAGGAGATTTTCGCCGGGAAGCTGATCGGAATGCCCGATCTCACCTTTGGACAGCTCAGCGCGGATCAGCTCAAAGCCGTCGCGGGCATTGCCGCGGGCTTTGTCGGCCTGCTGTCGCTGTTCAACATCGGCGGCCGGTTCTTCTGGGCCTCGCTGTCGGACCATTTTGGCCGGAAGCTGACCTATTTCACCTTCTTCGGGCTCGGCATCCTACTTTATTCGCTCGCGCCATACCTGGCTCACACCGGCCAAAAAGCGCTGTTCGTCTCGGCCTTCTGCATCATTCTCTCGATGTACGGCGGCGGATTCGCGACGGTGCCCGCCTATCTCGCCGATATTTTCGGGACCAAATTCGTCGGCGCCATTCACGGCCGCTTGCTGACGGCCTGGTCGGCGGCGGGGATCGTCGGATCCGAAGTCATCGGCAGGGTTCGCGACGCTCAGATCGCGGCGGGCGTGCCCAAGGCGCAAGTCTATGACAAGACGATGTATATCGTCGTTTCCTTTCTCGTCGTCGGCTTCATCTGCAATGCCTTGGTGCGGCCGGTTCATGCGAAATGGCTCATCAGCCACACGGACAAGCCGCGCGACGGCGAGAAACCCGCGGTGGCGACGGGAAGCTTCGGAATCGGTAAGGGCTCGCTGAGCGGCGTCGCGCTGATCCCCTGGTTTTTCATCGCGCTTCCGATTGTCTGGGGGGTCTACCGCACCCTGATCGTCGCGATCGACATTTTCAAATGATCGAAACGAGAGGGCGGCGTGCAGGTCCGCGCGCCGCCCTCGTCCGATCCTCGTTGACGCGAGCGCAACAAATACCTAGCTAAGGAGCATCATATCAGCCGTGCCCCGAACCGCGTGTGCCCAAACAGGGCAGGCACGCGCGCGGGGCGAAGGGATCCAGGATCGATGACGATAAGCGAAAACGGCGCAAGCGGGTGGGTCGAGCGCAAGGTGACCGCGCTGCTGGTTCTCGCCGACGGCACCGTTCTCGAGGGCCAAGGCTTTGGCGCGACGGGTGAAAAAGCTGGGGAAGTCTGTTTCAACACGGCCATGACCGGGTATCAGGAGATCCTCACCGATCCCTCCTATGCCGGCCAGATCCTGACCTTTACCTTTCCCCATATCGGCAATACCGGCACCAACGCCGACGATATCGAGACCTCGAACCTCGCGGCGGAAGCGGGCGTTCTGGGGCTTGTCGTCCATGCCCCCGTCACCAACCCGTCCAATTATCGCGCGACCGATAGCTTCGACGACTGGTTGAAGCGCCGCGGGATCATTGGTCTCTCCGGTCTCGATACGCGCGCGCTCGTGGCCTTGGTGCGCGACAAGGGCATGCCCAATGCCGTGATCGCCCATGCGCCCGATGGCGTCTTCGATATTCCGGCGCTGAAGGCCAAGGCGGCCGGCTTCAAGAGCATGGCCGGGACCGATCTCGTGCCGGGCGTCACCACGGCGCACAATTTCGAATGGGACGAGACCACGTGGGACCTCGAGAGCGGCTACGGCCGCCAGGTCGCGCCGCGCTATCATGTCGTGGCGATCGATTATGGCATCAAGCGCAACATCCTGCGCCTGCTCGCCGAAGCGGGCTGCGCGGTCACGGTGGTGCCCTCGACGGCCTCGGCCGAGGAGATTCTGGCGCTGCGGCCCGATGGCGTCTTTCTCTCGAATGGGCCGGGCGACCCCGCCGCCACCGGCGCCTATGCCGTGCCGGTCATCAAAGAGCTGTTGGAGCATAAAATCCCGATTTTCGGCATCTGCCTCGGGCACCAGCTGATGGCGCTCGCGATCGGCGCCAAGACGGTGAAAATGCATCAGGGGCACCATGGCGCCAATCATCCCGTGATGGATTTCACCACGGGCAAGGTCGAGATCGTCTCGATGAACCATGGCTTCGCGGTCGACCGGGACAGTCTGCCGCCCGACGCGCGCGAGACCCATAAAAGCCTGTTCGACGGCTCGAATTGCGGACTCGAATTGACCGGCCGGCCCGCCTTTTCCGTGCAACATCATCCGGAGGCGTCGCCAGGTCCCAGGGATAGCCACTATCTCTTCGCGCGCTTCGTGGCGCTCATGGACAGCGTAAAGCAAGATGAGGCCGCCTGACCGGCGCCGTCCTCGGCGATCGCGCCTCGCGGAGCCGACAAAAGCCGAGCCCGCGCTTTCAATTGTGACCGATTTAATGAGAGGGCCGCGAATCGTTGACATAAGTCAATGATTTCACGTTCATTGGATGGCATCTACGATACTAGGGCGATGTGAAATTCGGTCCTGTCACGCTGTCGCCGCCCGGACATGATGCCGCAGGCATTTTTGAAGAGTCATGCCATGAATGTCGCCATTTCCCAGGTAGCCCCGACCCCCGCTCCCATCGAGATGGCCGATCCTCTGTGCCTTGACAATCAATTGTGCTTCGCGCTTTACGCCGCTTCGCATGCGATTAAAAAGGCCTACCGCCCGCTGCTCGATCAGCTTGGGCTGACCTACCCTCAATATCTTATTCTCATGGTTCTCTGGACCGAGAATGCCTTGAAAGTATCCGATATCGGCCAGCGTCTGCACCTCGATTCCGGGACATTGACGCCGGTCTTGAAGCGGCTCGAGACCACGGGGCTGGTCAAGCGCGCGCGGCGCTTGCAAGACGAGCGCGAAGTTGAAATTTCCCTGACGCCGGAAGGGCACGCGTTGCGTGCTCGGGCGCTTTCGGTCCGCCGCGATATCGTCTCGCTCCTCAATATGTCGGACGCGCAGATCGGGGCGCTTCGCAACGAGCTCAATACCTTGATTGCGACCTTGAACGTCGACAGCTGAGGGGTCATCCTAGACCGCCTTTAAAAAGGGCGGACCAGAATGTCATGACCTTTCGAGCGGGAATTTCGGTATCGGTCGCCATCGCGCGCCTGTTTCGCCAATTGGCCGCCTCGGCGGCCGATTTGGTGTTTCCGCCCTCTTGTCTCGCGTGCCGCAAAGCTATTGAAGCGCCGGACGCCCTGTGCTCCGAATGCTGGCGAAGTGTCCGCTTCATCGAACGGCCGTTTTGCGAGCGCCTCGGAACGCCTTTTCCCGTCGATCTCGGGGCCGAAGGCCTCTTGTCGCCCGAAGCCATCGCCAATCCGCCTGTCTATGACCGCGCCCGCGCCGTCGCTCATTTCGACGATGGGCCGGTCCGACGTCTCGTCCACCGTCTCAAATACGGCGACAGGCTCGAATTGGCCCGCGCGATGGGTGCTTGGATGACGCGCGCCGGGGACGAGCTGCTGACAGAGGCGGATGTGCTGATCCCCGTGCCGCTTCATCGTGGGCGGTTGGCAAGCCGCCGCTTCAATCAGGCGGCCATGCTCGCGCGTGTGATTTCGGAACAATCGGGCGTGCCCGCCGACGCCTTTTCGCTGATCCGGATCAAGCCAACGCCGCAGCAAGTTGGGCTGACGCGCAGCCAACGCGCCGCCAATGTCCAGGGCGCCTTCCACGTCGCGCCAGACGCCCGGTTCCATATCGAAGGCAAGGCGGCGATCTTGATCGACGATGTCATGACCTCGGGGGCCACGATCAACGCGGCCTCCCGCGCCTTGTTGCGCGCGGGGGCGGCGCGCGTCGACGTGCTGGTCTTCGCGCGCGTGGTGACGGGATAGTATTGCAAAGGCGTGACATTTGCGCTGGCAATTGCCATATAGATCCGAGCGAGGAGGATCGAATGGACGTGCAAGAGGTCGTGATTTATACAACCATGTATTGCCCTTTTTGCGAGCGCGCCAAAGCGCTGCTGAGCGCGAAGAACGTCGCGTTCCGGGAAGTGGCCGTCGACGGCGATCGGGCATTGCGCCAGGCGATGGCGGAATTGGCGGGCGGGCGGAGCAGCGTGCCGCAGATTTTTTTCGGGACGCGCCATATCGGCGGCTGCGACGATCTCGTCGCGCTCGAACGGGAGGGCGTTCTCGATTCGCTGCTTCACGAGCTTGCGGGTTGACATTGCCGCGTCCAAGCCAAATTTATTGGCAACTTTACCCATGAGATCCATGGTACTCGTCATTTCTCTTGTTTTGGAAAGCACGCAAACGTCCCCATGATCCTTTACGCCTTGGCTTGCGGCAACGGTCACCAGTTCGAGAGCTGGTTTCGCGGTAGCGTCGATTACGATGCCCAAGCTGTCCGGGGGCTCGTCGCGTGTCCGTTGTGCCATTCCACCGATGTCGCGAAGACGATCATGGCGCCAGCGGTCGTGAGCCGGGGCGGCGCCGCAATGTCCAGTTCGAGTGGAGACGCGCAGGGGCAAGAGATGGTTCTGCTCGACGAGCGGCAAGTCGAGGCGCGCCAGTTGTTGAAAAACTTTCGCGACAAAGTGATCAGCGAAACCGAGGATGTCGGCACCCAATTTCCCGACGAGGCCCGCAAGATGCACGAGGGTGATATTCCCCACCGTCATATCCGCGGCACGGCGACCCTCGAGGAAGCGCGAACCTTGATCGAGGAGGGCGTCGCCCTTCTGCCGTTGCCAAATCTCCCCGAAGAATTGAATTAGTTCTTTCCGCGCGCCGGAGGTGACTCCGCGAAGGGGGACATGCGCTCGCGTCTCGGGACGAGCGCATGGTCCCGCGTTACGTTCAGGTCAGACCTATCGCCTCGGCGGTGACGTCAATCGCCTGGAGGCGCTTCGCCCGCATCGACTTGAGAACGAACAGCGCGAGGAACGCCGTCACCAGATCGAGCCCGATCACGATGGCAAAGACGGGAACCCAGCCGCCGGCCGCGCCTTTGAGTGCCGCCGCGAGCGGACCGCCGAGCACTGAACCAATCCCCTGCGACATGTAGAGAAAGCCATAATTCGTGGTGGCGTAGCGCTCGCCGAACGTATCGGTCAACGTCGCGGGAAACAGCGAGAAGATTTCGCCCCAGCCAAAGAAGACGACGCCGGACATGAAGACGAAGATCACGGGATCGTGCCGGGCGAGCAGCAGCGTGGCGATCGCCGCGGCCTCGAGCGTGAACGCGAGGGCCATCGTATTCTCGCGGCCGATATGGTCGGACACCCAACCAAAGAACGGCCGCGTGAGCCCATTCGCGAGCCTGTCGATCGACAAGGCCAGGGGAAGCGCGGCGGAGCCGAGCACGACGGCGTCCGCCACGCCAAAATCGCGCGCGAAATTGGCGAAATTCGACACGACCATCAGGCCGCCCGTCGACATCATCGTCATCATCGCGAACATCAACCAAAACACCGGGGAGCGCAACATGTCCGCCGGGCGGACGCCCGATTTCAATTCGGTGGGGGAACGAACCTCGATGATGCTGGGCGCGCGCAGGAACAGGGCCGCCACCAAACCAATCGCGCCAAGGATGATCCCGTAGGTCAATAAGGCGGGGCGGAACCCTGACGCCTTGATCATGGTATCGATGGGAAACGTCGTCAGCAGCGCGCCGAAGCCATAGCCGGCCGCGACCACGCCGACGGCAAAACCCCGGCGTTCCGGGAACCAGCGTACCATCAGGCCGGCGACGCCGATATAGACGAACCCAGTGCCGATGCCGCAGAACAAGCCGTAGGTGGCGTAAAGCGCATAGATCGAAGAGACGGCGCTCGCCAAGACCCAGCCAAGCCCGCTCAGCGTCGCGCCGAGTGCGATCAATAGACGCGGGCCAAACCGATCGATCAGCCAGCCCTGGCCTGGCGAAAGCCAAGTCTGGAGAACGACCATCAGGGAAAAGGTCACCTGCACCGCCGGAAGCGAACCGCCCGTCGCCTCGGTGAAGGATTTGGTGAACAGCGTCCAGACATATTGCGGGCTGGAGATTGCCATCATGACGATCAGGCCTAGCAGCAATTGCAGCCAGCGGCCGCCGGCGGGCGCGTGGGGAACTTGGGCCTTTTGCATATCATCCTCATTGGGGCGAAACGACGTGCCGCACCCGACGCAACTTTCGTGCTAGAGCGCGTTTCTTTTTGGGGAATCATCAAGGAGACAGACACGCGCTCGCTTTTTTTGAAGCTGGGATATGCTCGTGTTCGGAAATGCCTGTAACGCCTTTGAGCTTATTCTCGAGCGTGGTTAAATCCCCGGAAAAGGCTGTCATGATTAAATTTATCTTGGCTTATATCGCGACCTTGGTTGTCTTTTTGGCGCTCGACGCGATCTGGCTCGGGCGCATGGGCGAGATTATGTACAAGCCCACTCTTGGCGATATTTTGCTCCCTGCTTTCAGGCCTGTTCCAGCGCTCGTATTCTATCTTTTGTACACGATGGGCGTCGTTGTCTTTGCGATCAAGCCCGCTTATGGCGACAGCGCATGGTCCACGGCCCTTGTCCTCGGGGCGCTGTTCGGCTTCGTCGCCTATGCGACTTACGATCTCAGCAATATGGCGACTCTGCGCAATTGGACTTTGCAATTGACGTTGATCGATCTGGCATGGGGGACTTTCGCGACCGGACTCTCCGCGACGATGGGTTACGTCGCATCGCGCACGTTGCTTGGTCTGTTCAAAATTGGTCCGTGAGGCAAGCCTAGCCGTCGCGCGGCAAGCTCGCGCTCAAGTCTCCGGCGGCTTGGGCGGCCGCGGAAAAAAGGTGCCGACTCGCTCGCGGTACGCCAGGAAATTACCGCCGTGCTTTTTGACCATATGGGTTTCCAACGGCGGCACGCCCGAGACATAGCGCAACAGCCAAAACATGAAGACGGGTCCGCTCAAGGCGGCAAATCCCCACGGGTAGCCTCCGCTCGGATCGATGGCCATCAGCGGATAGGCGAGCCACCCGAGCCATTCGAAGAAATAATTGGGGTGGCGCGTCCAGCTCCAAAGGCCGGCGTCGCAGATTTTGCCTTTGTTCGCCTTCACCGACGTGAATTGTTTGAGCTGACTGTCGGCCACGCCTTCGCCGAAAATCGCCGCGATCAGCACGAAGGCGCCGAAGAGATCGAGAGGCCCGATGCCGGGGGCGGGATTATGGGCGGCGATGCCGACCGAGACGACCAGGGGGAAAGCCGCAAGCGCTTGGATCTGCAAGAACCAGAACAGCCGGAATTGAAACGCATCCTTCCACTCGCCGCGAAGCGCGGCATAGCGCGCATCTTCGACTTTGGATCCGAGCGTGCGCCCGAGGATGTGGGTGCCGAGCCGGATCGACCAGATCGCGATCAGGATCGCGACGAGAAACTGGCGCGCCGACGTCGCATGACTTTCGCCGCCCCAGCGGACCAAGGCGAGGAAGACGCCGCCGAGTCCCATCGCGTAGGACCAAAAGACATCCGCCCATCCGCTATTCCGGGTCTTGCGTTGGAGGACCCAAGCCGCCGCCATCAAAGCCGAGAGCACTATGGCGGTTACCGCGAGCGAGACGAGAATCATGGGAGAGGCGTGGTCCTGAAAAAATGGGGCGAGCCCGGCTTCGGACGAAAGTTGCCGGCGCGCGCCGTGATGAAGGATGCCGTGTGATGGAGGGCGGGCGCGACGGGGCGCAGCAACGGGCTGAACGACCCGAGGATCAAGACATGGTTCGCATGCGGGTAAAATCGCGCCTCGGCTTCGCCGCCAAGGGCGCGGATGCGCCCCGCGAGGCGTCGGCTGTTTCCGGGCGACACGGTCTTATCGGTCACGCCGCTCAGCAATAGCAAGGGGGCCGCGTTGGCGCGCGCATAGGTGATCGGCTGCGAACTCGCGAGGTCGCCCGCGGGCGCGAAAACGTCGTTCAGCACTTGGCCGCGGAGCGGCAGAAAGTCGTAGGGGCCGGCCAGGCCCACGACGCCGGCGAGGGCCGCGAGGCTTTCGCCATCGAGCCAACGCGTATCGAGCGCCAGCATCGCCGCGATATAGGCGCCGGCTGAATGACCCGTGAGAAACAAAAGGCCGGGGTCGCCGCCGAATTCCCCGGCATGCCGACGCGCCCACCGGACCGCCTTGGCGCCGTCGATCAGAAAATCGGGATAGCGCGCCTCGGGATAGACGCGGTAATCGGGAACGGCCACGACGAAACCGCGCTTGGCCAGAGCCGCCGCGGCGAAACGATAGTCGGCCCGCTCGCCGCTCTCCCACCCGCCGCCATAGAAGAAGACGACCGTCGGCGCGCCGGACGCCTCCTTGGGGGCATAGACGTCGAGCAAGCCGCGTTGACCCTCGCGGTAACGAACGCCGCAGGTCACATCGAGCCCCGTCGCGCTCGCG
Organism: Beijerinckiaceae bacterium; assembly: GCA_031291515.1. GTDB lineage: Bacteria > Pseudomonadota > Alphaproteobacteria > Rhizobiales > Beijerinckiaceae > RH-AL1. The sequence continues at coordinate 4,833 of JARLIW010000301.1, read as the reverse complement.
AGTGAATTGAGAATCCCAATCCCGGTGATCGGATATCGAATCGCCATCAATCAGCTCACCGTCCCCGCGCTCCCATGAGGGCGCCCGTTCCTCGCGCAAAGGCCGCCGAGTCGCGGCTATCGAATGTCCGTCGCGCAAAGAACCGGAATTTCTCGGCTCTTGGCAAGAACCAAAATCGGTTTCGTCCCGTATATCAACTCGAGGCCAAGCTTCACCTGGAGCTTGTTCAGCGAAAGCCGGCGGTCACGGGTCCCGCCCTCATGGCTTAACCATTTGAAAGATCGATACGATTACTTTCATATCATTGATGGATTGAACGCATTTGACGCAAGGAGGGGACGGCGGCTTCGACATAGCTGTGGTCGGGTCGGGAATTTCCGGCATGGCGGCGGCATGGCTTTTGAGCACGCGCCATCGCGTGAGTGTGTTCGAGGCCGCGCCGCGTCTTGGCGGCCATACGAACACGGTCGAGGTTCCGAGCGGCACGATGACGCAGCCCGTCGATACCGGTTTCATCGTCTACAACGAGGCCACTTATCCGAATCTGACCGCGCTCTTCGCGCATTTGGAGGTTGCGACCCACGCCACCGAAATGTCGTTTTCGGTTTCGCTCGACAATGGACGGCTCGAATATGCCGGCAAAGATCTCGCCGGCCTTTTCGCGCAACGCCGCAATCTCGTTAGCCCGCGCTTTTTGTCGATGCTTTGGGATCTGCTGCGTTTTTATCGCGAGGCGCCGGGCCGGCTGGCCGCGCTCGAGGGCATAAGCCTCGGCGCCTTTCTTGATCGCGGCGGCTATGGCCGGGCGTTCCGGGACGATCATCTGTTGCCGATGGCGGCCGCGATCTGGTCGGCGCCGAGCACGACTTTGCTCGATTTTCCCGCCGTTTCATTCGTTCGCTTTTGCGAGACTCATGGCCTCCTCAAGATCATCAATCGCCCGGTTTGGCGCACGGTGACGGGCGGATCGAAATCCTATGTCGCGCCGCTGACCGCGTCCTATGCGAGCCGGATCACGCTCGACCGGAGGATCGTCGACGTGCGACGCGATGGCGAGAGCGTGTGGCTGCGCGACAATCGCGGCGAGATGTCGCGCTTCGATCACGTCGTGATCGCAACCCATGCCGATCAAGCGCTTCGCATGCTGGAGACGCCGACTCCGCGCGAACGCATGCTGCTCGGCGCGTTCCGTTACCGAAAAAACCGCGCCGTTCTGCATCGCGACCAGCGCCTGATGCCCCGTCGCGAAAACGTCTGGGCGAGCTGGAATTATCTCGGCCAAACCGGCGGGGATGGCGGCCTTTGCGTGACCTATTGGATGAACCGGCTGCAACGGATCCAAGGCGCGGGCACTTGTTTTCTGACGTTGAATCCGCGTGTGGGACCCGCCGGCCTGTTGCACGAAGAGGTTTACTGGCATCCGATCTTCGACCTCGACGCGCTGGCGGCGCAGAAGAGCTTGTGGACTCTGCAGGGCCAAGGCAATGTCTGGTTCTGCGGCGCGCATTTTGGCGCCGGATTTCATGAGGATGGCTTGCAGTCTGGTCTTGCCGTCGCCGAAGCGCTTGGCGGTTTGCGCCGCCCTTGGACCGTGGCGGATGAATCCGGCCGGATCTTTCTCGGCGCCACGCCGGAATATTCGCCGCCGGGAGCCATTCCCGCATGAGCCGCAAATCGGCGCTTTACACCGGCACGGTCGTTCACCGGCGCTTCGGCGCCAAATCCCACGCGCTGCGTTACCGCCTGACAATGGCGTTGCTCGATCTCGACGAACTCGACGATCTCGATCGCGGGTTGCGCCTGTTCTCGCGCAACAGGTTCAATCTGTTTTCGATGTTCGACCGCGACTATTTGCGGCCTCCCCCTTTGCCAGCGGGCGGCGACGGCGGCGCGCCGAGCCTCAAATCACAAATCGAAACGCATCTCGCCCGGGCCGGCATTGCGATTTCCGGCGGATCGATCCAACTTCTCGCGCTGCCGCGCGTTCTCGGTTATGCTTTCAACCCGCTGACCGTTTATTTTTGTCGTCGCGCGGATGGCGCGCTTGTTGCGATTCTCTACGACGTGCGCAACACGTTCGGCGAACGCCACGGCTATCTCATTCCTGTCGCGCCGACTCACGAAGGACCAATTCTTCAAAGCTGTGAAAAATGCTTCCATGTCTCGCCGTTCATGGACATGGACATGACCTATCGATTCACGATCGTGCCGCCGGGAGCCGCGCTTTCGGTTGGCATCGACGGATGGCAAGACGGCGAGCGCGTCATCGCCGCGTGCTTCGCGGGAACACGCCGCCGCTTGACCGATCGCCAGCTTCTGCGGGTCTTTTTGGCGCATCCGTTGCTCGGTCTCGCCGCCATCGCCGGGATTCATTGGGAGGCGTTGAAGCTTTGGCTCAAAGGCGTAAATTTGCGCGCGCGTCCAGCACCGCCCACGAATTCCGTGTCCATCATCGCGAACAAGGAAGGATGAGGTCATGTCTCAAATGGATCCGACGGTCTCGCGCCCTGTCACGTCCCACGGATGGTCCCTGAAAAAACCGAGAAGCCTGCTGATCCGCGCGCTCACGCGGATCCTGTCGAATCTGGAATCGGGCAAGATCGTCGTGACGTTGCCGAATGGCGAGTGTTTCGAACACAAGGCGCCGGAGCCGGGGCCGGAGGCGGTGCTGACGGTCCATCGTTGGCGCGCAATTTGGCGGACGATCGCGCGGGGCGACATCGGTTTCGCGGAAGCCTTTATCGACGGCGACTGTTCGAGTCCCGACCTTGCCAAGGTCATCGAGTTGTTTGTGCGTAGCGAAGCTACCTTGACCAAGATCGCGGGCTTGGCGTCCGTGCGCCTGATCAACAGGCTGCGTCATATGGCCCGCGCCAATACGAAACGCGGCAGCAAGCGCAATATCGTCGCTCACTATGATCTCGGCAATGATTTTTTCGGGCATTGGCTTGATCGCGGCATGACCTATTCCTCCGCGCTCTATACCGCGCCGGATCTGACTCTCGAGGCCGCGCAGACCGCGAAGCAAGATAAAGTCTTGGACGCGTTGGCCTTGGCGCCGGGCAACAGCGTTTTGGAAATCGGGTGCGGCTGGGGCGGCCTTGCCGAGCGGATCGAACAAAGGGGATGCCGGGTGACGGGCCTCACGCTGTCGCCGTCGCAATTGGCCTATGCCAAGGCCCGGCTCGAGGCCAGCGGCGCGGCCAGCGATCTCCGTCTCCAAGATTATCGCGATGTGCGTGGCACGTTCGATCGTATCGTCTCCATCGAAATGCTGGAAGCGGTTGGGCGGGCCTATTGGCCGTCCTATTTTGCGACGATCCGCGATCGTTTGGCGCGCGACGGGCAGGCGGTGCTGCAAGTCATCACGCTCGACGAATCCCGCTATGACACCTATACGCGGCAGGTCGATTTCATTCAGCGCTACATTTTTCCCGGCGGCATGTTGCCGACGCCCGCCATCATGCGCGAGCAGATCGCGGCGGCGGGTCTCGCCCTCAAGTCCACTTTCACCTTCGGGGAAAGCTACGCCAATACGCTGGCGGAATGGTCTCGCCGATTTCACGGCGCGCTTCCCGCCATCGAGGCGATGGGGCTCGACGAAAAGTTCCAGCGGCTCTGGGCCTATTACCTCGCTTATTGCGAGGGCGGCTTTCGCGCGGGCGTGCTCGATGTCGGCCTCTACACGATTGCCCACGCAGAGGGGTAGGTCTCTGAGCGGGCCTGCCGCGCGTCAATCCTCGAACGACCCGTCAGAGTCTTGCGAGGCCGGGCGGATGCGCCGCGCGAGATCGGCGAAGAACGCCCAAAACCGATTCTTCGCGGTCACCGCCGGCGCATCGGGCAGGTGGTCGGGCGCCGCCGCCTGGGTCTCGGATTGCGCGGTCAAGACACCGATTGCGACGTCGCCATCGGTAAAATAGGGATCGCCGCCGCCATTCCTGCCGTTCGCGGTCGGGCCGATGCCCGAAACCTGGTAGATCGTGGTCAGGACATGGGCGGCCGTCAGATCGGCAATCACCAGCGCACGCTCGGCATCGAGATCGGGGCCGATATGGTGCGTGATCTGCCCGGTATAATGGCTGATGCCGACGCCGCGATCGAAACTCGCGGCGCCGAGCCAAACCGGACGGCCCTCGGCGCCCGATGTCAAAACGGGCCAAAATCGCACGTGATGACGTCGCCGCGCGCTCACCCCATCGGCCTTCTCGAAGGCCAAGACTTGGCGCTTGCCGTCGTAAAACAGGCTGCTGACCGGAGCATCGGGATAAGCGCGGTTCAACACCACGCTTTTGCCGATGCCGAGACTCGTCGACAAGGTGATGGCATCGGCGGGATGCCAGCCGGCTTGATCCATCGCCGCGATAATTTCGTCCTGGGCGCCGGTGAGCCCGACATTGATCGGATCGCCGGGAATGCCCTGCGCGGTCACGGTGACCATGGGCCGGTGCGCGAGGCCGGGTTGATGCTCGTGATGCGTCCAAAGTTCGGGCGTCACGGCATAGGCGAAGCCAAGATAGAGCACGAGGCCGACGGCCACGACGCGGATCGCATGCAGCGCCGTCCGCGAAAGCGCGGGGCGGCGGGGAGGGAATTCTGGCGCGGGAACCGTCATTTTCCGCCAAGGGATTGAAGGAGCCGCGAATATTGGGAGACTTTGGCGTTTCCCGCAAATATTTCGCCGCGAGGCCGCCAGGCGCGTCGCGAGAGAATGCACCAAACAATCATGTGCGACATTGCGGTTTCGATGTGGACTTCCTACGTTTATAATGTGTCACGAAAGTTGCGGACCTTTCGATCGCGGCGCGGCCTGGCCTTTTGCAAAGAGGCGGG
>JARLIW010000300.1 GCA_031291515.1 Beijerinckiaceae bacterium | reverse complement strand
AGGCCTATAATGATGTCGCGACCACCAGTCTAATCGAAGTCTGGATCGACGAAACCGAACGGCGAACCTGGTTTTTGTACGAAGCCGGTCGCGCGGATCGCTGACGATCTCGTATCTTTTGTCGTGGAGGTCGATAGGTTTTTCATCGACGGACGCGCGGCGCTATGGCGCACTCAAAAGGATCGTACATCCATGACTTTCACGTCAATCGGTTATCGATGAGAGTCCAGCGCTGCTCGAGGCCACTGTTTGAGGTCACGTTTTTCGCGACAACGAAGACTCCTTGCTTCAAGGAATCGAAGCGTGGATGTCTTCGCGGGTTCGGTATCAGGAGCCGGAAAACGACTATCTATTGGAGTTTTTAGCGGCTTGTTTTGGTCGTCGATCCGCCTCGACCACATGCGTCGGGCGCGAGGGAGGCCTCAGCGATGGCAGACGCTGCCGCGAGGTCTCTTCCTTGACGTTCGCTTCATGTCAATGGACCCGAACCGAGGCGGAATCGGTCATTTTCGATTGCTCACGTAAGCTAAGGAAACAGCGAGGAAAATCGGGACCGGATCTTTCGGGACTATCCGCCCGTGGCGAAGCCGACCGCGGCCGCCGGAACATGTCTTTCAACGCCTTGCGGTCATTGGCGCGGGGAACGCGCGGCATGTTCGTCAGCGGAGGTTCGATGATCGACGACTCCAAATTGAACTGTTCGTAACGGCTGGCGCAGCTCGTGCTCCTTTAAGGAACTTGGATCCCGGAGCCCCATTTATAAATTGGCGCCCTGACGGTCGAGACCGCCAGCCGCGTGAAATCCATCTTTTGCAGGATCAAACAGCTGCCTACGGAAAATGAAATGACGTCGAAGCCGGTTATCGCTATTGTCGACGACGATCACCTCGTCAGAACCGGGACCGGCAGCCTGATGCGGTCGCTCGGCTATGGCATTCAGGCATTTTCATCGGCCGAAGCTTTTCTGCGGTCAGATGTCCAGTCGTTCGATTGCCTGATTTCGGACGTTCAGATGCTGGGTATGTCCGGCCTCGAACTGCAAAAGATACTCGAGAGCACGGCACCGCGACTGCCCGTGATTTTTTTGACAGCCTTTCCCAACGATAGAATGGAGAGTATCTTTTCGAGAGATGGGATCTGTTACTATCTCGAGAAGCCTTGTTCCCCGGATGAACTATGCGCGTGCGTGGCCAAGGTGATCGGTGGGACCGGTTCGGCCCCATGACCGCGTTCGAATTTAGGAGGCAGACGATCCCGAGGCTGGCGGAATCATGACGATGGAGCGCGCGCGGTCCGCCGACGACGTCTCGCTGGCTCTCGCGCCTGACGAGAGGTTGCGTAATTTGGGCTTGTTCGCACTCGGCGAGGACGAGGATTGTTTCTGGATCATGGATCCGGGGACGGGGATTTTCTGGCTTTTGTTTCGATGTGCCCGATGAGCGGCTTGCTTACGCGGAAGTGGCGCTGGCGCTATGCCATCGGCCGCGCGAGGGAAGCGAAGGCGGCCGGGAATGTCCGGGCCGAATTGCGTTGGCTTTGCTTTGGTTGCAATAGCATCATTTCTGATTTGCTGGCGGCGGGCGAAGAATTGCCCAAGGTTCGCGAGGAATTCGAGCCCATTCTTGAAATTGCTCGCGGCGCCGGCTATCGCGACATCGTCGATTTGGTATCGACGCAATCGGAATTCATTCAGTCGTTGCAACATGGCGCGGCGTATTCTGTCGGAACATGGGAAACCACCTTCGGCGAGAGTGCCGGCGGATCGGCGTTCAACAAGGAACCGATGCCCGCGCTATTCTTTTGGACCTATCTTTGGCGCGGGCAAGCCGCTTTTCTGTTCCGGGATCTGCCAGCCGCGAAGGTCTTTCTCGCGAAGGCCGGGGAATTGGCGCGGTCGGCGTCGGCCCACGCCAATCCATCCGACTATCGCTTATATGCGGCTTTGACGGCGACCCAGAGCCTCGGCGATCCGGCCGATCACATGGCGGCGGCCGAGGCCGTTTCCGAGCATCGTGAGTGTTTCGCGATATGGGCGGCGGTAAGACCACGGACGTTCCGCAACAAGCTTGCGTTGATCGATGCGGAAATCCACCGCCTTCGAGGCGACGATCTGCTGGCCATGAAGCTTTACGAAGAGTCCGCGAGCGCCGCCGCGTCGGAAGGTTTCGTCCACGAGCAAGCTCTCGCCCACGAACTCGCGGGCCGCCACGCCAAGGGCCTTGGCTTAGGGAGTATCGGAGGGCATCATTTGCGCCTCGCGCAATCCTGCTACCGGCGTTGGGGCGCCGACGGAAAAGTTCGTCAGCTCGAGGCGGACGATCCGTTTCTGGCGACGGAGCGGTGCACGAACGGCGCGGCCCCCGTATTCGGCGGCCAAGACGATCTTGATTTTCGGGTCGTCATGCAGACCGCGCGGACCCTATCCGACGAGATCGTCTTCGAACGGCTTATCGAGACTTTGATGAAAAGCATGATCGTCCATGCCGGGGCGCGGTATGGCGCGTTGTCGCTCAGGCGCGACGGCGAGTTGCGCGTCGAGGCGACGGGGCGGGTCGTCGACGGCGAAGTCGTCGTGGAGACCGGAGGGACCATGCCGGCCGATGATCATGTCCCGCTTTCGATTCTGAATACAGTCGTCCGAACCTGTCAGCTGGTTGCCCGTGGGAATGCTGAATTCCAGGCCCAGTCTCGGGATTGGGAAAGCGGTGGCCGTCGTCTCATGGGCT
>JARLIW010000299.1 GCA_031291515.1 Beijerinckiaceae bacterium | reverse complement strand
TTTTCGCGGTTCGCCGCAGTTCCAGGAATGGCGCTCTTGCGTCGGCGCCTTTTTCGAAAGCCCGCCGCAGGTCGAGCATGTCGCGACCGCGCTGCACGGATTTGGCGGCACGATCCAGTCTTGAGCGGGCGGCCCGGTCTCGTCGTTCCATCGAGTGGCAACCCCCTCCCAAGGGCCGCGCCGTCATTCCGGGTCGCCGGAGGCGAACCCGGAACCTAGGACAACGTGGACGCCGGAAGCAGCGGAACCGTTCGGCGGCCCGATCTTTCGAGTTTCCTGGACCAACCACGTTGTTATGGGTTCCGGTCTCTCGCCTCCGGCTCGCCCCGGAATGACGCCCCGGCCCTAAAACGAAAACCGGCGCAGGTGAATTAGCGCTTCGCGCTTGAGTCTCCTCGGAGCGAGGGTCGACCAAGCCATCAATGGATTTCCTCGCGCGTTCGCGCGGGGCCTTCGCGGTTGTCTCGCGATAGGGCTTCAGCCGCTCGGCCCGCTCTACCGTTTCGCCCTGAGCTGGGTCGAGGACAGCGGCGAGCGCTTGCCATGCAAAAACACGAAGGCCGGCGGCCGCGCCGTGGCGAGGGAAAATCCGTCGCTTTCGTCGATCCGGTAGGGCCGCAAGGCCGCCGCCGCGCGGGTCTGGACGGCGCGCAGCGTCGAGCCCGGCCGGTCGATCACGGCCATCGGAAAGGTCGCGGCAATGGTGCGCCAGTCTTTCCAGAGATGGAACCCGGCGAGCGAATCCGCGCCCATCAGCCAGACGAAATGAACGCCGGGGCAGCGCGCCTTCAGATAAGCCACCGTGTCGCAGGTGAACGGCGAGCCAAGCGCCGCCTCGAACCCCGTCACCGCGATGCGCGGATGCGCGGCCACGGCCTGAGCCGCCGCCATGCGCTCCGCGACGGGCGGAAGCGCCCCGTTGTCCTTGAGCGGATTGCCAGGGCTGACGAGCCACCAGACCTTATCGAGCCCGAGCCGGCGCAACGCCAGAAGGCTCGCGGCGCGATGGCCGGCATGCGGCGGGTTGAAACTGCCGCCGAAGAGGCCGATGCGCTGCCCGCGCCCGTGGGGCGGCAGTCCGGTAAAGCCGGGGGAGATTACGGGCACCCTTGGTCCTGGCCGGCCCGATCGGGGAAAAGGCGCGCGGGAACCCCGGAAAATCCCATTTTGACAAACCCTTCAGCCTTTTGAACAACCCTGGCGTCCGGCTTTTCACGTGTCAAGGGCGCGGCGCGGGCCACGGGGCAACCGGTTGAAGCCTCGCCGGATCAATCCTCCTCCACGAAGTGGGGGAGGATCACGTCACCCGATCGCCCCGCGCGGGCCAGAAAGTCCCGATCCGGTCCAAGGATTGCGTACCCGCCGATAAACAGTGATTTCAATCGCCGTGGCCTATGATATTGCATCAACAATGACCAGAAGCGTGGCTTTGACGGACGGGGGCGGGGACGAACGCCTTCATGCGCGCCGAATATCGTCCCTCGTGCAGGCCCTCGGCCCGCGGCCGATCGTGCTCGTCGGGCTGATGGGCAGCGGCAAGACGTCGACGGGGCGCTGTCTCGCGCGCCGGCTCGGACTCGAATTCGTCGACGCCGATCACGAGATCGAGGCGGCGGCCGGCATGACGATCGCCGATATTTTCGCGCGCCACGGCGAGGCTTACTTCCGCGACGGCGAGCGCCGGGTGATGGCGCGGCTGCTCGAAAGTGGCCCGCGCGTGATCGCGACCGGCGGCGGCGCCTATATCAACGATGCCACGCGCGCCAAAATCACGGCCGGCGGCATCGCGGTCTGGCTCAAGGCGGACCTCGACGTGCTGTGGCGGCGGGTCAAGCGCCGCGCGCACCGGCCGCTGTTGCGCGGCCCCGATCCCGAGGGCACGTTGCGCGCGCTGCTGCAATCGCGCTATCCCATCTACGAGCGGGCCGATATCACCGTCATTTCGCGCGATGGACCGCACGAGGCCGTCGTCGAGGACATCGTGGCCGCCCTCGAGTTCAAACTGCGCTTCTCGCCCGAGCTTCCCCGCCTGCCCGCGAAACACGAGACCGAAATGACAATTGCCCACCGCCCCGCCGTGATTGCCAAGGCGGCGCATCGGGTGCCGGTGGAATTGCCAGGCCGCGCCTACGATATTTTCATCGGCCCCGGCCTGCTGCGCCAAGCGGGCGAGGCCATCGCGCGGCTCGCGCCCTCGGCGGCCTGCGCCATCGTCTCGGACGAAACCGTGGCCGGTCTGCACCTCGAGACGCTCGAGGCGAGTTTCCGCGCGGCTGGCGTTCGCGGCAAATCCATTCTCGTGCCGCCCGGCGAGGGCTCCAAATCCTATGCCTTTTTCGAATCCGTCTGCGATGGAATCATCGAGGGCCGGTTCGAGCGCGGCGATCTCGTCGTCGCGCTGGGCGGCGGCGTCATCGGCGATCTCACGGGCTTCGCGGCGGCCAGCGTGCGGCGCGGCATGCGCTTCGTGCAGATTCCGACCACGCTGCTCGCGCAAGTCGACAGTTCGGTCGGCGGCAAGACCGGGATCAATTCGAAATACGGCAAGAACCTCGTCGGCGCGTTTCATCAGCCCTCGCTCGTGCTTGCCGACACCGACGTGTTGAAGACGCTGAGCCCGCGCGAATTCGCGGCGGGCTATGCCGAAGTCGTCAAATATGGCCTGCTCGGCGATGCCCCGTTCTTCGAATGGCTCGAGGCGCATCGCGCCGAGATTTTCGCGGGCGGTCCCGCGCGCGCCGAAGCGGTGGCGCGCAGCTGCACCGCCAAGGCCGGCGTCGTGACGCGCGACGAGCACGAGCATGGCGAACGCGCGCTGCTCAACCTCGGCCACACATTCGGCCATGCGTTCGAACGCCTCGTGCGTTACGACGGCACGCGGCTCGTCCATGGCGAGGGCGTCGCCATCGGCATGGCTTGCGCCTTCCGGTTCTCTCACCGTCTCGGCCTTTGCGCGGCCGAGGACGCGGCGAGGGCCGAGACGCATCTGAAGGCCGCCGGCCTGCCCACCCGCATCCAGGACATTCCCGGATTCGACGGGACCGCCGACGCGATCCTGGACGCGATGCGCCAGGACAAGAAGGTCGAACGCGGCAACCTGACCTTCATTCTGGTGAAGGCCATTGGCGCCGCCTTCGTGGCCAAGGGCATCGAAGCCGCCGCCGTGGAAGACTTTTTGGCGACCGAGCTCGCTTGAGCGCGTTGCGCGCCAGGGGACATCGCGCTCTCCCTTAAACGTCGCGGTGTCCTTCGATATGCAGGCGCGTCCTGGACCGACGTTTCGCGACGACGTCTCGTGTGTTCGCGCGCGCCACGGGATCGCCATCACGCGCGATACCATTGCGCCCGTATTAATTATTGGATGGTAGAATTTGTCGGGACTTCGCCGAAATTGATAAATCGATTCTTAAAGTTTTTTCTTTATTTGTGGGTGGGCGATTGCCGGAAATCTGTTCATGCGCCGATTTCACAGAAAATTTTCGATCACGCATCAATTTACCCTGCTTTCGCTGCTGAGCCTTGTCCTGACGTTCGTGATCTTGGGTGTCTCGATCAAACGAACCTACGATCTGGCCTTGGAGGCCAAGCAAGACGAATCCCGGCACATGTCCGAGGCGGCGGCCGCCATCGTCCGCGGTTACATCGCGAAAGAGCGAAGCGGCGCGTTGAGCGGCGACGAGGCGCGCAAGCAAGCCATCGAAACACTCGAAAACATGCGCGCGAGCAATTCCAGTTACGTCTTCGTCTATTCCTTCGACGGTTTTGCCTTGGTCCTGCCAAGACCCACGGAGACCCACAAAAACCGGCTGACCGCCCAGGACCCCTCGGGCAAATTCTATGTCCGGGAATTCGTCGAAATCGGGAAATCGGGACAGCCCGGCTTTTCCAATTATTACGCGACCAAACCCGGTGAAACCGAGTTTCTGCCAAAAACGTCCTTTATGATCGGGATCAAGGACTGGCAATGGGTCATCGGGTCGGGTGCCTATACCGACGACGTCAAGGCGATGCTCATCGATAGCAGTCTTCGTCTCGGCGCGATCTTCGTGCCGCTTCTCGGCGCCTTTCTGACGACCGCCTTCATGATCCGGCGAACGATCTCCGACCTGTTGTCGTCCAACGACAAGCAACGCCAGACCCTCGACGAGGAGCGCCGCCAAAAGGCCGAGATGGACCGTCGCGTGATGGAAGCCAATCGCGTCGTCGTGGACTCGTTGGGGTCTGCCCTCTCGCGTCTGTCGCAAGGCGACCTGACCACCCATGTCGCGGTTCCCTACGCCGCCGAGCACGAAGCGATACGCGCGAACTTCAACAGCGCAATCAAGCAGTTGCATGACACGATCGACGTCATAGCCGGCAATACCCTCTCGGTCCGGGCCGGCTCGGTGGAGATCGCGAGCGCCTCGGGAGATTTGGCCCAACGCACCGAGCGCCAGGCCGTCGAGCTGGAACAAACTTCGGTGACGATCTCGCAAATCGCCGCCACCGTCGAGGAAACCGCGCAAGCCGCAAGTCTCGCGCATCAAATCGTCGCCAATGCGATCGAGGATGCCGCGCGAGGAAACGAGGTGATGGAAGGCGCGGCGTTCGCCATGGGCCAGATCGAAAAATCCGCCGAGCAAATTTCACGGGTCGTCGGCGTCATCGACAATATCACGGCCCAGACCAATCTGCTCGCGCTCAACGCGACCATCGAAGCCGCGCGGGCCGGCGAGGCCGGCCGGGGCTTTGCCGTCGTCGCGAACGAGGTCCGCAGCCTCTCCCAGCGCTCCGCGATCGCCGCGAATGATATTCGCGGGCTCATCAGCTTATCGGCCTCGCAAGTCGGCGTGGGCGTGACCCAAGTGGCCGAGAGCGGCAAATCGCTCGACCGGATGCGGGACCGGATCGTCGAGATCAACGAACTCGTGACCAAAATCGCGGCCTCCGCGCGGGACCAGGCGAAGAGCCTCGCCGACATCAACGAGGCCGTTGTGAACATGGACAAGGCGACCCACGAAAACGCCGCGATGGCGGAGCGATCCCAGGCCGCGAGCAGTTCCCTCGCCGCCGACATGGATATGCTGGCCGACCTCGTCGATCGATTTGAGATCGGAACGCGCTCTCCGAAGCGTCAAACCCGTCTCGAACCGGAGCGAAAACAGGCCTGAGAATTTGGGTTTCGAATGTTGCGCCGCGGCATACAGAGGTCTACGAGCTCTTCCATCGTGGCCCCGAGTATCGAGATGAACGATTTTTCCGCCTCCACGCCCGGCTCCGATTCGCCCGGCCATTCGCTCGGCAAGGACAAGATTCGCGTCCTCTTGCTCGAAGGAATCAGCGAGCGGGCGGCCCGGCTGTTCGAAAACGCCGGCTATTCGCAAATCCGCCGCCTGCCCAAGGCGCTCGACGGCGCGGCGCTCGCGAGCGCGCTCGAAGGCGTGCATATTTTGGGAATTCGCTCCCGGACCCAATTGACCGCGCCGGTTTTCGCGGCCGCGAACCGGCTGATGGTGGTCGGCTGTTTCAGCGTCGGCACCAATCAGGTCGATCTCGAGGCGGCCGGCGCGCGCGGCATTCCGGTCTTCAACGCGCCGTTCTCGAACACCCGCAGCGTGGCGGAACTGGTGATCGGCGAAATCGTCATGCTGCTGCGGCGGATTCCGAGCCGCAGCGAGGGCGCCCATGCCGGGCTCTGGGACAAGACCGCCGAGCGCAGCTACGAGGTGCGCGGCAAGACGCTCGGGATCGTCGGCTACGGCAATATCGGCAGCCAGCTCAGCACGATGGGCGAAGCGATGGGCCTGCGCGTCATTTATTTCGACGTGACCGACAAGCTGCGCCACGGCAATACCGAGCCGATGGCCTCGCTCGGCGATCTGCTCGCCAACAGCGACATCGTGAGCCTTCACGTGCCGGAGACCCCCGACACGGCCGGCTTGATCGGCGCGGCCGAGCTCGCCGCCATGCGTCCGGGCTCCTATTTGATCAACAACAGCCGCGGCACCGTCGTCGATCTCGACGCGTTGGCGGACGCGTTGCGCCGCGAACATCTGTTTGGCGCCGCGATCGATGTCTTCCCGGTCGAGCCGAAAAGCCCGGACGAGCGGTTCCGCTCGCCGCTGCAAGGCCTGCCGAATGTCATTCTCACGCCGCATATCGGCGGCTCGACCCTCGAGGCGCAGGAGCAGATCGGCGAGGAAGTCGCGGCCAAGCTGATCGCCTTTAGCGATACCGGCGCGAGCCTCGGCGCCGTAAACTTTCCGCAGGTCCAACTTCCGCCGCGCCCCGACGCGACGCGCTACGTCCATATCCACCGCAACGCGCCCGGCACGCTCGGCCGGATCAACAGCGTGTTCTCGAACCGGGGCCTCAACATCGCGGGCCAATATCTGCAAACCTCGGGCGCCCTCGGCTATGTCGTCGTCGAAACCGAGACGGCCGACACCTGCGACAGCGTGCTCGCCGAGTTGCGTCA
>JARLIW010000298.1 GCA_031291515.1 Beijerinckiaceae bacterium | reverse complement strand
GCCCCGCGAACGGACAAGCCTAGATGGCCGCGTCGTTGGTTGCCTTCCCCGCCCATTTCCCATAAACCGCCTCTCGCCTCATGTGAGCCGACCGGCCGGCGAAATCTAACTTGCGAGCGAATGAATGCGGGTTCTTATTGCGGTTGTCGACATATTTGACGACGTCGGGGGCGGGCAAACTTTTTTCAGTGAATTGGCGCGCAGCCATCCCGAACATGATTTTTTTTACTTTTCATCTAAGGCTGTCGCTAACGCGTCCTTACCGGGCAACGTGCACGCGCTCCAAATATCGTGGCTCTATCGGTCCCACGAAAAAACCGTCAAGTTCGGTGAGGAATGGGCTCTCTTGGACGGCTATTCGCTCGTCGGCAAGGAATTCGACTTCCTGCATATGCTCGATTTGGCCGCGAGTACGAAGCGGGCCTCGTTCGATATTGTCGAAATCCCCGATTATCTCGCATTCGGCGCCTTTCTACCCGCCGCCATCCGGCACCTGGGCGGGCACATCGGGAAAGTCGTCCTTTCGATGCACGGCACGCTGTCCGACGCACTCGAGAAAAATTGGGCGCCGGCGCTGGATGAAGAGGCCCTCGATCTTCTGAAGCTGACGGAATCGCTCTCGTATCGCTCCGCGGATATCCGCTACGCCATCTCCACACGGTACAGAGACCAATGGCAGAAAGAGATTCCGCTTCCAGCACTTCAGCTCGATTTGCGGGACGTGTTCAAGCTGTCCACCTTCCAAAGCGCCCGCGGCAAATCCGACGCGATCCCGACGTTGCAAGACAGTTCTCCGCCTTCCCTTGTTTTTCTTGGACGCCAAGAAAAATGGAAAGGTCCGGACCTTTTTATTGATCTCGTTGCTGGACTCGCGAAAGAAGTCTATTCAGAACTATTGTTTGTTGGACCGACCGTATCGATCGGCGGCCTTGATTCCTGGCAAGAAATCGAGGTCATGGCGCGACGCCGCGCCATGACGATCCATCGCCAGTCCTTCACACGACCAGAGCTCTTGGCGAAGTTACCCTCGGCGCGCTGGGTCGTGATCATTCCCTCGCGCCATGACACGTTCAACCTGGCTGCGCTGGAAGCGCTGCTATCGGGCGTCCCTACGATGATTAGCCAGCAAGCCGGGGTTTGCGAGTACCTGACCGCGGCTTTTCCTGGCCTGCCCTATGTGCAATTTGACCCAGAAGACCTGACCAAAGCCAGGCGCCAGCTCGGCGACCTTGTCGCGAATTACGATCACGAGCGCGGACGGCTCTTGGCCTATCTCAAGACGGCCAATCCCCAGAAGTCCGGGACGCAGCTCGCCACAATTTACGACCAGGTCCCGCAATTCGATCCCGAAGCGCGCGCCAAGCTCGAAAGCGTCTTCGATTACCTCGCCACCCATATCCAAGCTGCGCTCGCCCACGGCATGCGGAAAGAGATCACGCAGGATCTCCGCAAGCGCATCGGGGAAATGTTTGACGGCAATAACCCCGCAATCGGTGAGCATGTGGTGACGATGCTGGGACACGTCACGCAGTTTGGCGCGCTTGCCGAGGACGCGCGCGAAATCGCGGCCCGGCAAAGCTTCTTGTATGACGATCAAATGACTCTCCTCCAAGACAAATTGTCACCAAACTGTTTTTCCGGAAACCGCGTTCCCGTTTATTTGCTTATGGCGGAGCTTGAGCTGCAGCGCGGCAATGATTTGCTCTATGCGACATATCAATTGCGGTGCATGCGATTGACCAATCGTGCCGCTCCCGGCGCGCTCGACCGTGTCTGCGAAATTTTGAACACGCATGGTTTCAAGGAAGAGGCGCAAACAGCGCGCTTTTTGTTTGGCGAGACGTTCGATTTCGAAGGTGCCTTCAATTATCTCGAGGGCATGCGCACACGCTTTATGAAAGCGCCCACCGGTAATATCGAAACGACAAAAGATTTTCGGACAATCCGGTCGCCCAAAATCTCGATCATCGTTTCCTTATACAACGCGGCCGCGAAGTTGCCGACTTTTTTACGAGGTATTCGCGCGCTGACGCAGTCCAGCCGAAGCATGCTTGAACTCGTTTTGATCGATAGTTTTTCGCCAGACAATACGCTCGACGTCGTCACGCGGTGTCTGAGGGAACTTAAGGCGGATGGGATCACCATAAGTACCGTTTATATGCGCACGAGTGTACGTGAGACGATCCAACGCGCCTGGAACCGGGGGATTGATCTTGCGCGTGGCCAGTATCTGTCGTTCCTCGGCGTCGATGAGATGAACCGCGCCGATGCTTTCGACATTATGGCCAAATATCTCGACGATAATCCGGCGGTGGATTGGGTACAGGGTAGTGCGTTGATCACCGAAACAAATATGGCTGGCTCGTTTGTCCGCGATGTCATGCTTTACGATCGCCAATTCGAAGATGATTTCATGAATCTCTTCGATACCTGTTACCTCGGATATGTCGGCGCGCTGTATCGTAAGAACATCCACGAGCGCGTGGGCTATTACGATGACAGGTTCAAGGCCGCCGGTGATTCGGAATTCAAAAATCGGGCGCTACCCTATATCGACGCGAGAACCTTACCGGATTGTCTCGGGTACTTTCTAAATTACCCCGATGAGCGGACAACCCAGAGCCCGACCGCGGAGATCGAAGATCTGCGCGCGTGGTACCTTCATCGCTCGCCCGCCGGCATTGCCTATGGTTGGCGCAACGCAAGCGGTGACGATCTCGTCAAATTATTTTATAAAACTCTGAACTATCGCAAGAGCTACATGGGAGGCCCACTGACCGATGTCGAACTCGGCTGTTCGGCGGTCCAGTTTCTTCACAAAGAAAAACCAGATTTCTACAAAGAAATTTTTTCGAGCGCGGCTGTCTTGCCCGCCATTCGTGATATTTATCGTGTCCTCGATGAGATCGGGGAGCTCACGAAAGGCGCGAGAGGCGCCTGTCTCCTTTCAGAGGCCGGAGGTATTATCGAAAGAAGCTGCTTCGCGCTATCTGTCCTAAGTAAATCATTTCAATATATTGGGTTCCCCGTAACCTTTGGTTTGACGAACGATAACAGATCTCATCAACATCATTGGCTATGGCGCAGCCAATCTCGTCAAATCGTCGTCGAGCGACCCGCGGCCTACCCTGACTTGGCGGGCCCGCAAGATTTTGCGGAATTGTTCAGTTCCTGCGGATCGGCGGATCGGTGGGTCGACTTCGAATCGGCGTGGCGAAGCAATACCCTCGGCCAGGTCAAGGCGCTGTTTGACGAGACCTCCCTCGACATTGCCGTGCTCGGGGCCCACCTCGACGTTAAGACCGTCATGCGCGATGTGCGACGCATCCGGCCGCAACCGACGAATTCCATCACGTTTTTGGCGCATACCCCAGGCGAGATTGTCCCGTTCAAGCTCAAAAGAGTCTACGGCTTAGGCGAAGTCCGAACCGACCGGCCGATCCTGTCCGCGGTGAAAGTCATCGTTGTTCCGCACGATAGCCATGCGCCGTCGCTCGCGGTTTATCAGCTGCTCCGGGTTCTGGGTCTCGGCAAAGCCATCGTGACCCAATCCGAGGTCGTCGCGGGTGCCAGCAAGCTTTTGCCGGACCTCGACCTGACATCGTTGAGCGCGGTGACGCTCGAAAGCGAGCTTCTCTCCGACGCCCTTCGTCTATCCAACGACGATGTCGCACTGGCGCACAGAACGAACGCGGTGCGAGCGATCGGGCGGCGGTTGCGCAATCATCCCCGATCGTATTTCCCGCTCTCATCGGGGTCGCCTGCACGTGACGGAGCTTCGGACGATCTGATTGTCGTCGAACCTGGGCGTGCGTTCGAATCCAACCGTAGGATTCGGATCCTTTACGAAGAAGGCGGGCTGCAAGCCTTGCGAAGCGATTTTGACGCTGTCTCAGAGGGAAACGAACCTCATCGGGCTCTGATCCAAGCGCTGTTCCAAACCAAGCAATCGCCGATCTTGAAGACGGATCAGCCGATTTTCAAACGCATTTGGAATGATCCGCCGATCGACTTTTTAGCCGACTGACGGATCGGTACGGCGACCAAAAGGCACAAAGCGGATCGATTCGGATCGCGGGAGCGACCTGCTTACGCGAGCTCGAACATCGCGTCGCGGGTCGCCCGGATCTTCTCGAGTTCAAACCAGAAGGCCCGCGTGAACTCTTGCCGGTGGACTTCGGGTTTCGCGCGCCCGGAGAAGCTGTCGACATCCTTGCGCAGAAACGCAAACGCCCGCTCGAGCTGGGCAAGTTCCTGTTGTTCGCCCAAGTCCGCGGTGACAAGCGAAAGCGATTCCTCGTTGACATAGGATAGGCAGTTCTCCCGGGAGGTGAGAAAACTGTTCCCTTTCTCGGGATGGGCGATGCCGAGATCCCGCGTGATCGACTCGAGCAGTTCGAAACTCAATGAATCGTGAAAGACGAATCGTGACCGCGGCAAAGAACCGAAAACCATGAGCTGCATTTGCAAGGATTTAATCCATACGTTTTTATAGGTTCCGAACGCATGTCCAGGAAACAGCTTTGACATCGAGTAAATTGCTTCCGACGGACTCCTCGATGTCAGCAAAAAATGCGCGCCTATAAAATATTTACTGAAAAATTCCGGAAAGTAAAGATCGATATCTCTCCAATACTCTTCGCCGTGCGGCCCAAAGGCCAGTTTTGAGCCGACGATACCATAGTAATTCTTGAGGCCGATATACACATCAAACCAATAGTCATCAGATTTACAAATCTCCGGAATGAAATAGCCTTTGCTGCGAACCTTGCCCATACTTTCCCATTGCTTGTTATATCGGCGGCAAAATCCATGGCCGGAGCTTGGGAAGAACGCGTTGTCCTCGTTGAGAAGAAAAACGTCGTCGCATTCGGAAAAATAATTGAAAATCACGCTCGTTCCCGAGCGCGCGCAGCCAACGATAAACAAATATTCCTTGCTTCTCTCGGCAAAGGCCGAGGAGATCAACGGCGCGATCGCGCTTTGTTTCGGCAGGGTCGAGGGCACCAAATTCTCCTTAAGCGGTCCGCTTTTGTTTCATTCGGGAACGTGTCGGCTCTCAATAGGCGGATGCGCCATCGTCGACCGCGGACACCGTTCCGAGCTCTTATTTTACGAATTTATGACGCTGGTCCGATATCAGGGAACCTATCGCAAGTAAAATAAAAATTACGAGAGAAATTTTCGAGCAAAGCCGCGGAGCGGCCAAATAATAGGATCAAATTGCCTGGATATTCGAAATCGATCTCAAAACAGCGAACTAGGTCGAGCCCTATTGGTCCAGTCCAAAAGACGATGGCCGCGATGATGCAGATCCCAGACATAGACATGTGGGTATCGTCGTCGCGAGCAATGGATCCGCGGCCCCGCGGAGACGGGATGCGAGGGACGATGCCCGCGTTGCCAAAGTTTCGCGGAACCCCTATCCGCTGTCCGTTTGAATTAACACCTATAAGGCCGCTGACGCCGGTCATCGGCCCGAGGGACCTTGTGCCACGGCGGATAACACGGCGCGATCAAACCGATCCGCGCCGGCGCCAGCGACGTCAATTCGCTTATGACAGCAGCGTCGCATGCCGCGACGGCAACATCCCACAATCACCTAGGCAAGAAATTTGACAGGTCCCGAGCCTAACAAACAGACCCGGCCTCGATCATGAATTGGCCTGCGGATCGACGAGACCCTTAACGCGCCAATCGATCTGGCCACGGATGAACGCCTCTCGCGTTCGCGGCTGGTTATGCCAGTTGTAAAGCATGCCTTCCGACCACCATTCGAGTCCCAATGTTCGCGCGACATAGGGATGCACCGGGACTTCGTAATTATCCCCAAACGCCCATGAGAACAGAGCCCTGACTTCGCGGAAAACATCGTCGTG
>JARLIW010000012.1 GCA_031291515.1 Beijerinckiaceae bacterium | reverse complement strand
GGTATTGATCAACATCGGCCAGATCGAGCAGATGAAGATCACGAAAATACTCGACAGCGTGGAATCCTTGATCGTGTAAAGCGCGATCGGCATCCATGCCAAGGGCGAGATCGGCTTGAGGATTTGGATGATCGGGTCGAGAGCGCGATACAGAAGCGGCGACATGCCGACGAGGAAGCCAACGGGGACCGCGAAGACGACGGCGAAAGCGAAGCCGATGGCGACGCGGCCAAGCGAGTAAGCAAGCTGAATGCCGACGCCCTTGTCGTTAGGTCCGTCGTTGCGGAACGGATCTTTCATTAGCGTGTAGGCGCTCGTCGCGAATTGCGCGGGCGACGGAAATCCTTCGACTTTCGTATCCGTGGCGCCGGGGAGAGGCTTGCCCATCAACTCGGCATATTCTTTCTCCGCGGCGCTCATCTTCGTCTGCGCTTTCGACGGCGCCTGCTGCGTCGCGGCCTGCCAAACCAACAAAATCGCCAATAGGAAACAACCGGTGAGCATCAAGGAGAGAATGCGTGATCGCATGAAGTCGATCCCTTTCTTCACGTTCAGGTTCGCTTGATGGGAAAACTGTCGGCATAGGCGGCGGCCTGACTTGGATCGAAGACGCGGCCCATCACGGTCACGGGTGCGTAGCCGCCCGTCTTCGCATGCTCATCGACCGGCATGTCGAGCTGAGCCATCAGACGCGTGGCATCGGTCAGCAGGAAGACCTCCCGCGCCAGGCTTTTGTAATCGATATCCTGCTTGACATAGCCCCACCGCTTCATCTGCGTGAGCATCCACGCGGCCATCGAATACCAGGGCATGGGATCGAAACCAATACGGTCGGGATCGTTGCGGACATTGCCGAGACCATCCGCGTAGTGGCCCGTGAGACTTTGACGGATCACGATCTCGGGCTGGTTCAGATATTGTGCCGGCGCGATGGCTTTTGCAATGGCATCGCGGTTCGCGTGATCGCTGGCGGAGGCCGAAGCCTTCAGCATCGCGCGAAAAAGGGCCGCGAAACTATTGGGGTTCTGTTCGATGAAGGCTTGGGATATGCCGAAGGCACAGCACGGGTGGCCGTCCCAAATGTCCTTGGTCAGAATGTGGATGAAGCCGATCTCGTCGAAGATCGCTCGCTGGTTGAAAGGCTCCGGCCCGAGAAATCCATCGATATTTCCGGCGCGCAAGTTTGCGACCATTTCGGCGGGCGGCGTGACGCGCAGCTGGACATCGCGATCCGGGTCGATGCCGTGCTCGGCGAGGTAGTAGCGCAGCAAGAAGTTATGCATGGAATATTCGAAAGGGATCGCGAATTTGAATCCCTTCCAGTTCTTGGGATCACGATTGTCCTTGTGTTTCAACGCGAGCGTGATCGCTTGCCCGTTGATGTTCTGGATCGTCGCGACGCGCATCGGCTGGGCTTGCGAGGAGAGGCCCATGGTGATGGCGAGCGGCATCGGGGATAGAAAATGCGAGGCATCCAATTCGCGATTGAGCATTTTGTCGCGGACCAGGGCCCAGCCGGCCGTTTTAATCAGGGAGACGTTCAGACCCTCGTTGCGGTAGAAGCCGAGCGGATCGGCCATGATCAACGGCGTCGCGCAGCAGATCGGAATGAACCCGACGTTCAGGTTCTTTTTCTCGAGCGGGCCCGACGTTTCGGCCGCCATGGCCTGAAGCGCCTGGATCGGAAGCACGGAATGGATCGCCGCGATCGCCGTGCTCACGCCGACGGCTTTGAGGAACCGGCGGCGTGTCCGGTCATTTGGAAGGATCGCGCGAACGGCCGCCATTTCCATGAAGTCGCGCGACACGATCTCGGGATCGGACGGGCGCGCGGGGGCTCCATCGTCCGGGGCTTTCCGGCCGTTCTGGCAGCCACAGCCGCAATTGCCGAGATGGGTCCCGGCGTCGAAGGGCTTGTAGACGTTATCTCTGGACATTGGCTCGCCTTCGAAAGGTTGCGGGATGGCTTGGCAATTTTAACGCCGGACGGATCGATCGGGTGCCTATGCGGATAATCGCGCGACGAGATCTTGGCCGCGCCATTGTTCCATCGCAAACCGAGCTTGGTTGCTGTCCACGACACGCCACTCTCCATCCTTGGCGGGGAGGCCGTGCATCACGAGCGGCGCCGACTTCGTCTTGAGCCGGACGACTGGCGGCGTGTGGTCGTACCCGCCATGCGCGATCCCGAGAATATCCTGCGCGATGATATCGGCTTGCTTGCCAATGGGCTCGATGAAGCGGCAGGGGGCTCCCTCGATGCTGATGCAGTCGCCGATGCCGTAGATGTTCGAAACATTCGTCCGCAGGCTTTGCGGATCGACCGCGATGCCCCGCTCGAAGGCGAGACCGGCGGTGCGCGCCAGCCGGCTCTGCGTGGCAAGCCCGATCGCCGAGATGACGACGTCCGCCGCGAACGACTGCCCGTCTGAGGTCTCGACGCGTTTGAGGCCGTCCGAGCCGGCGATCACGCGGGCGACATTGACGGAGCCCAAGAACGCCACGCCCAGGGATTCCAGTCCCGATTTGACACGGTCCGAAGCCTGAGGGGGGAAGAACTCCGCGACCGGCGCGCGTTCGCGATCCAGCAAGGTGACGCGATGGCCGGCGCGCGCGAGATCCTCCGACAGCTCGCATCCCACCATTCCGGCCCCGATCACCACGATCCGCTTCGAACCACCTGCCAAGGTCTGGTACAAGGCGGACCAGGCCTGTAAATCGTTGATGCGCCAGCAGAGATCGGGCGGCATTGCGTCCGCGAGCACCGGACGAGCGCCCTGCGCGAGAACGAGATGCGAATAGGCAATGGTGCCACGAGTCGTCCGTAGACGGTTGGTTTCCGAGAGAATGCGAACCGCGAAGGTTCCGGCGAGCAACCTGACCCCTAAGCGCGCGGCATTGGCCCCGCCCGTGGCTTGGCGGATCTTCGTCGGCGTCCTGCCGCGCGACAAAGCGATCGACAGTTCGGGCTTGTGATAGATATCGCCGTCGCAGCTCGTGACGATCGTCACCGGGATCCCGCTGTCGCGTTGGCGCAAGGCCTCGGCAACACTCCATCCGGCTATTCCGGCGCCGACGATGACGATGCCGGGCCGACGCGATGGCGCCATCGCGGCCGGAGCGGGGTTCGTCGCCGCTTTGCGTTCGTAAGGTTCGAAATCGGCCTTGGTCACGCCGCAGAGCGGGCATTCCCAGTCGTCGGGGATGTCGTCGAAGCGCGTTCCCGGCGCGAGTCCGCTGTCGGGATCGCCGAGCCTTTCATCATAGATCAAGCCGCAGGCCCGGCAGATATATTGCCGCCATTCTTCCGTCGGGGCGCTCACTGGGGCTGCTCCTCTTTGGAGAGCCGCGCGATCTCGTAGCGGAGATGTTTGATAGCGGGTGTTACAATGGCGACGAACTGGGCCTCGCGAATGCGCCGCTGCGGAGCTGACGACATGAGGTAGCCGCGGGCTCCTTGGTGCAGCAGGGCGGATTGCGAAGCTCGCAATGCCAATTCGGCGCCGTGCGCCCGCGCGTCGAGCACGTCGATCAGATAGTCGCGGCTGCCGTCATAGGGCGTTTCCGCGAGCTTCATGATCCTTGCGCCGAGTTCGTCGAATTCGCCCTGGAGTTCGTCGGGCCGTTCGTCGAGGAAACGATTAACGTGGCCGAGCGTGGCTTCGACCTCCCACATGGAATCAATGCTGCCTTGCACGATGCCCGTGGCCATGCCGCATTGGAGAAGGATGAAAATGGCCTTGATCCGCGCGATGAATTGGCGCGCCGGATCGGCGACCAGGACGTCCTCGCCGACGAAATAATCTTTCAGTCGAATGCCAAACGTACTCGACCCTTCCATTCCAGAAAAAGTCGGGCATTGCTTGAGTTCGACAGGCGGATCGCAGCGGAGCATGAAGAGGATTTCATGCGATAGATTGCCGTCGCCGTCGAAGACTCCGGCCATTGCCCCGCAATATTGGCCTTGCCTGATGTGGCTGACCCACGGAAGCGACCCCGTGACGGTATATCCGCCACGGACCTTCGTGGCCCTGAGTAGGATCGGCTCGATTCCCGCCAGTGACTTCATCGGATTTGAAAGTGCCGTGCCGCCAAACGTCTCGCCGCGCGCATGGCGATCGAGGACGGCGCCGGTCAAAGCGGGATTGCCCGAATGTTCCAGATAGAGCCCGCAGACGTCATGGGCCCACATCAGGAAACCCGTCGTTCCGCATGCCCGGCTCGCCTCCTGCATCGCCGCGATCGCAAGGCCAGCGCGGCCCCCATGACGATCGAGATGCGCGCCGAGCGCGCCGGTTCGACCCAAGGCGCCCATGATCTCGATGGGGTAGTCCCCCCGGTCGATCCGCGTCGCGGCGGCGCGGAGCGGGCCGTCCGCGATCGTCTTCACGCCGTCGAGAACGGCGGTGTCGTCGTTCCATGCGGTCTCGAGCCGTTGTTCTAGGGCCATGGCATTTTGCATGACGTCCTCGCTGATCAAGAAGGGGGCCGGGTGAACGCTCTTGGGCCTAATCGGCGAGGCCGATCGTGAACGGAACCGGATTGCGCATCGTATTGGCGACCGGCGAAAAGAAGTTCGCATGCCGGACAATTTCGTCGAGCTCCGCGCGGGTGGCATCGCCTTCGATCGCGACTTTCACCCTGATCGCTTGGAAGCCCATGTCCGCGGGTTGCTTTTCAGCGCCGCCAGCACCCCAGGCCGCCGGATTGCCGATGTCGCCTTCGAGAAAGATTTCGAGCTTCGTCAGTTTGACCTGCTTCCACGTCGCGACGGCCGTGATGCCGACCGCCAGGCAGCCGCCCAAGCCCGACAGCACGATCTCGCCAGGAGCTGGGGCCGTGTCCTCGCCAAAAAGATGCAGCGGTTCGTCCACCACGACAGGGGTGTGGTTCCCAACGTAGCTCAGGGTCCGATATTGACCTTGTGTGACGGTATGGACCTTGTTCGTGCCACGCGCCGCAGGGTTGTTGCGGCCCTTTTCCGCAAAGGCCATGAGCCCGTCGCGGTCGATCGGCTTGAGATAGGTTTTGACGGTGTTTGAGAGTGCTGCGGAAGCGGTCACGCCGATCTCCTGCGGTTGAAAGAAGCTCAGATCAGTCTGGCGCTCTTGTTATCTCAAGGATCGTGCCAGGTTGCCGGAAAACAATTTTAAGAATATAATATAGTGTTATCAATAAGATAGACGGCGATCTTATTTTTAAGGCAAATATCGTTTGATCGGAAATGTCGACAAATTGTCGACAATGTCGACAATAGAAGAAGAGCCGTGCCTTACCCATCAAGGCCGCATTTGTGCCAGCGATAGACAAATTGCCGTACCGTAAGCCCAAGGGCTTGCGCGGCTCGCGATTTGTTGCCGCCGCTTTGGGCCAGTGCCTGGTTCAACTCGCTGGCCGAATGTGACGCCGAGGAGACATACGGACGTACCGGCAGGGGGCTGAATTCGCTGGGCGGGGACGCGGCGAGGGGCGCGGCCCTCCGGATGTCCGAAGTCGAGGGAAGAAAGGGCTCGATGTCATGATGATCGAGAACGGATTTCTCCGCCAGCAGCACGATCCTCTCGATGACATTCGAGAGCTGTCGGATGTTCCCGGGCCATGGCAAGACCTGCAGGCGTTCAATGGCGGCCGCGGTCAAATTGACGTTGCGCTGGTTCCTCTGGTTGGCGCGGTTGATCAGATGCGTGACGAGCAGCGGAATGTCGCCGGGACGATCGGATAGGGAAGGCAGACTGATCGGAATGACGTTCAGACGATAAAAGAGGTCCTCCCGGAACCTGCCGGCGGCAACTTCCGTCTCCAGCCTGCGGTTGGTCGCGGCCACCAGGCGGACATCCAGCTTGATCTCGCGCTTGCCGCCGAGACGGCTCACGGTGCCCTCTTGCAGCGTTCGCAGCAGCTTTGTCTGCATCCCGGCGGGAAGTTCACCGATCTCGTCGAGGAAGATCGTTCCCGTGTTCGCCTGCTCGAACCAGCCCGCGCGCGCATCCACGGCGCCCGTGAATGCTCCGCGCTCGTGGCCGAAAAGCTCGGACTCGAAAAGGGAATCGGGAATCGCGCCACAATTGACCTTGATGAAGGGCTTGTCGCGCCGCTTGCCCGCGAGATGAAGCGCCCGCGCGAACAGTTCCTTTCCGGTTCCGGATTCGCCCGACAAAAGGACCGTGGCCGTCGAATCGGAAACTCGTTCGAGCTCTCCGATGGCATTCAGGAGCGGCGGAGAGGTTCCAATGATTCCATACTGGGCCATCGAGGTCTTCAAGGCGCTCGCGAGGAGCGTATTGTGCTTTTCGAGCGCTTTTGTCTTGCGCGCAACGGCTTCGTTGAGTTGCAGAAGCTGGCCGGCCAGGGTCGCGAGGATCCGCAAGATCGCGACATCATCCGAAAGCGCGCGGTTCCGGTGCCGCAAGCGATGGCACGCGAGAACACCGACGATATTCTGGCCGGCGCGCAGAGGCATCGCGATGAAGGAAACGGCCCCCGGTGGCAACCGGTCCCTGGTCACCGCTCGCGCGAGAAACGCGGGTTCGTTGTCGATATTCTGAACGATGATCAACTGCTCGTCCGCGATTGCGCGGCCGGTGATCCCCTCGCCCTGCTCGTATCGGCCGCGCCGCGCCTCCTCCTTGGTCAGGCCATAGGAATAATGGATCCGGGAGCCGCCGGAGGTTTCGTCGGGAAGAACGATGCGCCCTCGGTTAAGCCCGAGGAATTCCGACATGAGATGCAGCATCTCGTTCAAAAGCGGTCTGGGTTCGAGACCCTTGCCAATTTGCGACGAGACCTGCTGGATCAGAAGCATCTCTTGCGCGCGCCAAAACGACGGCGAATCGAGACGGAAGGTGTCGTCTCGACCCTCTAGGCTCTTCGTGCTTTGGCTCATGTCAGGCATCTAAAGTCGGAAGCGAAAGATAGGCCATTAAGTTTGGGGACGAAATTCGGCCACATGCGAGAATTTGGCCTCCCTCGACTACCCTGGTCCAGCACAAAGGACGATTTCTGTTTTCTCCGGTTCAGAGGCATGAAAGCTTCCGTTTGCCGGGACTAATATAGGTCGTCCGGCGGGTGCGGCAAGAACTTGGGCCATACCGTCTGGAATCTCGAACTTTGACCGTTCGTCACTGCGGATGCAAGTCGCAAACGCTCTTGCCAGCTGCTCGGACGTCACGAATGTCGTAGGCACGCGATCGGCTCCAGATTTTCGCGGCATGCTTTAAAAGCGTGCCACGCTTGCTCGGCGGGATCGACATGCCAGATCGATCGCGTGAGGGCGCTGAGACCGAAGGCCGGGCTCTCGTCGAAAGCCAGATCCGGCCCGTCGTGATCACTCGATCATCATAGGGGACCGAACCTCTACCGGTCATTTCGATCCGGTTTTCGTTGAGATGAATGTGGTCCGCTCCTTCTGGCGGGACAGGAATTTGCTTACGGCGCGGGACCTTTTCCAGCTCGATCTCGATATCCGGCCGGTTTCGCCGTCCACCGCCACCCAAGGGTTTGAAGGGAGGAAGTGATCGCGACGGCCGTGGCCAGTCAGAGTCGGCGTGTTGTCCTTTCGACCACGTCCACGATGGTCCACGCCCGCGCCATGTCGTTGCCGCGCGCCATGTCGTTGCCGCGCGCCGTCTCGTTGGACCGCCGCGTTTTCGTCGAATGGTTGACTGTATATTCTATTATCGGTATATTCGAAATTATGAAAATACGTCCCGAAGCGATGGAGGCAGCGGCGGAGGACGCGAGTGAATTGCTCAAGTCGCTCGCCAATCGTCACCGCCTCCTCATCCTTTGCCAACTTTTGGATGGCGAACGATCCGTCGGCGAGCTCGCGGCTTTCCTGAACGCGCGCGACTCGAACGTCTCTCAACATCTGGCCCTGTTGCGCAAGGATGGCCTGGTTCAAACGCGGCGGGATGCCCAGACGATCTATTATTCGATCGCGTCGGATGCCGCGCGGCAAGTGCTGAAAACGCTGTTCGCGATCTATTGCGCCCCCGTGTCCATTGCAACTGTCCCTGTACCCCCGGGCAAGGCACGGTCAAATGCGCGGCGGCGCACCACCTAGCGGACCATCAAGGAGTTCAACGATGTTCTGGAAGAAGAAGGAACCCGGCCACTCCGCTCTGGTCGAGATCGAACCCGTGGAAGCGAGCGCCCGGCTCGCGCGTGGGGAGATTGTGCTGGTCGACGTGCGCGAACATCACGAAATCGCCGCCGAATGGATACCCGGCGCGCTTGCCATGCCGCTCTCGCAATTCGATCCGGCGAATCTCCCGGACGGCGAGGTGGTTTTGTCTTGCCTCGGAGGCAAGCGCTCGGCGGCGGCATTGGCTCGATGCCGGGAGGCGGGCGTTGCCGTCAATACGCATATGCGCGGCGGGCTGATGGCCTGGAAGGCCGCCGGATTGCCCACGGGCCGTGATTGAGGCCGCCGTGGATCGACTGATCCCCGGCTGGGATTTGCCGCCATGCCGCCATGCCGGCCTACGGTCAAACGGCCTTCACGGTCGCATTGCGGCAGCCTGCCGCCGATGAAGAGGCGGCGTTCGCCACCGTGGAGAGCCGGACGGTCATTCCCGCGCGAGCGCGTATCGGCGGTAAAATCTCCAAACTGAGGGGGACAATTGGCGACGAGGTGACGGACGGACGGCAAATCGCGCTCATCGCGCACGAAAGTTGCCATGGCCGATTCAATCGCTCGAGGCGCAAATCCTCGGATTGAAGTCGCCGCTCGAGCAAGCGATGATTGTCATGGCGCGCATCGATACTTGGGCTAGGACCGGGGTAGCCTTGCGCCAACAGGTCGACCAATCGCGCACGGCCGTGGACGTGGAAAACCGCGCGCTCGCGGCGCGAACCGCGACCCCGCGCTCCTTGATCAGCCGTGCCGCCTCGACCTTGAACTCTCGCCCGAATTTCCGTCGTTGCATCAGCGACCTCCAGCTTCATCAAAACACCCAATCTCGGCGTCCGCAAAACCGGCAGCAGGCCACTCTCATCGGGCTGATGAACACACGGCGCCACGCCCGAGCGCCGCCGGGACCTTCCAGTGCCGCAAGCTTCTTTGTGATGTCGAGCGCCTGCTCATAGGCGGCGATTTTGGCCAAACCGTTGATTCGTTCTCGGCCATTGTCGCCACCTCTCCATTACCCTCGGCGGCAAAAGGCATCACGGCAACTTGACCGGGCCACCAAAGCTGCATAGCGTCAGCCACCAGCGTTGAGCTTTCCACAAATCTCAACATAGGAGGTGAATCTTGTGCCCGGATTTCTGAGTACGGAACCCGAGATCGGGGCGAGATTGATCAGTTTTCGGCGCGTATGAACCAAGATCTTTCTGTTCTAGAAGTAAATCAGCCGCCTGACGAACAGATACCGGTGCTGTTTTCCAGCCGTGACTTCGCATCGCCGGATTTGGCGCTCAAATGCTTCCGAGAGAATACGCAAGATCTCTGCGACATCCTTGTCTATGGCGAGGTCAAAGATTTCCATATGTCCTCGGCGGTACTGCATCTCAGCGGCGCCGTACTCTTTGAAATTCGAGCCAGCCCGCTGCGCTATGATCGCGCGGCCCGACATGTGGCCAAGGGCATCGACAACTTCCATGTGACGTTGCATCTGGCCGGCGGCGCGGAATACGTCACGGACGACGAATCCTTCCTTCAGCGCCCGGGTGACATCGCCATCGTCGACATGACGCTTCCGAATCTGTCCCGCAAGATGCCCGCGGAGGACGGAGCCACGCGCGAGATCTGCTTCGCGATGCCGCGGATGATGTTCGCGCCGCTGACCACGTCCGAAACCAATCCCGCGATTCGCATTCTGCCGCGCGAAATGCCCTATGCCCGGATAATGGCGGACTATATGCTGGCCCTCTGGCGGAACGCGGCAGGCCTGACCCAGGCAGAGAGCCAGGGCGCCGTCCAGGCGCTCGCCCATCTGATTATTGCGGGCGTCCAACTCAGCAACACCAGAACCGACGTCGAAGCGAACCTCTCGCAAGATGCTTTGCGCGCGCACGTCAAGGCGTATATCGAGCAAAAGCTGACCTTGGCCTCGCTCGGCCTCGAAACGCTGTGCCACGAGTTTGGCCTGTCGCGCGCCAGCTTGTATCGGCTCCTCGCCCCGCAAAGTCCTGTCGGCTACATCCAGCAGCGGCGGCTGCATCGCGCGTTCGCCATGCTGATCTCGCCAGCCTTCAGGGCGTGGCGCCTCATGGATATCGCGCTTGAATGTCAGTTCAGCTCGGATGCCACCTTCATCCGCGCTTTCCGCCGACAATTCGGCCTTGCGCCAGGCGAGGCCCGAAAGCTGGCTACACAGCGGCTGAACGGCTCGCCTTCGCGCGTCGGGGACCCCGATCCACGGCCCGATGCGGAAGCGATGCTCTGGATCACGCAACTTACCGGCACTCTGCTCGGCGACAGCCAGCTCTGAAGTGACGCTCCTAAACGGCCGCTCATCGAAATGAAATGCGTCTTGTCGACCGGGCATTCGCGCGCCCGCAACGCTCCGGTTGTGCATTTTCCCCGCCTGGGACGTTGGGTTTCGAGACGCTGGGCAAATCCACCTGAGACGCTGGGCAAAGTATCCCCGCGCCCGGCTTGCTAAAGGTGACGGGGCTGCGTGGAGCGAGACCGCGGCATATCGCGTCGAGGCGACCGTCGGCGGAATGGGTTTGACGGGGATTGAGATGAAAAGCATCGGGTTCGCGAAAGCGCGCGGTTCGGTCCGGGCGCTGCCGACTTCGACCGCGCTGGTGACGCTGATTGCCGCGCGTGGCCTGACCACGCTCGCCTGGGCAGCCGACGGCGCCAGCCGTCAAAACGATTTGTGCCCCGAATGACCACGCGTTCCCAACAAGGCGGCTTGCGCGCCGCCCTCACTTTCCTCTGTTTGATGTCCTCAGGTGCGTTTGCGCAAACGGCGTCGCAGCTGACGCCGGCGTCGGTGCGGCCGAAGCCGCTCGCGGTCCAGGGGGAGGTTTCGATCCCCGAACTGTCGGGACCGGAGGCACCGAAGGGGGCGGATCGGCTGAAGGTGCGGCTTACCGGTGTCACCATCGACGGCGGTGCGGACAAGACGGATGCGGGTGATGCAATCGCCGCGGCACACGCCGAATTCAATGCGTCCATAGCCAACAAAACCGTCACGGTCGCGGAGATTTTCGCCGCTGCTCGGAGGCTTGAGGCTGCCTATGGCCGCGCCGGGTTCGTGCTGACGCGCGTCGTCGTGCCGGCGCAGAAGCTGAGGGATGGCGGCCGAGTCAGGGTCGTCGTCGTCGACGGCTTCATCGAGCGGATCGAGACCCAGGATCTGCCATCACTGGTCAAATCACGGATCGAGGCGGTGCTTGCGCCGCTGATCGGGCGAAAGTCGATAAAACTCCCCGAGATCGAGCGCGCGCTGGTGCTGGCCGGCGACACGCCGGGTACGCTCTTGAAGTCGACGCTCGCGGCCGGCACGATGCCCGGCGGCAGCGTGCTGATCATCGAGGCGCGCCACAAGCTTGTCACCGGCTCATTCACGCTCGACAACACGATCTCCTCCTCGCTCGGCGGTGTGAATGCGACCCTGGCGCTACAGCTGAATTCGGCGCTAGGTTTAGGCGAGCAGATCTACACCCAGATCGGCGGTGATCCGTTTGCGACGGGCGACGCCGCGTATTTCGCGCCACATCCGACCAACCGGCAGCTGTCGGCTGGCGTCGTCGTCCCGCTTGGCGTCGATGGCTGGAGTGCCAATATCGAGGCGATCCGCACGGATTCCGCGCCTGATCCATCCGCCGGCCAGCAGTTCTATTCCGAGTTCGAACGGTACTCGTCACGGCTGAAGTATGCCTTCGTGCGCTCCCGTGCCTTTAATCTGTCGAACGAAGCCGCCTTCGATGTCGAGCAGGAAGAGCTTTATGCGCTGAGCCCCACTTATGCCCCGATCTCGCGCGACCGGCTCCGCGTCTTGCGTGACACGACGGATATCTCCGGCACGACCCCATGGGGCGCGTTTCTGTCGGGCCGACTGATCGCGTCGCTCGGGATCGATGGGCTCGGCGCCCGCGATAAGGGTGACGCCACGCCGCTCCTGCCCCTGTCGCGGCAGGGATCGGACGCATCCTTCGGCAAGCTCGAACTGTCGTCGCACTACGGCCAGTTGCTGGCGGACCATATCGGGATCGATCTTTTCGCCCAGGGTCAGACCTCATTCGGTAGGCCTCTGGCGCGCGCCGAGCAGATCGGTCTGGTCGGCGGCAACGGGCTGACAGCCTTCGGTGCCGGAACATTCCAAGGTGATAGCGGCGCGGTAGGCCGGGCCGAACTATCGTCCCCCTGGCGTGTCGATCTTATGACCGGCGCCGCGAGCGTCTCGCCTTACGCCTTCGGGGATATTGGCGCGATCTGGCTCATGCAGCCGACGAGTATCGAGCACAATGAGGTGACCGCCGGTTCCGCTGGCCTTGGAGTTCGCGTTGGCGCCGCGCCGAACCCGCCGGGCAGCCCAAAGACCAATGAATTCAGTGGAATCATCGATCAAGTGAATCTGTCGCTCGAATGGGGTCACCAATATCGCAGCGACGGCCAGCCGGCCGGCGAACGCTTCACCTTTTCCAGCGCCATCCAGTTTTGAGACACCCATGAGCCCCTTTCCCGCATTCCGCAGCCCGGCGCTCCGCTCGTTGATGACCTCGACAGCGCTGGCCTCGGCGACTTTGATTGCCGCCGGCGTCTTCAAAATAGCCGCCGCGCAAAATCTGCCCACGGGGGGATCGGTCGCGAGCGGCAATGTCACGATCAACCAGCCCACCGCCAACCGGCTTGTGATCAACCAATATTCGGGCTCCGCAATCACCAATTGGCAGACATTCTCGATTGGACAGGGCAATTCCGTCAACGTCGTGCAGCCCTCCACCTCCTCGGCGATGCTGGCACGTGTCACCGGCAACACCACCTCAACCATTGCGGGCAGCCTGACGGCGACGGGCCAGCTCATGCTCGTCAATCCGAACGGCATTTCGATCACCTCGTCCGGCACGGTCAATGCCGGGGCCGGCTTTGTTGCGACGTCGCTTGGGATTTCCGATCAGGACTACCTCGCGGGCAAGCGGACCTTCACCGGCAACGGCGCGTCCGCCGATGTCACGAACGTCGGCACGATCACAGTCGGCCCCGGCGGCTATGCGGCGCTGATCGGCGGCACGGTGGCCAATTCCGGGACGATCTCGGTTCCCATGGGCCGAGCCGGGCTCGGATCGGGAGAAGTGGCGACCCTCGACTTCTCCGGCGACGGTTTCCTGCAGGTGGGCGTTCCCACCCATGCGCTTGGAAGCGGCGCGCTGGTCTCGAATTCCGGCAAGATCCTCGCCAAGGGCGGCAACGTCGAGATCAGGGCGGCACAGGCGCGCGATGCGGCGCGGCAGGCGATCAATATGTCGGGCGTCGTGGAAGCGCGAAGCGTCACCGGCCGGAACGGCGATATCACCCTCGACGGCGGCGATGGCGCGGTCGCGGTCTCGGGCAAGCTCGACGTTTCGTCACGGCGGGGCAGGGGCGGCGGCATCACCATCACCGGTCGCGCCCTCGCCCTGACCGGCGCCAAGCTCAATGCTTCGGGCAAGACGGGCGGCGGCACGATCCGCATCGGCGGCGACCGCCAGGGCAGGGGCACCCTCGCGCATGCCGCCACCACGACGATCGACGCGGCCACCACGATCAGGGCGGATGCGACCGGCAATGGCAACGGCGGCACGGTGGTCGTGTGGTCGGATACGGCGACGAGCTTCGCGGGCACGATCTTGGCGCGGGGCGGCTCGGTGGGGGGCGACGGCGGCAGCGCGGAAGTCTCCTCTCACGGAGTGCTCGCCTATACGGGCGCGACCATCCTGACCGCCCCGCATGGCGCCAGCGGCACGCTGCTGCTCGATCCCTATAATGTGACGATCTCGGATTCACCCGACAGCGGCACGGCGATCGCCGGCGCGGGCGGCATCACGACGGCTGGCCAAACCAGCTCGATCAATATCGCGACGCTGAAGTCGGCCCTCGGCAGCGCCAATGTGACGATCACGACCGGTGCCGCCAACTCAACCGGCGCGGATGCCGGCAATATCACCCTGTCGAGCGCCAGCAACGCGATCCTCGCCTGGAGCGCCGGCACGACGTTGAGCCTGACGGCGGCCAATAACATTGCGATCAATTCCGCCATCACTTTCGGGGGCACCAACGGCGCCGGCCTGTCGCTGAACGCGGGCAATACGCTGGCCATCAATGCACCGATCACGGTCAAGGGCGCGGGCTCGGTCTCGCTCGTCGACAACGCGGCCTCTCCGACCAACCTGACCTTCGCCAATGGCGCGGGGCTGACCTTCGCCAATTCCGACGGCAGCACAGCCACCTCGTCCCAAGGCGGCGCGCTCACGATCAACGGCCAAGCCTATACGCTGCTCTATTCGATGGCGGACGTGACGAGCGTCGACACCCTGAGCCTAGGTGGCACCTATGCGCTCGCCGGCAACCTCGATGCTTCGGGACCGACCTATACCGATGCGCTGATCGGAAGCGATGACAGCCATTCGTTCACCGGTACATTCGAGGGCCTCGGTCACACGATCAGCAATCTGACGATTGCCAAGAACGGAAATTACGCCGGGCTGTTCGGATACAGTTCGGGAACCATCCGCGATATCGGCCTGATCGGCGGATCGGTAAGCGGCAGCGGCGGATTTATCGGCGATCTCGCCGGGGTTCAGGCCGGCGTGATCAGCAACGTCTATGCGACCGGTGCGGTCAGCGGTTCTGTTTTTGTCGGCGGCCTGGTCGGCTACGAACAAGCTGGGACAATCGTCAACGCCTTTGCGGGGGGCGCGGTCAACGGCCAGAGCAGTGTCGGCGGCCTCGTGGGGTATGCGGACGGTACGATCGTCAACGCGGCCGCCGCCGGCGCGGTCAACGGCAGTGGCTCCGATATCGGCGGCCTGGTGGGTCAGAACGACGCTGGCACGATCGTCAGCGCTATTGCGACCGGCGCGGTCAGCGGGAGATCCAACGTCGGTGGCCTCGCTGGGCTCACGTATTCGGGCACGGTCAGCCACAGCTATTGGGACATATCGACGACGGGACAGTCGAGTTCCTCCGGCAAAACGGTTCTCACGGGGGCTGGCGGGGGCACGGGCCTCGGCACGGCGCAACTCCAGGACGGCACCACCGCCTTTTTGGGCGGCGCCTTTACGGTCTCATCCGGGTTTTACCCCTATCTCAACAGCTTTTTTCCCAACGGCGTGCAGGCGATCTCCGGTACGGCCTATCAGAATGCCGGCACGACAGCCGCGGCCTCGGGCAGCAACGGCGCCGTGACGGTCACGGCGTTCGCCAATGGCGAGCGTTTCGGCCAGGCGACGACGGGCGCCAACGGCTATTACTATATCCTCGGTTCGGCGGGATCGTTTACCACCGGCAACGGCCTGCTCGCCTATACCGCCGCCAACTCCGGCACGGGCGCGACAAACTCCGCCACTCTCGCCACCGCGACGGGTCCGGCGCCTCAGTCGGGCCTCGACCTCTACGGCAACACGCTCACGGTTTCCACCAGTGCGACGGCGCTCTCGGCCGTGCCCACCGCGGGCTCGGTGACAGGCGACGACGCCACGGCGGCCAGCGTTCTCAACGCCGTGGCAGTGAAACGCTACAACGCCTCCGGCGCCAGCTTCACCATCGACGAGACGGTCGATGCGACGGGCGGCTTCTATGTCCAGACGACCGCCGCCAATGCGCCGATCACCGTCGCCAAAGCCATTACGATCGAAAATGGCGGCAACCTTACTCTCGACGCCTCGGGCGCGCTCGCCGTCAACGCGCCCATCGTCGCGGAGGGGGCAGCCGCGGTCAGCCTGACCTACAACATCGCGTCACCGCTCAACCTGACGTTCGCCAATGGCACGGGGCTGACCTTTGCCAATTCCGACGGCACCACCGCGACGTCGAGCCAGGGCGGCGCGCTCTCGATCAACGGCCAAGCCTATACGCTGCTCTATTCGATGGCGGACGTCGCGAATGTCAATTCGGGGCTCGGCGGCGCTTATGCGCTCGCCGGCAATCTCGATGCCTCCGGCCCGACCTATGGTTTTGCGCTGATCGCAAGCCAGTCCAACAATTCGTTTACCGGTACATTCGAGGGCCTCGGCCATGCGATCAGCAATCTGACGGTCAACTCGCACGGCGCCGGGCTGTTCGGATTCAGCTCGGGATCCATCCGCGACCTCGGTCTAATCGGCGGATCGGTCAGTGGCGGCAACAACTATGTCGGTGATCTCTTAGGATATCAGAGCGGCGGCACGGTCAGCAACGTCTATGCGA
The DNA here is from genome assembly GCA_031291515.1 of Beijerinckiaceae bacterium. Lineage (GTDB taxonomy): Bacteria > Pseudomonadota > Alphaproteobacteria > Rhizobiales > Beijerinckiaceae > RH-AL1. The sequence continues at coordinate 3,660 of JARLIW010000012.1, read as the reverse complement.
CCGGTGCGGTCAGCGGCTCTTATTATGTCGGCGGCCTTGTCGGCTATGAGAATGGCGGCGAGATCATCAACGCCTCCGCGAGTGGTGTGGTCAATGGCGACGGCTATGTCGGCGGCCTCGTCGGATCGCTGCACAATGGCACTATCGTCAACGTCTCCGCGACGGGCGCGGTCAACGGCGGTAGCTTCGGCAGCGTCGGCGGCTTGGTCGGAGTGTCGGCTGCCTCGATCCTCAACGCCAGCGCGAGCGGCGCCGTCAACAGCAGCGGCGGCAATGTCGGCGGCTTGGTCGGTCAGCAGACGAGCGGCACCATCAGCAACGTCTATGCGACCGGCGCGGTCAACGGCGGGGCCAATGTCGGCGGCTTGATCGGGACCATGTACAACGGCGCGATCAACAACGGCTATTGGGACACGCAGACGACGGGACAATCCGCTTCCTCCGGCAGCGGCACGGGTCTCACCACGGCGCAACTCCAGAACACCACGACGTCCTTGTTGGGCAGCGCCTTCACGGTCTCGGCCGGGCTCTACCCCTATATCACCAGCCTCTTCCCCACCGGCGTGCAGGCGATCTCGGGCACGGCCTATAAGGACGCCGGCGCGACGGCGGCGCCTTCTGGCCCGAATGGCGCCGTGACCGTCACGGCCTTCGCCAATGGCGCGCGCTTTGGCCAGGCGACGACGGGCGCCAACGGCTATTACTATATTCTCGGTGCGGCGGGATCGTTTGCCACCGGCAATAGCCTCCTCGCCTATACCGCCGCCGACCCCGCCACCGGCGCGACAAACGCCGCCGCGTTCGCCACCGCCGCGGCTTCGGCCAATCAATCCAGCCTCAACGTTTACGGCAACGCGCTCACGATTTCGACGGCGGCGACGACGCTTTCGTCCGCGCCAGCGTTCAGCGCCGCCGTCGCGGCGACAGGCAACGATGCCACGGCGACAAGCGTCGTCAACGCAATCGCCGGACGTGGCATCATCGCCGAAGGCGCGAGCTTCACCATCGACCAGACGGTGGATACGACAGGCGCCTTCTTTGTCCAGACGACCGCCGCCAATGCGCCGATCACGGTCGCCCAGGCCATCACCATCGAAAATGGTGGCAGCCTTGGGCTAAATGCCTCCGGCGCGCTCACGATCAATGCGCCGATTCAGGTGAACGGCGCAGGCGCGGTCAGCCTCACCTATAATACGGCGTCGCCGACCAACCTTACCTTCGCCAATGGCACGGGGCTGACGTTTGCCCAGTCCAACGGCGCCGCCGCAACCTCGTCGCAAGGCGGCGCGCTCGCGATCAACGGCCAAGCCTATACGCTGCTTTACGCCATGGCCAACCTGGCGAATGTCAATTCAGGACTCGGGGGCGCTTATGCGCTCGCGGGCAATCTCGACGCCTCGGGCACGACCTATGCCGATGCGCTGATCGGGAGCGACAGCAATCATGAATTCACCGGCACGTTCGAGGGCCTCGGCCACACGATCAGCAATCTGACGATCAGCAAGAGCGGCGACGACGCCGGGCTGGTCGGATACAGCGGGGGAACCATACGGGATATCGGATTGGTCGGCGGCTCGGTCCGCGGCGGCAACTATGTCGGTAGCCTCGTCGGCACGCAGGATGGCGGCGTGATCAGCAATGTCTATGCGACGGGCACGGTCAGCGGGAGTTACGACGTCGGCGGCCTGGTCGGTACGTCGTGGGGCGAGATCACCAACGCCTCTGCGAGCGGTTGGGTCAATGGCGGCAACTTAGTTGGGGGCCTGATCGGATCGCTGACTCGTGGCGTTATCAACGTGCAGCTAGTGAATGGCATCGCCATCAATGTCTCGGCGACGGGCGCGGTTACCGGCAGCGGCAGCGATGTCGGCGGCCTCGTCGGTTTGTTGTCGAGCACGTTGCTCAACGCCACCGCGTCGGGTGCCGTCACCGGCGGCGGCAGCTATGTCGGCGGTCTGGTCGGTCAGCATGCGGGCGGCACCATCAGCAATGTCTTTGCGACGGGCGCGGTCAATGGCGGCGGTTCGGTCGGCGGCTTGGTCGGATATAATGAAAACGGCGCGATCAATAACGGCTATTGGGACACGCAAACGAGCGGGCAGAGCACGTCGGATGGTGGCGGCTCTGGCCTGACGACGGCACAGCTCCAGGATGGCACGAGCGCCTCCGGGTTGGGCAGCGCCTTCGCGGTCTCGGGCGGGCTCTATCCTTACCTCACGAGCTTTTTCCCCAATGGCGTGCAGGCCATCTCCGGCACGGCCTATCGGGACGGCGGGACGACGGTTCTCGCTTCGGGCGCGAACGGCGCGGGATCGGTGAATGTGCGGGCTGGCGCCGGCGCCGTGGAGACGGTCACGACCGGGGCCAACGGTTATTACTATGCTGTCTTCGCCAATGGCACGATCGACGCGACCAACGGCACGAATGTCCTGGCCTATACGATCGCCAGCGATACGGGCGCGGCCAATGGCACGGCCTTCGCTACTGCCGCGACGGGAACGGTCGGCGGTTTGAACATCTATGGCGGTTGGCGGCGGGATACGACCAGCCTCGGCACGCTCTCCTCACTGAACAGCGGCTATGCGAGCTCGATCGCCGGCACGGCGGCGGCTGGCTTCGGGCTCGCCAATCGTTCGATCTCGTCGACAGCGGCCTTTGCCGTCGATACGGCCCTGTCGGCCAGCGGAGAGCTCGACCTCTCGGCCGCGAGCGGGGTGACGCAGAGCGCGGCGATTTCGGCTGGCAGCTTGGTTCTCGCGGGATCCGCGAACGCGAGCTTCACCCTCGTCAACTCCAGCAATCATTTTACCCAGTTGCGGGCCTCGGGCGGGGCGATCGATATCTTTGATGCCGCAAATTTGACGCTCGGCACGATATCCGGGAGCGGGCCCTCCGCCGCCGTACAGATCACGACGGACGGCGACCTGACGATCGCCTCCGGCGCGTCCGTCTCGGGCGCGTTGCCGGTGCTGGCGGCCTCGGGCGCGTTCGTCAACGATGCCGGATCGAACGCTGTTGTCGCCACATCCGGGCGCTGGTTGATCTATTCGGCCAATCCGGCCGGCGACACGTTCGGCGGGCTCGACAGCGGTAATTCGGCGGTCTGGAATACGGCGGCCGACGGCACGGTCACGGCGACGGGCAATCGTTATGTGTTCGCCTACCAGCCGATTCTGACGGTCACGGCCAATGATGCCGGCAAGACCTACGGCGATGTGTCGTCCCTGAACGGCGCCACGATCACCGGGGCTCAGGCCGGTGTTGCGGGCGCGTATCTCGGCGATACGCTCGCCGATATCGTCTCCGGCACGGCGGCCGTCACCTCCACCGGCACGGTGGCCACGGCGGCGGTCAACACCTACGCCATCACCGCCGCGCAGGGTTCGCTGACGTCATCCGCCGGCTACGGTTTCGGCTTCGTCAACGGCACGCTGACGGTCGGCACTCGCGCGATCACGGTCACGGCCGATGCCAAGACGCAAGTCTACGGCAATGCTACGCCCACGCTGACTTATTCCGTCGGCGGGCTCGGCCTCGTCAACAACGACACGCTGTCAGGCGCCTTGGCCACAACGGCGACGGCGACGTCGAATGTCGGCAACTACGCCATTACCCAAAACACGCTTGCCGCGTCGAGCAATTACGCGCTGACCTACATCG
>JARLIW010000297.1 GCA_031291515.1 Beijerinckiaceae bacterium | reverse complement strand
GAACACGCCGTCGCCGATTTCGAGGATCGAGACGTCGAACGTGCCGCCGCCGAGATCATAGACCGCGATCGTGCCGGAGCCCTTCTTGTCGAGGCCATAGGCGAGCGCCGCCGCCGTCGGCTCGTTGATGATGCGCAGCACCTCGAGACCGGCGATCTTGCCGGCGTCCTTGGTGGCCTGGCGCTGGGCGTCGTTGAAATAAGCGGGGACGGTGATGACCGCCTGGGTCACGGTCTGGCCGAGATGGGCCTCGGCGGTTTCCTTCATCTTTTGCAGAATGAAGGCGGAAATCTGCGAGGGGGAGTAGGATTTGCCGTCGGCCTCGACCCAGGCGTCGCCGTTCTTGGCCTTGGCGATCTTATACGGAACGAGGCCGATGTCCTTCTTGGTCATCGGATCTTCGAACGTGCGCCCGATCAGGCGCTTGATCGCGAAAAAGGTCCGTTCCGGATTGGTGACGCCCTGGCGCTTCGCGGGCTGGCCGACCAGCCGCTCGCCGTCGTCGGTAAACGCGACGATCGAGGGTGTCGTCCGGGCACCCTCGGCATTTTCGATGACCTTTGGGGTCGAGCCTTCCATGACAGCGACGCAAGAATTCGTCGTCCCGAGATCGATGCCTATGACTTTAGCCATTTCCATTTATTCCTTTCGTGTCGCAAGACCGCCGGACCCCGAAGCGATCCAGCTTGTGGGCGGACGTTGGCGCGCCCGGTCCCCGATATGGTTCAGATTGGTATTGCCGTTTCTGACTGCAAGGCCGTCCGTATATAAGAGGGCCATTTTTGCGTGCAAGCCGATGGCACCAAGTTTAAAATCCGCTTTTAAACCGTGCCCCCTGTTAAGGCCAGCGGGGCCGGCGGGTCAATCGGTCCCGACGCCGAGCCGCGAAAAACCGGGCGTCTTTCGCCGAGACAGGCCAATGACCCTTCCCCGGCGGCTCGCGAGAGGGCATGATCGCGCGATTGACGGTTCGAAAGTCGAATCGGCGCGACCGAGCGTCGTTGCATTGACCATGGTTCGGAGATGATTTTGGCCGAGAGCAGAAACGCGTGCGTTGTCGCCGTGATGCTTGTGTGCGCTCTCCCGGGCGGGGCGGCGGCGCAGCTCCAGCTGCCCGGCGCGGTCCATGGCGACCATAAGGCGCCCGCGCGCAAAGTCGTCGCGCCGCGTGCCGCGCCCGAGCCCGTCAAGCTCATCCCGGTGACGCCCCCGGCGGAAGAGACGTTGCTGGGGCAAACCCTGACCTACGATGGGTCCAAGGGGGTCATGCGGTTCAATCGCGCGGGGAAAAACATCGTCCTGTCGCGACTGACCCTGCCGGGGGAACGCCTCTCCAAGCCCGGTGAATATTGCGAAGTGAATATCGAGGCGGAGCAACCCGTCGCGGCGGCGATTCTCGGACATCCCGAAGGCGCCCTCCGCTGGAGCTTCGCCTTGGAGGCCTGCCCTTTCACCGCTGATGTTCTCGACGGCGCCGTTCTGGTTTCGAGCCCGCATCCGACTTGCGACTTTGTCGCGGCGGATTGCCGGGTCAGTCCGGTCGGGCTCTGGGGGCCGCCGGGCGATTCGATCCCGGATCGTCTGGTCAAGACGCTCGAGCGCGAGCGGCTACAGGCGGAAGCGGCGTTGCGGACCAATTTCAAGGTTTTGGTGCTGCAGGCCGGGAACGACAAGGAGGCGGTCAAGGCGGTGACCGCCGAGCAGGCGGCGTTTTCGGCCGAGCGCGATATGACTTGCCACGATTATAAAGGCGAGGCCGAGCACGGATTTTGCGCCGCGCAAATAACCCAGGCTCGGTCCCTGGCGCTCGCGGCCGAATATGCCGGGCGTGTCGCCGAGGAAAATGCCAGAAAGGCCGAGGAAGCCGCGAAAAAGGCCGAGGAAGTGGCCAAGAAGGCCGCCGACGAGGCGCGGAAGGCCGCTGAAATTGCCAGAAAGGCGGCCGAACGCGCCAAGGCGAATGCCGCGAAAGCGCCGGAGACGCCCGTGAAAGATGCCAAGGCTCCGGAGCCGGCCCGCCAAGAGACGCCGCCGAAGCAAGAAACCGCGCCGAAGCAAGAGACGTCGCCGAGGCAAGAGACCGCGCCAAAGGATGCGAATGCTTCGCCGCCAAGTCTCGCGCCGGTCGCGTCGACGCCGCTCGACCTTCTGCCGAAAAACGTGGGTCCGCCGCCGGGAAAATAACGGGAACGCCAGAAATTCGCGGTTCAGGGAAAGATTCCGTCGATGAAATTAAGCGACATGACAAGATATCTTAGTTGTTTCATGGGGTTGGCCGGCCTGCTGGGCGCGCCTTCACAGCCCGCCGCGGCGCAATCGCTCCCGGTCGTTTCGCCGCTTTATGGCGCGCCGCCAGCGCCGGCCGCGCTCACGGTGAGTCTGCTCGCCAAGGCGCGCCCGACGGTTTCGTTCCTCGAACGCGCGAGTGTTTTGGCGCGGGGCAAGGCCGAGGCGCGGCGCTTGCGCCGGTTCGCGCGGGCCGAGGCCGGAGAACAAGCGCGCGTCGGCGCCAAGCTCGACGCCGCGGCCGCGCCGACGCGGGTCAGCCTCGACCCGCTCGATAGTGCCGCCGTGGTGGGCGCGTCGGTCGACGAAGGCGCCGAAACGATTCTGTCGGTTTTGCCGCGCGCCTTGCGGACGTCCGGGGCGCAAGCCGTCGCGGCCGATCGCGCGATTACCGCCGAGGGCGAGGCCGCCCTGGCGCGGCTCGCGACGCTCGAAGGTCCGGCGTTCGATCGTCTTTATGTCGAAACCCAGCTCGAGGGTCTGCGGCGGCTCGCGAAAATCTATCGGGATTACGCGCAGGACGGCGACGATCCGGCTCTTCTGGCCGTGACCGTTCCGGAATTGCGCCAATTGAAGGCGCGGATCGCCGCCTTGCGGGGGTAGAATGCGCCAATATGCCGGGCCGTCCAAACTTGCCCGGTATTTGCCAGGGATTCGGCGGGCGCGGTTTGCGACCGCCGGGATATAGGACGACATGGCCAGGGATTTGACGTTCGCGGTCGCCGATTTGCATGGCCGCTTCGATCTTCTCGTGGGGGCATTGGAGGCGATCGGCGCCTACGCCGGCGCGGATGCCAGGACACATGTGGTTTTTCTCGGCGATTATATCGACCGAGGTCCGCAGAGCCGCCAGATTCTCGAGCGTTTCCAAGCTGGACCGCCTGCTGGCGCGGTATGGACCCAGTTGAAGGGCAATCATGAAGACATGATGGTTCAGGCGGCGCGCGACCCGTCGCTGATGCCCTGGTGGAGCCGCAACGGCGGCGACAAGACGCTCGCATCCTATCACGGCTCGGGTATTTCGCCCGGCGACGATCTCGCGTGGATCGAGAGCTTGCCTTGCATCCATGTCGACCAGCACCGCGTATTCGTTCATGCCGGCGTCGATCCGGCCGTGCCGCTCGAGGCGCAAAACGAAAAAGTGTTGATGAACAAACGCTACGCGAGCGGCTTTGCCGAGGGACATCGCGATCGCCACGTCGTCCATGGACACGACCCCCACGAGGAGGGGCCGGTGCTCTATCCCGGCCGCACCGCCCTTGATACCCTGGCGTGGCGCACCGGCCGCCTTGTCGTCGCCGTCTTCGACAATGCGGTGCAAGGTGGGCCGGTGGATTTGATCGAGGTCCACTAGACCGATTCCAAGGGAAGATTGCTGCGCGGGGCGATGGACATGAAACGGACCCTCAAACATCGCGCTCCGCCGCTCCCGCTGCGGGGGGCGGGTCCGCGAACCCCGCTTTATCCCCAGGACGAACTCCGCTAGAAGGGGCGCGACGAGGCGCGCCGCGCCTGAATCGCGGAGGAGAGACGCTTGCGCATAGCGATGATTGGCAGCGGATATGTCGGGCTTGTGTCCGGCGCCTGTTTTTCGGATTTCGGTCATACCGTCATTTGTGTCGACCTCGACGAAGCCAAGATCGCGGCGCTCCGGGACGGCATCATGCCGATCTACGAGCCCGGACTGAAGGATCTCGTGGATCGCAACGTGCGCGAGGAGCGCCTGAGCTTCTCGACCGATCTGAAAGCCTCCGTCGCCGATGCCGAGGCCGTCTTCATCGCGGTGGGGACGCCCTCGCGGCATGGCGACGGCCATGCGGATCTCTCTTATGTCTATGCGGCGGCGGCGGAAGTCGCGCGCGCGGCGACCGGGCCGCTCGTGGTCGTCACCAAGTCGACCGTCCCGGTCGGAACCGGCGACGAGGTCGAGCGGATCGTCAAGGAGGCCCGCCCGGACCTCGAGATCGACGTCGTTTCCAATCCGGAGTTTTTGCGCGAAGGCGCGGCGATCGAGGATTTCAAGCGGCCGGACCGGGTCGTGGTCGGCGCCGAGACCGAGCGCGCCAAGGCGGTCATGGCGGCAATCTACCGGCCGCTGTCGCTGAACAGCCTGCCGATGGTCTATGTCGGTCGCCGGACCTCCGAACTGATCAAATATGCCGCCAATGCGTTTCTCGCGGTCAAGATCACTTTCATCAACGAAATCGCGGACCTGTGCGACGCCACCGGCGCCAATGTGCAGGAGGTCGCGCGCGGCATCGGGCTCGACAAGCGAATCGGATCGAAATTTTTGCACGCGGGGCCTGGCTACGGCGGCTCGTGCTTTCCCAAGGACACGCTGGCTCTGGTCAAGACCGGCCAGGATTACGAAGCGCCGCTGCGCATCGTCGAGACCGTCGTCGGCGTCAACGATCAGCGCAAGCGCGCCATGGGCCGCAAGATCATCGCGGCCTGCGGCGG
>JARLIW010000296.1 GCA_031291515.1 Beijerinckiaceae bacterium | reverse complement strand
GGGCGTCTCGTCTGGGAGCAACTAGGCGACGGCTATGGCTTTGCGCTCGGCCGCAACGTACGGGATTTGGCGCAAGGCGCCGATAAATTATTGTGAGTTACTTCCCCGCCCACACCATCCGCCACGTCGCCAACCCCGACGCCGCGTTCACCCCCTCCCCAACCCGCGCAAACCCCTCGCGCTCATAAAACCGCGCGGCCCGCGCATTGGCCTGGTTGACGTCGAGCGTCAGGCCATCCGGCAGCAACGCCTTGGCGGCATCGAGAAGCGCCCCGGCGACACCCCTGCCCTTCACCTCGGGCGACACCACGAGCTGATGCAGATAGGCGCGCGCGGGCTCGAGCGTGACGAAACCTTGGAGAGCGCCCGCCTCCGCGACCAGCGTCGATAGCCCGTCCCCCGCCAAAAACCCCGCGATCCACGGGCGTCGCGCCTCGAAATCCACGGCCGGCATGGTTTCTTGCCAGGAGCGGACCCAGAGCGTGGCCAGGGCCGCGATGTCACCCGGCGCGAGCGGCCGCACCAATGTCGTGCTTTCGCCTTGACTCGCCTCCGTCACGGATCTTGCCTCGAAAATGCCAGGCTCATCGCGGATGCCTCGTCATGAAACGCTTGGATGGATTGCTTGACGGTCTTCAAAACCGCATACCGGCTTGCCAGAGGGTAGCATTTTTCCTTGAAACGCCTTTGAAAAACATGGTGTGACACGTCCGACATGACCGGCGCCCCGCCCCTCGACGACCCGATCCTGATCGCCCGCGCGGACGACCGTCTCTTCGCGTGGGATCCGCGCGGCCTGCGCAACCACCGGTTCTTCGTCCCGACCCTGCTGCTGGTCCTGTTCGTCCACATCGCCGCGCTCGTCTATTTTCTCTACAGCGACAGCAAGGCCACGATGGAGACCTCGCAGATCGAGGAGACCCCGATCGAAGTCGTGGTCGAGCCGCCGCCGGACCAGCTCAAGCCCCCGCCGCCGAAGCCGCCCGAGAAAAAACCCGAGCCGCCGAAGCCCAAGGAAGAGATCGAGAAGCCTGCCTATAGCGCGCCGCGCGCGCCCAACGAGCAGGTCGTCGACACCAAGCAGACCCAGCAAAAGACCGAGGCGCCGAAAGCCGCGACCCCGCCGCGCGACGGCCGCCCCGAACCGGCCAAGGAAGCTTCGACGCCCAAGGACCAGGCCTCGCCCGACAAGCCGCAAGAGGCCACCGCCAAGCCCGAGGACGACAAACCCGACGCCGAGGCGCTCGATAAAGCCACGCAGCCGAAGAAAAAGACCGACGCCAAGGACTCCAAGACGCCGCCCAAGTCGAAAAAGCCCGCGACGACGGATGCGGTGCGGCAACTCGCGGGCCTGTCCAATTTGCAGAATTTCACCTTCGCGGCGCCGACTCCGAAGGCGCCGGTCTATGGCGGGACCGAGGACGTGCGCTATCTCGCCATCGTCCAAGGCCTCATCATGCAGAAGGTCAAGGACCTGCCGCGCCTCAACCGCTACCAGGAGGGCGGCGAAGTCTCGGTCTATTTCCACATCGACGAAACCGGCCGCATCATTTCGATGGAAATCATTAAAAAGAGCGGGATTCCCGCCATCGACGCCATGGCGATGGACGCCGTGCGCCAGGCCGCGCCGTTTCCACCGCCGCCGCGCGCCGTGCCGCACGGACTGATCTGGGGAACAAGCGTCGAAGGCCAATTGCCTATGCGCGTCATGCGCTGATAATGGCGGCATGACCGGTCATGACATCGCCGCGGCTTTACAACAGAACCCCGGCGCGCCGGTGGCGATCCGCCGCTTGGTGCTCGCGGATTTCCGCTCCTATGCCGCGCTCGATCTGCCGGTCCGCCGGCAAATGGTGATCGTGACGGGCGAGAACGGCAGCGGCAAGACCAACCTCCTCGAAGCGATCTCCCTACTGTCCCAGGGCCGGGGGCTGCGCCGCGCCGAACTCGCGGCCTGTGCCCGCGTCGGCGGCTCCGGCGGCTTCGCGATCTCAGCCGAACTCGAAACCGCTTCCGGTCTGTTTCAGTTCGGCACCGGCTATGAGCCTGGCGTGGCCGGCCAGCCCGCGACGCGGCGCTACCGCGTGGATCGCGAACCCGTGAGTTCGGCCCGCGCCTTCGCCACGCATTTGCGCATGGTCTGGCTGACCCCCGCCATGGACAGCCTGTTCAACGGGCCGCCCGGCGACCGCCGCCGCTTTCTCGACCGGCTGGTCCTCGCCGTCGACGCCGGCCACGGCACGCGCGTCGCGGCGTTGGAGCGGGCCCTCCGCCAGCGCAACCGCGTCTTGGAAGACGGCGCGCGCGCCGATCGATCCTGGTTGGACGCCATCGAACGCGAGGTGGCCGAACTCGCGGTGGCGGTCGCCGCCGCGCGAACCGAGACCGTGGCGCGCCTCGGTCAATTGATCGCGGAACGGCGCGACGCGGCGTCGCCGTTTCCATGGGCGGATGTGCGAATCGAGGGCGACGTCGAACAACTTTGCGCTGACTATTCCGCCTTGGAAGCCGAGGACCGTTACCGCGCGACGCTGCGCGACAATCGCGCGCGCGACGCGAGCGCCGGACGGACGCTGAGCAGCCCGCAGACGAGCGATCTCCTCGTGCGGCATGGCCCCAAGAATATCGAG
>JARLIW010000011.1 GCA_031291515.1 Beijerinckiaceae bacterium | reverse complement strand
ATCACGGCATGCTTGCCGGCGCAGGGTGATTGAGAAGGAGTCGTCATAGTGGAATTCCTTTCCTTGGTAAGAATACGCCACCAGGCGCTGAGATTTCTCATTTGAGGAAACTATATTTGCGTATAGATGCGCCAGATCACGTCGTTTCACGGCTACGGCGATACAAATAGCGATGTACCTCGAAAAATAACGGCAGCGCTCTACTTGTATGACTCACATATCTCCAACAGCACACGTAATGACTGCCTGAGATCCATGGCCGTTCTTTCGTCGTTGAGGCGACTATGGTCCGATCGCGAAAAAGACACGAGTTAAGAGGCGTGAATCCCCGTGAAACGTCGCGCCGGCGTGGGATTTCCGATTGAAGGCGGCGGATTTTACAACGGCCGAGCTGCGCGTCGTCCGCCTCACCATGGCCCGTGAAAAGCCGACGTCCTCGGACGTGATGTGGTCGAGCGCGCGCGATCTCGTCTGGCTGATCGACAGGCTTCAGGCATTGGGCATTGCGTGAAATGGCGTGTCGAACCCACGGACCGAAATGAGATCTTCGCGGTTGCCGAACCACGCCCACCCTGCGCAATATAGGCCATGGCGAAGGCACTGATTGGACGGACCTAATGACACGGATCGAACTCGTAGCCGACCGTCCGGGACCCCTTTCGATTCCGCCCGACAGGTTCGACGGCAGGGTCCCTGCGCATGTCGCACAATTCGGCGCGAGGGGTCGTGCGCCAAAGCCCACGATGCCGCTCGCACGCGCTTCCATCCGGGCGATCAGGCCAGGTGCGACTGTATGATCGATCGTGCATTCAGTTTCGGACCGTATGAACTGTATCCGGATCGCGCGTTGCTGTTGCACGATGGCGAACGCGTCGCGCTCGGCAGTCGCGCTCTCTCCATCCTCTCATTGCTCGTCGAACGTGCCGGCGAACTTGTCAGCACAAGCGAGATCATTGATCGCGTCTGGCCTGGCATCTTCGTCGAGGAGAGCAATCTGCGCGTGCAGATGGCATCGCTGCGCAAGGCGATCGATGACGTCCGCGCGGCTACACCACTAATCGTCAACGAACCGGGGCGCGGCTACCGCTTCTGCGCGGCCGTGGTGACCTCGGCGCAAGGCCACGGCCCTACGGCGCCCCCCGTGACCGCGCCGAAGCCACTCCAGCCACCGCTCCTGATCAATCCGCTCATCGGCCGCGAGGAGGCGATTAAATCGATCATTGGACATATATCGGCGCGGCGGCTGATCACGCTCACCGGTCCGGGCGGCATTGGCAAGACAAGCTTGGCGCTGGCCGTTCTCGCAACGCTAAAGCGCGAGGGGAAAACGCCCATTTGCTTCATTGATCTCACAACATTGAGGGATCCGTCGCGTGTGGCGAGCGCGCTCGCGGTTTCGTTGCAGCTTCCGGTCGCAAATGAGCCGCTGACGCCGCTACTCGATTTTCTCCACGATCGCGAGATGCTTATCGTGTTCGACAATTGCGAACACGTCATCGTCGGCGCCGCGAGCGTGGTCGAGGCACTGCTCATGCGTTGCGCCGCGATTTCGATCTTGACCACAAGCCGCGAAGCGCTGCGCTCGCCCGGTGAAGTCTTATACAAGGTCGAGCCGTTGACCGTGCCGCCGCCCGGGAGCGGACTGTCCCGATCACAGGCGATTGCGTTCCCGGCGGTCCAGCTGTTCTCCGAACGGGCGGCCAGCGTCGACGGAAACTTCCGCCTCACGGACGGGAATGCCGGATCCGTCGCGCATATTTGCCAACAATTGGACGGCTTGCCGCTGGCACTCGAGCTCGCTGCAGGTTCGATCGGCAGCCTGGGTTTGGATGCTCTCGTCGCTGGTCTCGACAATCGCCTGAGCCTGCTCACGCAAGGGTCGAGGACGGTACGGCGCCACGAAACGCTGCGCGCGATGATGGATTGGAGCTTCGATTTGCTGAGCGACCAGCAGCGGCTCGTGCTGGCCTGCTTGTCGGTGTTTCGGGCCGCATTTTCGCTCGATGCCGCAGTGAACGTCCTGGAGACAGCGAGCTTGAGCAAGCCCGAAATCATTCAGGCCATCCAGCATTTGTCGGGTAAGTCGCTTTTGGTCGCTGAGCATAGTCAGAACATGTTCACCTATCGAATGTTGGTTACGACCCGGAACTATGCAGCCGAGATACTCTCTGCGTCCGATCACCAATCTAGCGTACTCAAGCGCCACGCCGCTTATGTTCTCAAATGCCTTGCCGAGGCCCGGATCGAATGGAAAACGCAGTCATTCGCCGACTGGTGGACGAAGCATAGTCGGCTGATGGACGACGTCCGGGCGGCTCTGGATTGGGCATTCTCGCCGGAAGGCGGCGAGCGCATCGGCGTCGAGCTGACCATTGCCTCTGGACCGCTCTGGCTAGGGCGGTCGCTGCTCGGCGAATATTTCGGTCATGTGCGACAGGCACTCGGCGGTCTGGCGCGTTACGACGCGATCGGTAGTCGCGAAGAGCTTCTCTTGCAGATTTCTCTCGGTCATCTGCTCTTTGCCGCAGAGGGCGCCAGCTCGAGTGAGATCGCCGTCTTCCAACGTGTGATCGAGCTCGCGCGCAAGCTTGCAGATCTACCCAGCCAGATTACGGCGCTTTGGGCCTTGGCCGGCGCACAGGGTGTTACCGGCGATCATCGGGCGGCGTTTGCAACGACCGAACAGATGATCGCGCTCACGGCAGACATCGACGACGAGGAGTCGTCGCTGATCGCCACGCGGATGCACGCGCTTTCGCATCGCCTCAAAGGCGATTTCACCGAAGCGCGCCGCCTCGGCGAATCTCTCATTGCCGCTGACGTTTCGCCCGACACGTCCATCGGTCATATCTATCGCTACGATCGTACAACGGCCGCACGGGCCAATCTTGCTTGTGTGCTCTGGATCCAAGGCTATGCGGATCGCGCCTTGATAATGATCAAGGAGACCGTCGATGCGGCGCTTGAACGGCGCAACCCGCACTCGCTCGCCTACATTCTATCGTCTGTTGCCTGCCCGCTCGCTTTCTGGTGTGGGGATAACGACCTGGCCGCATATTTCATCGAGCTTCTGATGCAACACTCCAAGGCCAATGCCTTCACCTATATGAGCGAGCGAGCAGCGCACTATGCCATGATTTGCGAGGCCGGCGCCGGGCTCGGACGACCGCTTACGGCCGATACGCTGCGAGGGTTCCGTAAACTCGCGGTGTTCGACCGTGAGGTACTGATCACGATTGTACCGTCGTTGATCGACGAGGCGACGGCGACCCGGGCTCAAACCGCCGAGACTTCGTGGAGCACAGCTGAAATGCTGCGTGCCGGCGGAGAAAAGCTGCTGGCGTTTGATCGGGATCAGCACGCCGGGACGGCGGAAGGTCTGTTTCAACGCGCGATCGATGTTGCCCGCCAACAGGAGGCATTCGCCTGGGAACTGCGGGCGGCAACCTCTTTGGCGCGCCTGAAACTGGACCAAGGAACAAGCTCTGGGGGCCTGGATCTCCTCAATACGACGCTTGACCGCCTGGTCGAGGGGAGCGAAACCGCCGACGTCCGGATCGCGCGTGCGCTGCAGTCACAGTTGCGTGGCGCAAGACGATCTGTGAGCAGCTAAATTCCCGTTTGAATAGATCTCGGGTCGGCGATTTACGCATGGCGCATTAGGTCTGATCGGCTTCGAGCCCGGTTGTCGCGTCTCGAATTCACACCAATTCACGCTGCTTAACTCGCGTCTCGTGCCGGAACGCGCGACTTTTGAAGTCGCCGAGCGGTCGATTTTGCAACGGCCTCCGCCAATTCGGGGCCACCTTTCGAGGGCTTTGCCGCTTAGGCGACATGCCCGCCGCGACGTTGCGCATGGAACCTGACCCGAACGGTTTCTGCCTAGCCTGTCCGGAACGCTCTCGCCAGATCGCAAGGGAAGAAATCATGTCATCGATCGTCACCAAGGACGGAACCGAGATTTACTACAATGACTGGGGCAAGGGGCAACCGGTGGTTTTCAGTCATGGATGGCCGCTTAGCGCCGACGCCTTCGAGGACCAGATGTTCTATCTAGCCTCGCGAGGATTTCGTTGTATCGCGCATGATCGGCGCGGACATGGCCGTTCAAGCCAGCCCTGGCACGGCAACGACATGGACACCTATGCTGACGATCTTGCCGAACTGATCCGGGCACTCGACCTCAGGCGCGTCATTCATGTCGGCCATTCGACCGGCGGCGGAGAAGTCGCCCGTTATATCGGCCGGCACGGTACGAGCCGGGTCGCGAAGGCTGTTTTGATCGGTGCCGTCCCGCCGGTAATGTTGAAATCCGCAACAAACCCTGGAGGCCTGCCGATTGATGCCTTCGACGGAATTCGCGCAGGCGTGACGCAGGACCGTTCGCAATTCTTCAAAGACCTCAGCGTCCCCTTCTACGGCTTCAATCGTGCAGGTGCGGTGATTTCGCAGGGCCTGCGCGACTCGTTCTGGCTGCAGGGCATGAAAGCCGGCATGCCGGCGTCGTATTTCTGCATCAAGGCCTTCTCCGAAACCGACATGACGGATGATCTGAAGCGCATCGACGTCCCAACGCTGTTTCTGCACGGCGACGACGACCAGATTGTCCCAATCGGCGCATCCGCAATGATCTCGTCACAATTGGTCAAAGGCGCGCAAATGATGATCTATCCTGGCAGCTCACACGGTTTGTGCTCCATCGATAAAGATCGGGTCAACGAAGATTTATACGCCTTCGCCAACGCCTGAAACCAGACGCCGCATTCGAGATGCCTCGCGGTCAGTCCTAATACGTCTGCCCAGGTACATCTCGCGTCAATATCTTACGGAGAGACCGGCATGCAAACCTATCCCATCATTCACACGCACGCTGATATCGCGAAGGCTGTCGACCTCATCTTGGGCGAAGCTGGGCTTGACCGGGCCGACCAGGGTGGCACTCTGACGTTCGAAGGCATGGACCCGATCCGTCCGACGCACATCAAAGTCGGCAGTATCTCGGCTGCTGTCACGGCCGCCAACGCGATCGCCTCGGCGATCATTTGGCGGAAACGCACCGGAGAGGGACAAGATATCCACATCGACCTCAGAAAGGCTTATGTCACGCAAAGTGCCTGGCAGGACGTTTTGGCCGACTGCACGTTGATCAACGGAACGCGACAGATGTTCGGTGGCAACGTCGGCCAGCTCGGCAGCCTCCTCTTGCCCACGCGTGACGATCGTTGGGTCATATTGACGTCGCTCTACGCTTCCAACACCGCGCGCGCGTCGGCCCTTCTCGACTGTGGCGTGCTACCGCGACAGCTTGAAATTGCAACACGCAAATGGGACGCGCTTGATCTCGAAAGGGCTGCGCAGGACGCCTCGGTCCCGCTCGCCATGTGCCGCACCCGAGCCGAATATCAAGCGAGCGAGCAATATCATGAGCACATGGCAACACCATTGATTCAGGTGGAAAAGATCGGAGATAGCGCCCCTGAGCCGTTGCCCGCGGGCGATCGACCACTGTCGGGGCTTCGCGTCCTCGGCATGGTGCACGTCGTTGCTGGTCCGGCAACAATGCGGCAACTCGCCGCTCAAGGCGCGGATTGCCTCAATCTCAATACGCTCGATTGGATCGAGGAGCCGACGATGTTCTGGCAATGTTATGCCGGAATTCGCCAAGCATACCTTGACGCGCGCATCGACAGCAATCGCAAACCGATCTACGATCTCGTGCGGGAAAGCGATGTTTTCGTTGAAAATTTGCGCCCGCACCTCGCATCCAGACAAGGATTTTCGCCGGAAACCCTGGCAGAGATCCGTCCCGGCATCATCTACGTCGACATCAAGCTGAATGCGCGTCGCGGACCCTGGTCCGATTGGATGGGCTACGATTTTATTGCTGCTGGGCTAACAGGAATGTTCTGCGACATCGGGTCCGCGGATCAGCCGCAATTGCCACACGGCGTCAATGTGGTCTGTGATTTTCTGACCGGCTACCTCGGCGCAATCGGCGTTCAGGCGGCGCTTTTGCGCCGCGCAACCGAAGGCGGCAGTTACCGGGTCTCCGTCAATCTCACGCAGACGGTCATGCTCGAGCAGGCCATCGGGCTCGTCGACAACGCGACCCTCTTGCGTCTCGACGAGCTTGGCCCCGATCACAAACCGATGAAGCCAAACCTCCAAACCGGCAAAACGGCTTTCGGCGAGTTCACGCGCCTGGGCTCGCAGGTCGACATGTCGAGAACGCCGGAACACTGGGCCGACCCCATGATTCATCCGATCGGATCGAACAGGCCGGTTTGGTTGTAGGCGTCCACATGGACTAGCCAATATCTCGGAAAAAACACTCGGTTCTGCGTGGAATGCGATCGGATGGAACGGATGGACGTTGCCTTGGATAGCGTACACAGCCAAGATCGACCTTGCGCAAGCTCTTTGCCTCGACATGGAGCAGCTGCAAGGTTG
This sequence comes from Beijerinckiaceae bacterium, assembly GCA_031291515.1. Lineage (GTDB taxonomy): Bacteria > Pseudomonadota > Alphaproteobacteria > Rhizobiales > Beijerinckiaceae > RH-AL1. The sequence continues at coordinate 3,782 of JARLIW010000011.1, read as the reverse complement.
ATCGCGGTGGCCGCGATCTCGGCGCTGCTCGGCAGTTGTGCGTCGCGTCCGGAAGCCGGCTTTCTTGCCGCGACACAGGAGTCAGTCGCCGGAACCAGTGAGCAGCCCGTGCTTGTTGCCACCACGCGCCATCGGGATCCCCGGCCCGGAACGCTCTTCAACGGCGAGCGTTCGGGAAAACTCGATTTTGCTGTCGTCACGGTCTCGATTCCACCAACGCATGTCCCGGGTGAGATCGAATGGCCGGCGCAAGCGCCCGGACATGCGGCGTCGGATTTTGTCGCGACGAAATCCTCATATCTGGACGATGAAAAAGCCTTCGTTCATGCCCTGAATGCACGACTTGCGCTACACCCGCGGGGTAGCCGCAAGGTTCTTCTGTTCATTCACGGCTACAATACGGTCTTTGCCGAAGCCCTGTTCCGGCTTGCGCAGGTCGATCATGACGCGGTTATTTCGGATGTACCGGTGCTCTTTTCGTGGGCCTCGCGCGGCACGCTCACCGACTACATTTACGACAATAACAGTGCCACCGCAGCTCGTGACGATCTGGCTCGCACCTTGAAACTTTTGTTTGCAAGCAATGCGGATGAGATCAATATTGTCGCCCATTCCATGGGCAATTGGGTGGCGGTCGAAGCGTTGCGACAATTGCAGATCGCTGGACAATTGCCGCACAACGGCGTGGTCGGTTCCGTCTTTCTTGCGGCACCCGACATCGATCTCGATGTTTTCAAATCGCAGTTGCGTGCTTTTCCGCCGCCGCGCAAACCATTCTATGTTGTTCTCTCCAGGGACGATGAGGCGCTGCAGACATCGAGTTTTCTGGCCGGCGGAAAGGACCGTCTCGGCGCGGCTACAAACGCCGACGAATTGGCGGCGTTGGGGGCCACGGTCATTGATCTTACCGACGTCAAGGCGTCCGACCCCGCGAACCACGGCAAGTTCACTCAACTCGCGACCATCGCGCCGAACTTACTTCCTATCTTGGCAAAAGGCGTAAGCGCGGGGAGGCGGTCGCATACGCCAGCGGAGTTGGGCCGGAGAGTCCTGCAATCCACGCTCACGATCCAGGGGAAATTCGTCCAGATCATTGGCGGGCACTGACACGTCCGTGCAGCGATAGCCGCAGACCGAAACTGCCTCTGCGGTCGGGGTGCGCGGCGGTGACAAAGCTGGCCACTGGAGCGGCGCGATTTGCGACCGCGGCGGAGTAAAATCCAGCCAGTGGTAAGGCGTTTCTTTGTCCTCTGGACGAAGGGAAGCCGAAAGGATGTTTGTCGTGGAGGTTTACGCAGCGGTTCGGCAGTTTGTTTTCAATGATGGCAAGAGCAGACGGGAAGCGGCTCGCGTTTTTGGATTGAGCCGAGAGACGATTTCGAAGATGTGCCGGTTCTCGATGCCGCCCGGGTATGTGCGGCAACGGCCTCCGGAGAAGCCGAAGCTGGGTCCGCTGATCCCTGTGATCGAGGCGATCCTGGAAGCGGATCGAACGGCGCCGGTGAAGCAGCGACACACGGCCAAGCGGATATTCGAGCGTCTTCGCGATGAGCATGGCTTTGCCGGCGGCTACACGGTCGTCAAGGATCACGTTCGGATCGAGCGGGCGCGCGGGCGCGAGACTTTCGTGCCTTAGGCGTATCCTCCTGGCCATGCGCAGGTGGATTTCGGCGAAGCGGTGGGGGTGATCGGCGGGGTGCGGCAGAAGTTCCATTTCTTCTGCATGGATCTTCCCCAATCGGACGCCTGCTTTGTGAAAGCCTATCCGGCGGAGACGACCGAGGCTTTCCTCGACGGACACGTGTCGGCATTCACGTTCTTCGGCGGCGTGCCGGTGTCGATTCTCTATGACAATCTCAAGATCGCGGTGGCGAAGATCTGCGGGGACGGCAAGCGAGAGCGCACGCGCGCGTTCACAGAGTTGGTCAGCCACTACCTATTCAAGGATCGGTTCGGCCGCCCTGGCAAGGGCAACGACAAGGGGAAGGTCGAAGGACCCGTGAAGTATGCGCGAGCGAACTTCATGACGCCGATCCCGGTCGCGACGAGCTACGAAGCGCTCGACGCCATGCTGAGCAAGAGTTGCGTTGGCCGACAATCAGACCGAGCCGGGCGTCATCAGGAGGCGATCGGCGAACGCTTGATCGCCAATATCGCCGCTCTCGACGAGTTACCCGCCGTGCCGCTGGAGCCCTGCGAGAAGCGCGCCGCGCGGGTCTCGTCCACCGCGCTGGTGCGCTATCGCGGCAACGATTATTCGGCGCCGACGGCCTACGGGTTCCAGGAGGTCCTGGTGAAGGGCTTCGTCGAGGAGGTGGTGATCCTGTGTCGCGGGACGGAGATCGCCCGTCACGCGCGGTCCTATGGCCAGGGCGTCTTCGTTTACGACCCGCCGCACTATCTCGCGCTGATCGAGATGAAGCCAAATGCCCTCGACCAGGCGGCGGCGTTGCAAGGCTGGGATCTGCCGGAAGGTTTCCAGCATTTGCGCCATCTCCTCGAAGCCCGGATGGGCAATCGCGGCAAGCGCGAGTTCATCCAGGTGCTGCGCTTGATGGAGGCGGCGCCCAAGGAGATCGTCGCTGGCGCAGTTAACGACGCGATCCGGCTGGGCGCCATCGGCTTCGACGCGGTCAAGCAGATCGTGCTGGCTCGTATCGAGAAGCGGCCACCACGTCTCAATCTGGCGGCCTATCCCTATCTTCCACAGACAAGCGTCAGGACAACGTTGGCGACCGACTATGCCGTGCTCTTGTCCGGGAGCGCAGCATGAGCGCCGCGAACAAAGCCGACAAGCCCGCCGCCGCGCAGGCGATGCCTTCGGGAACGACGAGCGGAACGCCACAACTTCTGCTCGGGCATCATCTCAAGCAACTCAAGCTGCCCACGATCCTGCGCGAGTACGACAAGGTGGCCAGAGAAGCGGCGCGCGAGGGGATCGATCACGCGGCGTATCTCTTGCGATTGGTCGAACTGGAACTCATCGATCGGGAACGGCGGGTTGTCGAACGTCGTATTCGCCAGGCGCGCTTTCCCGCGATAAAGAGCCTCGACACATTCGACTTCACCGCCATTCCCAGCCTCAACAAGATGCTGGTTCTTGAACTCGCCCGCTGCGAATACATCCTGCGCCGTGACAACATCATCGCGCTTGGCAACTCCGGCCCTGGTAAGTCGCACATCGGTCTGAGCCTCGGTTTGGCGGCTTGTCAAAAGGGCTTCTCAGTCGCGTTCACGACGGCGGCTGGCTTGGTTCACCAACTCATGGAAGCGCGCGACGAGAGGCGGTTGCTGAAGTTGCAGCGCGACTTGGCCGGCGTGAAGCTCCTGATCCTCGACGACCTCGGCTATGTCCCGCTCTCGACGACCGGCGCCGAGCTGCTGTTCGAAGTGTTCAGCCAGCGCTACGAGCGTGGCTCGACCATCGTGACGTCAAATCTTCCTTTCGAGGAATGGACATCGGTGTCAACGGCGGCAACAAATTGTGCACTTTATCGGCGTGAAAGTGTACCAGTCAGATTAAATGAAAAGGGCCGTGAGACCCTCGATTTTAGGTGCCATGCCGCGGGGGGGGGGCCCCCCCCCCCGGCCCCGCCCCCCCCCACACCCCCCCCGCCCCGCCGCGACAGATTTGTGAGGCTACAACAAAACACTGGCCCCGAGGCCCCCCCCCCAAAAAAACCCCCCCCCCCCCCCCCCCGCCTGCCCCCCCGCCCCCCACCCCCCCGGGGGTCCCCCCCCCCGCGGCATGGCACCTAAAATCGAGGGTCTCACGGCCCTTT
>JARLIW010000295.1 GCA_031291515.1 Beijerinckiaceae bacterium | reverse complement strand
CTTGGCCCGGGCCAGGACTTCCTCCGAAAAAGCATTGCCCTTGTCGGCCGAGGCCTCCTCGACATTGCAGACATAGAGCACCGGCTTGGACGACAGGAGGCCGAGCCCGGCAAAGGCCTTCTGCTCCTCGGGCTTGACCTCGGCGAGACGGGCCGGCTTGCCCTCGCGCAGCAGCACCAGGCAGCGGGTCATCAGATCGGCGAGTTCCTTGGCCTCCTTGTCGGAGCCCTTGGCCTTCTTTTCGAGCGCCGGCAGGCGGCGTTCCAAACTGTCGAGATCGGCGAGCATCAGCTCGGTCTCGATGGTCTCGATATCGTTGATCGGCGCGATTTTGCCATCGACGTGGGTCACGTCGTCATCGACGAAACAGCGCACGACATGGGCGATGGCGTCGCACTCCCGGATATTCGCCAAAAATTGATTGCCGAGCCCCTCGCCCTTCGAGGCGCCGCGCACGAGGCCGGCGATATCGACGAAGGTCAGCCGTGTCGGAATGATCTCCTTCGAGCCCGCGATCGACGCCAAGGTCTCGAGACGCGGGTCGGGCACCGCGACATCGCCGACATTGGGCTCGATGGTGCAGAACGGGTAATTCGCCGCCTGGGCCGCGGCCGTTTGCGTCAAGGCGTTGAAAAGGGTCGATTTACCGACGTTCGGCAGGCCGACGATGCCGCATTTGAAGCCCATGGCGTGATCTCTGATCTTAAAGCGCGAACGCGTGAGGCTGCTGGTTAGCGCGCGGGGGCCTCAGCGGCAAGGGCGGCGACGTTTCGCCGCGCCGCGCCGGCCGTCGCCAGTCCCGCCACCGCCAGTGACACCACCGCGTTCCAGCCCGCGAGCGACAGGCCCAAAATCCGAATCGCGACCGCGTCGCAGCGCACGACCTTGATCGTTTGCAGCTGTTTCATGAAATCGGCCATTGAAGGCGGCCTGTCGAGCGCGCCGGTGCAATCGCCGGGGCCGGGCCAAAAACCCCATTCGACCCCGGCGTGATAGGCGCCGAAACCGGCGCTTCCCAGAAACAGAAGAGCCAGGACGGCAAAACACGCCGTCAGCGCCACGCCCGAGCCGCGCCAGGCGAGCAAAACGGCGACGACCCCCAAAACGATGCCGGCGTAATAGGGCAGACGTTCCTTGAGGCAGAGTTCGCAGGGCGCAAAGCCGGCCGCCTGAAACGCAAAGGCCCCCGCGATGGCGGCGACGGGCAGCGCAAGCGTCAATGCCGCGAGAGCGAAGCGGGACAGCTTTGGGAGAGGAGGCATGGATCAGATGATTCTCACGGCGAGATAAAAACCAATCACGACGAGGGCGGCCAGAACGATCACGAACGTGCCGAAATATCGCTCGAGCAAGCGCTTGAACAAATTGCCGAACCGATGCATCAGCAGCGCCTCGATCAGGAATCTCGTGCCGCGCGTGATCGCGCAGAGGAGAACGAAGAGCGGCAGGTTATAGCCGAGGAGGCCCGAGGTAATCGTTACGATTTTAAACGGGATCGGCGTCAACCCCTTGAACAAGATCACGGCCCACCCCCATTGGGCATACATGACCTTGATCGCCTCCATGCGCGGGCCATAACCATAGAGCGCGATCAACCATTTGCCGACGGTGTCATAGAGCAGGGCGCCGATGGCGTAGCCCAGCACGGCGCCCGCGACCGAACCGACCGTGCAGATCAGAGCGTAGAGCCACGCCCGCTTTGGCCGCGCCAAAGACATCGGAATCAAGATGACGTCGGGGGGAACCGGGAAAAAAGCACTTTCGGCGAAAGCAATGAGACCGAGCGCCCAGGGCGCGTTGGGCTTTTCGGCCAGCGCCATCGTCCAATGGTAAAGCCGCTTGAGGAGCTTCCCCTCGCCCGGAAGAGGCAGAATCTCGTCTTGCCCGAGAGGCGAAACCTCCTCGGGGCGCTCGAGCGACGGGACGACCTCGCCCCGCAGGGGGGGCTGGGGGAGCGCGGCGGCTTGGCTCTGATCGTTCATGGTTCGCGGTCTCACGGAGAACGTCCGGACTTTATCCCTCGAAGGCGCTTCCCGTTACGGTGAAACGGCCGTCGCCGAGTTCGAATGCACGCTTCCTTCAGCCTTTATCAGCCTGACATCAAGCGCAAATACATTCACTTTGTGCTAGATCAATAAGCCAAGGACAAGGATCCGGTAACGGTTAACCTCGTCTTCGGCCGATAACGCGCCTGTCGTAGACGGACTGCAATTTTACCGCAATACTCGCATTTTATCTTCGCGAAAGGATCATCAGATGGCCCAGGTCATGGCTCCCTCTCCCGGCTCTCGTTCCAGGACCAAAACCCTGTTGCGCAATCTTGCCCTCGCCACGGCTTTGATCGCCATGCCTCTGGCCATGCCGTCGGTCGCCGAGGCAGCCCACGGCGGCCATGGCGGCGGCGGCGGTCACGGTGGCGGTGGTCACTTCGGCGGCGGTCACTTTGGCGGAGGTCACTTCGGAGGCGGTCACTTCGGCGGTCGCGGCGGCCGGTTCTGGGGCGGCCGTTGGTATGGCTATGGCGTTGGACCTTGCTGGCGCTGGAATCCGTTCTACGCGCGTTGGGTTTGGGTCTGCTACTAGACTTCGACGGTTTCCTCGAGAGAGCCTGACCCTCGCGCCGCGAGAGTCAGGCTTTTTTTGTGGTGCGCTCCGGTCGAAATCGACGCGCGGAGTCGAAACTGCTAGGGAACGGCTCGGCCTATTGCCGTTTCCCGAATAAATCCGCCAGAATCCGAGAGGCCCATCGAGACCGCATGATCATCGTCCGATCGCTCGTTTTTCAATTAGCCTTCTATGCGGTTTTCATCGCCTTGATGATCATCGGCTTGCCGACGATGCTGATCTCGCGCGACGCCGTGATCTTTGTCGTCCGATGCTGGGTCAAATCTTCCCTTTGGTTGCTCGCCACGATCTGCGGGGCCAAGGTGGAATTTCGCGGTCTAGAGAATATCCCGCGCGGCGCCTGCATTATCGCGCCGAAGCATCAATCATTTCTCGAGACCTTCGCGCTCATCGCGGTGATTCCGGAATTCACCTATATTTTGAAGAAAGAATTGATCTCGATTCCGGGCTTCGGATGGTGGCTGAAGGCCTCGGGCCAGATCGTGCTGGACCGCGCCAAACGCGGCAGCGCCCTATCGGATATGCAACGAGCCGTCTTGGAAAAGCTCGCGCAGGGGCGAAAGATCGTCATTTTTCCCGAAGGCACGCGCAAACCCATCGGCGCGGCGCCCGCGTTCAAGATCGGGGTCGCCATTCTTTGCGAGGCGAGCAAGGTGCCCTGCGTGCCCGTGGCCCTCAACGCCGGCCT
>JARLIW010000294.1 GCA_031291515.1 Beijerinckiaceae bacterium | reverse complement strand
TCCCAATGGCGAGCCGCCGGTCGTCTTCACGAAATCGCCGATGGTGAAAAAGGCGCGCGAGGGGGTGATGGAGTTTCTCCTCATCAACCATCCGCTCGATTGCCCGATCTGCGATCAAGGCGGCGAATGCGATCTGCAAGACCAGGCCATGGCCTATGGCGTCGACACGTCCCGCTATGCCGAGAACAAGCGCGCCGTCGAGGACAAATATATCGGGGTGATGGTGCGCACCTCGATGAACCGCTGCATCCATTGCACGCGCTGCGTCCGTTTCACGGCCGAAGTCGCGGGCACCGCCGACATGGGCTCGATCGGGCGCGGCGAGGACATGGAGATCACCACCTATCTCGAAACCGCGATGGGCTCGGAGCTGCAAGGCAATGTCGCCGATCTCTGCCCCGTCGGCGCGCTGCTGCCCAAGCCCTATGCGTTCAAGGCGCGGCCGTGGGAGCTCAACAAGACGCAGTCGATCGACGTCATGGACGCGCTCGGCGCGGCGATCCGGATCGACACGCGCGGCCGCGAGGTCATGCGCATTCTGCCGCGCATCAACGACGCCGTGAACGAGGAATGGATTTCCGACAAGACGCGCCAGGTCGTCGATGGGCTGAAGACCCGCCGGCTCGATCGCCCCTATATCCGCCAGGACGGCAAGCTGAAGCCCGCCTCCTGGGCCGAGGCCTTCGCGGCGATCGCCGCCAAGGTGAAGGCGGCCGCGCCGGGCCGTATCGGCGCGATCGGCGGCGATCTCGCCAGCGTGGAAGAGCTTTTCGCGCTGCAAAGCCTGATCGCGTCGCTCGGCAGCCCGAATCTCGATTGCCGCCAGGATGGCGCGAAGCTCGACCCGAAGGCCGGGCGCGCCTCGTATCTGTTCAATCCGTCGATCGCGGGGATCGAAAAGGCCGACGCGCTGCTGATCGTGGGGTCGAACCCGCGCAAGGAATCGCCGGTTCTCAATGCCCGCATACTCAAGCGCTGGCTGCGCGGCGGCTTCCAAATCGGCGTGATCGGCGAAAAGGCCGATCTGACCTATCCCACCACCTATCTCGGCGCGGGTCCGGAAACGCTGGGCAATTTGCCCGCCGCTTTCGCCGACATTCTGGCCAAGGCCGCACGTCCGCTGATTCTCGTGGGGCAGGGCGCGCTGGCCCGGCCCGATGGCGCGGCGGTGCTCGCCAAGGCGGCGGAACTCGCCGGCTCGCATGAGGGCTGGAACGGTCTCGCGGTTCTGCACACGGCCGCCGCTCGCGTCGGCGGGCTCGATCTCGGCTTCGTGCCGGGCGAAGGCGGTTTGGACGCGGCGGCGATGGCGGCGGCTGGCGCGCTCGACGTGCTGTTCCTGCTCGGCGCCGACGAGATCGCGGTTCAACCCGGCGCCTTCACGGTCTATATCGGGACTCATGGCGACAAGGGCGCGGCGCGCGCGGATGTCGTCTTGCCCGGCGCCGTCTACACGGAAAAGTCTGGTCTCTACGTCAATACCGAGGGACGGGTTCAACTCGCGTCTCGCGCGAATTTCCCGCCCGGCGAGGCGCGCGAGGATTGGGCGATTCTGCGCGCCCTGTCGGACGCCTTGGGCCATAAGCTGCCCTTCGACTCCCTGACCGCGTTGCGGGCCAAGCTTTTCGCGGCGCATCCGCATTTCGCGCGGGTCGATGAGATCGCTGAAAGTCCCGTGGTTACTTTCGGCAAGGCCGAGGTCGCCTTGGGGCGCGAGCCCTTCGTCAATCCGGTCGTGGATTTTTACCAGACCAACCCGGTTGCCCGGGCGTCGAAAGTCATGGCCGAGGCCTCGGCGGTGGCGCGTGGCGAGACGCGCCAAGAGTCCAGCGCCGCAACCAGCCAAGCGGCGGAATAGGATCGATCGATGGACTGGTTCCTGCCCCTCCTGCTCGTCATCGTGAAAAGCCTCGCGCTGCTCGTGGTTCTTCTGATCGGCGTCGCTTACATCATTTACGCCGACCGGAAGATCTGGGCCGCCGTGCAATTGCGGCGCGGCCCCAACGTCGTGGGGCCCTGGGGGCTGTTCCAGAGCTTCGCCGACATGTTGAAGTTCATTCTGAAGGAGCCGGTCATTCCGGCGGGCGCGAACAAGGGCGTGTTCGTGTTCGCGCCATTCGTCATGGCGCTGCTGGCGCTCGCGGCCTGGGCGGTCATCCCCGTCGCCGACGGCTGGGCCATCGCCGACATCAATGTCGGGACATTGTACATTTTCGCGATTTCGTCGCTCTCGGTCTATGGCGTGATCATGGGCGGCTGGGCGTCGAACTCGAAATATCCGTTCCTGTCGTCGCTGCGGTCGGCGGCGCAGATGGTCTCCTACGAGGTCTCGATCGGCTTCGTCATCGTGACCGTGCTGCTGGTGGCGGGCTCGTTGAACCTCTCCGAAATCGTGCAGGCGCAGGATACCCGGTTCGGGATTTTCGGCTGGTATTGGCTGCCGCTGTTTCCGATGTTCGTGATCTTCTTCGTCTCCGCCTTGGCCGAGACCAACCGGCCGCCGTTCGATCTCGTCGAAGCGGAATCCGAACTGGTCGCGGGGTTCATGACGGAATATTCCTCGTCGCTCTACATGCTGTTCATGCTGGCCGAATATGTGGCCATCGTGACCATGTCGGCGCTACAGGTCATCCTGTTCATGGGCGGCTGGCTGTCGCCGATCCCGTTCGCGCCGTTCACCTGGATCCCCGGCGTGGTCTGGTTCGTCCTCAAGCTGTCACTCGTCTTCTTCATGTTTTCCATCGTGAAGGCCTTCGTGCCGCGCTATCGCTACGATCAGTTGATGCGCCTGGGATGGAAGGTCTTTTTGCCGATTTCGCTGTTCATGGTCGTGCTCGTCGCCAGTGTGCTCGAGTTCACCGGCTGGGGCAGCGTGATGGCGCGATGACGAAAAGGGATCGCCGATGAACCTCCGAGCCTCCGCCAATTCCTTGCTGTTGCGCGAATTCGCCGCCGCTTTCGTGATGTCGATGCGGTATTTCTTCAAGCCGAAGGCGACGCTGAACTATCCGCACGAGAAGAACCCGGTTTCGCCGCGCTATCGCGGCGAGCACGCGCTTCGCCGTTATCCTAACGGCGAAGAGCGCTGCATCGCGTGCAAGCTCTGCGAGGCGATTTGCCCGGCGCAGGCGATCACCATCGAGGCGGGGCCGCGCCGCAACGACGGGACGCGCCGCACCACGCGCTACGACATCGACATGGTGAAGTGCATCTACTGCGGCTATTGCCAAGAGGCTTGCCCGGTCGATGCGATCGTCGAGGGGCCGAACGCCGAATTCGCGGTCGAGACGCGCGAAGAGCTTTATTACGACAAGGACAAGCTGCTCGCGAATGGCGACCGCTGGGAGCGCGAAATCGCGCGCAACATCGCGCTCGACGCGCCCTACCGGTGAGCGCGATGGGTCGATTTAATTCATCCCTCGAGCGCGTCATGCCCGGCCTTGTGCCGGGCATCCAGGCCGGGACGTTCGGGTTTGGCGCGTCCTCGAGGCAGGAAGGTCGCGGCGTCGATGGCCGGGACAAGCCCGGCCATGACGGCCGGGGTGTAAAGCTGAATAACCGGGGTTTTCCCCTTGCGTTCCGGCCCGTGTCCTTGGAGAAAGCATCCCCATGACGATCCATTCCGCTTTCTTCTACGTGTTTTCGATCGCGCTGATCTTCTCGGCTTTCATGGTGATTTCGTCGCGAAATCCCGTGCAATCCGTGTTGTTTCTGATTCTCGCCTTCGTCAACGCGGCCGGGCTTTTTCTGCTGTTGCAGGCCGAATTCCTGGCGATGATTCTCGTGGTCGTCTATGTCGGCGCGGTCGCGGTTCTGTTCCTGTTCGTCGTCATGATGCTCGACGTCGACTTCACCGAACTGCGGCAGGGCTTTCTACAATATCTGCCGGCGGGCATTCTGATCGGCGCCGTGGTGGCGCTTGAATTGATTCTCGTCGTCGCGCCTTGGGTGATCGGCGCGGGCACCGAGGCGCATGTGACGACGCCGGCGCCGGTCGGCATGTCCAATACGCTCGCGTTGGGCCGCGTGATCTACACCCAATATCTCGTGCTGTTTCAGGCGGCGGGCCTCGTGCTGTTGACCGCCATGATCGGCGCCATCGTGCTGACGCTGCGCCACCGGCCCACGGTCAAGCGTCAGAGCATTCCGGCGCAAAATGCGCGTTCGCCCAAGACGGTCGAGGCGCGCAAGGTGCGCTCCCGCCAGGGCGTGGGCGTTTAGGGAGGATCGCGGCATGATCGGGCTAGGCCACTATCTCACAGTCTCGGCGATCCTGTTCACGCTCGGCGTGGCGGGCATCGTCCTCAATCGCAAGAACATCATCATCATTTTGATGTCGGTCGAGCTGATCTTGCTCTCGGTCAACATCAACCTCGTCGCCTTTTCGAGTTTCCTCGGCGATCTCACGGGCCAGGTCTTCGCGCTGTTCATCTTGACGGTGGCGGCGGCGGAGGCGGCTATCGGGCTCGCGATTCTCGTGACCTATTATCGCAACCGCGGCTCGATCGCGGTTGAAGACATCAATGCGATGAAAGGCTGAGCATGATCACCGTCGTCGTCGCGCTTCCGCTTCTGGGGTTTTTGATCGCGGGCCTGTTCGGCAAGCAGATCGGCGTGCGTCCGTCCGAAATCGTGACGACCGCCTTCCTCATGATCTCCGCTTTGCTGTCTTGGGTCCTGTTCATCGAATATGCGCTCGGCGAGCATCCCACGACCGTTTCCGTGCTCGGCCGTTGGTTCGAGGCCGGGCCGCTCAAGGTCGATTGGGCCTTGCGCGTCGATGCGCTGACCGCCGTCATGCTGGTGGTGGTGAACACGGTTTCGGCCTTGGTCCACCTCTATTCGATCGGCTACATGCACGAAGACCCCGCGCGGCCGCGGTTCTTCGCTTATCTCTCGTTGTTCACCTTCGCGATGCTGATGCTGGTGACCGCGGACAATCTCTTGCAGATGTTCTTCGGCTGGGAGGGCGTCGGCCTCGCGTCCTATCTCCTGATTGGTTTCTGGTATGAGAAGCCCTCGGCCAACGCGGCCGCGATCAAGGCGTTCGTCGTCAACCGTGTCGGCGATTTCGGCTTTCTGCTCGGCATTTTCACGCTGTTCGTGCTGACCAAATCGGTCTCGTTCGAAACGATTTTCGCCGCCGCGCCGGGGCTCGCCAACAAGGCGATTCATCTCTTCGGTCATGATTGGGACGCGCTGACGCTGGCGTGCCTGCTGCTGTTCATGGGCGCCATGGGCAAATCGGCGCAGATCCTGCTGCACACCTGGTTGCCCGACGCGATGGAGGGGCCGACGCCGGTCTCCGCCCTCATCCATGCCGCGACCATGGTGACCGCCGGCGTGTTCATGGTGGCGCGGATGTCGCCGCTGTTCGAACAGGCGCCGGTCGCCTCGAGCGTCGTGATCATCGTCGGCGCCACGACCTGTTTTTTCGCCGCGACGGTCGGCTGCGTGCAGAACGACATCAAGCGCGTGATCGCTTATTCCACCTGTTCGCAGCTCGGCTACATGTTCGTGGCGCTCGGCGTCGGCGGCTACGGGCTCGGCATTTTCCACCTCTTCACCCATGCCTTCTTCAAGGCGCTGCTGTTCCTGTGCGCGGGCTCGGTCATCCATGCGATGCATCACGAGCAGGACATGCGGAACATGGGCGGGTTGCGCACCAAGATTCCCTTGACCTTCTGGACCATGACGATCGGCACGCTGGCCCTTGTCGGCTTTCCCTATACGGCGGGCTATTTTTCGAAGGACGCGATCATCGAGGCGGCGTTCGCCTCGCACCGCCCCGGCGCGCTCTACGCCTATCTCCTGACGACGATCGCGGTTGGGCTCACCTCGTTCTATTCGTTCCGCCTGACCTTTCTGACCTTCTTCGGCAAGCCGCGCTGGCAGGATGCGCATGCGGGCGATCACGGCCACGATGATCACGCGCATGCGGATCACGGCCACGACGGTCACCATCACGCGCTCGATCCGCATGAATCGCCGAACACGATGTTGATCCCGCTCTATGTTCTCTCCGTGGGCGCGCTGCTGGCGGGGCTCGTCTTCGCGAGCCATTTCATCGGGGAATCGCAGGCCGAGTTCTGGAAGGGCGCGATCTATTACGGGCCGGATAATCACATCCTCCACGATATGGAAGAGGTGCCGTTCGGCGTGAAATGGCTTCCGACGGTCCTGCTCTTGGGCGGATTTCTGGTTGCGGTCTACGGCTATCTCGTCAATCCGTCGGCGCCCGTGGCCTGGGCGCGGACCAATCCGCAGCTCTACAAGTTCCTGCTCAACAAATGGTATTTCGACGAGCTCTACGACGTTCTGTTCGTCAAGCCGGCGTTCTGGATCGGGCGGTTGTTCTGGCGCCAGGGTGATCAGGGCATTATTGACCGCTACGGTCCCGACGGCCTTTCGGCCTCGGTCGTGGCCGGGACCCGCCAAGTGGTCAAGCTGCAAAGCGGCTACATCTATCACTATGCCTTCGCCATGCTGATCGGCGTCACCGCCATCGTCACCTGGTATCTCGTCGGAGGGGTGCGCTAATGGCCGGGTTCGGCATTCTCTCCTGCCTCACCTTCTTACCGCTGGTGGGCGTGGCCTTCATTCTCGCCTTGCGCGGCAATGACGAAGCAACCTTGCAGAACGCGCGTTATGCCGCGCTGTTCACGACGCTGATCAACATGCTGCTCGCCTTCTACGCCTGGGCGCATTTCGACACGTCCTCCTCGGCGTTTCAATTCGTCGAGGAAAAGAGCTGGTTTGGCGCGGGGCTCGTCTACAAGCTCGGCGTCGACGGCATGTCGTTTCCGTTCATCGTGCTCACCGCCTTCCTGATGCCGTTCTGCATTCTCGCGTCCTGGCAATCGATCCAGGTGCGGGTGAAGGAATATTTCATCGCCTTCCTGGTGCTGGAAACGCTGATGATCGGCGTGTTTTCCGCGCTCGATCTCGTGCTGTTCTATCTGTTCTTCGAGGGCGGCCTGATCCCGATGTTCCTCATCATCGGGATTTGGGGCGGCAAGCGGCGGATCTACGCGAGCTTCAAATTCTTCTTGTACACGCTCGTCGGCTCGCTGCTGATGCTGCTCGCGATCATGGCGATGTATGGGGTGGCTGGCACGACCGACATCACCGTCCTGCTCAAGACGCATTTCCCGCCGCATATGCAGACCTGGCTGTGGCTCGCGTTCTTCGCCTCCTTCGCGGTGAAAATGCCGATGTGGCCGGTACACACCTGGCTGCCCGACGCCCATGTCGAGGCGCCGACGGCCGGCTCCGTGATCCTCGCGGGCATCCTGCTCAAGATGGGCGGATACGGGTTTCTGCGCTTCTCCTTGCCGATGTTCCCCGATGCCTCGGTCTATTTCGCGCCTCTCGTGTTCACGCTCTCGGTGATCGCCATCATCTACACCTCGCTCGTCGCGCTGGTGCAGGAGGATATGAAGAAGCTGATCGCTTATTCCTCGGTGGCGCACATGGGCTTCGTGACCATGGGGCTGTTCTCCTTCACGGAGCAGGGGATCCAGGGCGCCGTGTTCCAGATGGTGTCGCATGGCATCGTCTCCGCCGCGCTGTTCCTCTGCGTCGGCGTCGTCTACGACCGGATGCACACGCGTGACATCGCGGCCTACGGCGGCCTCGTCCATCGCATGCCGAGATATGCCGTGGCCTTCATGGTCTTCACCATGGCCAATGTCGGCTTGCCCGGCACTTCGGGCTTCGTCGGGGAATTCCTGACGCTGCTCGGCACGTTCCGCGTCAACAGCTTGGTGACCTTGTTCGCCACGACCGGCGTCATTCTGTCGGCGGCCTATGCGCTCTATCTCTATCGCCGCGTCGTCTTCGGCGTGCTCGATAAGGAGAGCTTGAAATCGATCCTCGATATCGGCCCGCGCGAGATCGTGCTTCTCGCGCCGCTCGTCGCGCTCACGATTTTCTACGGCTTCCATCCCTCGCCGATCCTGAACGGGTCGGCCGCGAGCGTCGCGGCTCTCGTCAAGACTCATGACGTCGCGCTTGCCGCTTCCCAGCAAAGCAAAGCGGCGGCCCTGGCCGCCGGGGTTCAAACCAACCTGGCGGCGGTGGCTTTGCCGCCGGCCGAAAAAGTGGCCTCCGCCGCAAAGGCTGCCCAATGACCTCTCTGTCTCTCGCCCTCGCCCATAGCCTGCCCGAACTCGTCCTCGCCATCGGGGCCTTGGCCCTGCTTTTGGCGGGCGCGATCCGGGGCAAGGCGCAAGACGTTCTGCTGACCGAAATCGCCATCGGCATCCTCGGCCTCGCGATTTTGGTGGTGCTGTTCAGCGCCAATACCAAGGCGACGGTCTATAATGGGCTGTTCATCGACGACGCCTTCGGGCGTTTCATGAAAGTCCTGGTGCTGATCGGCTCCATCGTGACGCTGATCATGGGCCAGGAGTTCCTGACGCGCGAGAAGATCGACCGGTTCGAATATCCGGTCCTCGTCTTGCTCTCGACGCTCGGTGGTCTGATCCTGATTTCCGCGAGCGGGTTGATGACGCTCTATCTCGGCCTCGAACTGATGTCGCTCGCGCTCTATGTGCTCGCGGCCTTCCATCGCGACAATCTTAGGGCATCCGAAGCCGGTCTCAAATATTTCGTCCTCGGCGCTTTGTCCTCGGGCATGCTGCTTTATGGCACGTCGCTGATCTATGGTTTTGCCGGCACGGTCGATTTCGTCGGCATCGCGGCTGCGATCAACGGCAAGGCGTCGCTCGGGATCGTCTTCGGCCTCGTGTTTCTGATGGCCGGCCTGTCGTTTAAAATGTCGATCGTCCCGTTCCACATGTGGACGCCCGACGTTTATGAGGGCGCGCCGACGCCGGTGACGGCGTTTTTCGCGACGGCGCCCAAAATGGCCGCGGTGGCGATCACGGTGCGCGTCATCGTCACCGCCTTTCCCGGCATTACCGCGCAATGGCAGCAGATCGTCGTGTTCGTCTCGATCCTGTCGATGGTGCTCGGCGCCTTCGCGGCGATCGGCCAGACCAATATCAAGCGGCTGATGGCCTATTCCTCGATTGGTCACATGGGCTTCGCGCTCGTCGGCCTGGCCGCGGGGACGCAAGAAGGCGTGCAGGGCGTTGCGATCTATATGTCGATCTATCTCGTCATGACGCTCGGCACCTTCGCCGCGATCCTGTCGATGAAGATCAACGGCCGCAATGTCGAAAATATCGCCGATCTGATGGGCCTGTCGAAGACCAATGCCCCGATGGCGTTTTTGTTGGCGATGATGATGTTCTCGCTGGCGGGGATCCCGCCGCTCGCCGGGTTCTTCGCCAAATTCTACGTGTTCAACGCCGCGATTCAGGCCCATCTCTATCCGCTCGCGGTAATCGGCGTGCTGTCGAGCGCGGTCGCCGCGTTTTACTATCTGCGGGTCGTCAAATTCATGTATTTCGACGAAGCGACGGTGGCGTTCGACCCGCCTTCGCGCGTGTTGCGGATCGTTCTCGGCGTGACGGGCGTGCTGGTGCTGGCCCTGTTCGTCTATCCCCCGCTGTTCGTCGGCGCGGCGTCGGTGGCCGCGAAATCCCTGTTCTAGCCGTGCGACGCGTCGTGGTTCCGCGCCTTGACTGAGGCCGGCCCGTACCGGGCCGTCTTT
>JARLIW010000293.1 GCA_031291515.1 Beijerinckiaceae bacterium | reverse complement strand
GCCCCACGAAGTCGGCCGCGCGTTTAACATTCTGCGCAAGGCGGCCGTCGATGACGAAAAGCATCCCGGCTGGCCCAAGGACACGCCCGATGACAAGGGCGGTCAATTTCGCCCAAAGTTCAGCTCCATTGCGAGCGAAGCCGGCAAGGACGCGGCCGAAGCCTCAAAGAAACTCGTTGTCAAAAAGACAAAGAAGCTTCTGGCCCGGCGAGCTATACGGACACTCCTCAAGAGCCTCCTGAGTTGGCGGCGGATTTCGAGGGTCGGAGCCGAAGTCGGATCTAACGCTATTCCTGGATTGGACGTCATTGGCGATGCCGCGCTGATCGAAGATATCGCCGAGGCGGCGAGTGAATTCGAAGAGCTTACCTTAGAGTCTGAGAAGGCCGTCGATTTCATCAACCAAGGACCTCACACTCTCGACGAGCTTCGAGCGGTTCCCGACGATTTGAGCTTTTCGAGCTTCGAAGGATTTAAGAAGACGGACATCGAAAAGTTTGCGGGGCCGGCGGGTGATGGTTACGAATGGCATCATATCGTCGAACAAGGCGCAAATGGAGAAACGCTAGCCACGAGTGATTTGCAATCGACTAGAAATATTGTCCGGATACCAAAAGCGCTTCATGAAATAATTACGTCTGAATATGCGAGCGTAGATAACGAAGTCGGGATGACGTTTCGAAAAAGCCTTTCTGGAAAATCGTTCGAAGAGCAAACTGAATTAGGTCTTAATAGGCTCAAGAAATTAGGAATCTTAAAGGATTAGCCATGGAAGAGACGCAGCCTCAACTCAGTGAAGCGCCACTACGAGAACTGATCGAAGAATTTCGGAAAGGCGCTATTTTACTCCATCATGGAGCATTCCTCGAAAGCGAAGAGGTACAAAGAGCCGGATGGTCGCAATATATCGTGGTTGTCCGGGCCCTTGATGCCAAGGGACCGGGTGGGCGCGATGCGCTCATTCCACTCCTAAGAGATCCTGATCCAGGAGTGAGAGCCGTGGCGTGCGCATTTCTCGTCAAAAGAAATCCGGAGCTCGCGCTTCCCGTGCTTGACGACCTTATTGATAATTGCGGCACGGAAGCAAGCGGCAGCGCGAGCAATACCAAAGGGCTGTACGAAATCGAAATGAAGCGTAACAAGTCACGGAGCAACGAAAACCAATCTCCACCTCCGGCTTCAAACGAAGATTGATCCTTTGAATTTGCGATCACCGATGCCACGCCGAATCGCCTGACCCCTCCGTCACAATACCGTCATCCATTCTCGCGACACAACGGCATCACGGAGCGCGGCGGATCATGGATTTCTTCAGGCGGTTTACCTTTCTCCTCTGCGCGCCCGGCTTCGATGCCGACGATCTCGAGGGCATGCGGCTGCAAAAGATCATCGCGGCGGTCGAGGACGACGGGTTCCAGGTCGTCAAGGCGCGCCGCACCGAGGATGCGGAAATGGCGGTCCAGACGGATGCCGCCATCGGCTGCATGGTCGTGGATTGGGGCAAGCGCGGGCTCGAGGGCAAGACCGCCGCCTTGATCAATCTGATGCGCAAGCGCGGCCTCGAAATGCCGATCGTGATTCTCGTGCGACGCAAGCGCTTCGAGGACATCCCGATCGAAGTCCTCGACTTCATCGACGGCTATATTTTCCTCTCGGAGGAAACGCCGGAATTCATCGCGCGCAACTTGATCAGCCGCCTCAAGCAATATGCCAATACGCTCAAGACGCCGTTTTTCGGCGCGCTCGTCGATTATGCCGAGGAGGGCAACCAGCTCTGGACCTGCCCCGGCCACAACGGCGGGATGTTCTACAGCCGCAGCCCGATCGGGCGGATTTTCGTCGAACATCTCGGCGAGGCGGTGTTTCGCGACGATCTCGACAATTCGATTCTCGAACTCGGCGATCTGCTCACGCACGAGGGCCCGGCGCTCAAGGCGCAAAAGGAAGCCGCCGTTATTTTCGGCGCCGAAAAAACCTATTTCGTGCTCAACGGCACCTCGTCCTCGAACAAGATCGTGCTCGGCGCGCTCGTGACCGAGGGCGATCTCGTCCTGTTCGACCGCAACAATCACAAAGCCGCCCATCACGGCGCCTTGCTGATCAACGGCGGCACGCCGATCTATCTCGAAACCGACCGCAATTTTCACGGCCTGATCGGCCCGATCCAGGACGCCGCCTTCAACGAAGAGGCGATCCGCGAAAAAATCCGGACCCATCCGTTCGTGAAGGACAAGGAGGCCTGGCGCAAACCGCGCCCGTTCCGCGTCGCGGTGATCGAGCAATGCACCTACGACGGCACGATTTACAGCGCCGAATCGATCCTGAAACGGATCGGCCACCTGTGCGAATATATCCTGTTCGACGAGGCCTGGGCCGGGTTCATGAAATTCCACCCGCTCTACGCCGGGCGATTCGCGATGGGTTTGAAGGGCCTGGACGAGACGAGCCCCGGCATTATCGCGACCCAATCGACCCATAAGCAGCTCGCGAGTTTTTCGCAGGCCTCGCAAATCCATGTGCGCGACCGCCATATCACGGGGCAGCGCCGCAGGGTCGAGCACCGGCGTTTCAACGAGAGCTTTTTGCAGCACGCCTCGACGTCGCCGTTCTATCCGATCTTCGCCTCGCTCGACGTCGGCGCGCAGATGATGAAGGGCAAGTCCGGCACGATTTTGTGGGACGATACGATCCGTCTCGGCATCGAGGTGCGCAAGAAGCTGCGCGCGATCCGCCAGGACTACGAGCGGCAGGAGAGCGATCCCGCGCGGCGTTGGTTCTTCGAGCCCTTCGTGCCCGATGTCGTGAGCATTCCGAGCGACGGCCGCGGCGGTCCGATGCGCGACGTGCCATGGGAAATCCTGCCGACCGACGAATTGGCGAGCAACCCGCGCTATTGGGCCTTCACGCCCGGCGCGAGCTGGCACGGTTTTCAAAATGTCGTCGAGGACGGGTTCGCGATCACCGACCCCAACAAGCTCACGCTGCTGACGCCGGGGTTCGACCGAAAAACCGGCGCCTATGAAGCGCATGGCATTCCCGCGCCCGTCGTCGCGCAATATCTGCGCGAAAACCGCGTCGTGCCGGAGAAAAACGATCTGAACTCGCTGCTGTTCCTGCTGACGCCGGGCGTCGAATCGAGCAAGGCCGGCACGTTGATCAGCGCGCTCGCGGCGTTCAAGCGCCTGCATGACGACAATGCGCCGCTCGAGGAGGTCATGCCCGATTTCGTGTTACGGCGGCCCGGGCGCTATCGCGGCACGCGGCTGCGCGATCTCTGCGCCGCCATGCATGGATTTTATCGCGACGCCGGCGTCAGCACCCTGCAGCGCCAGCAATTTTCGCGCGAGCATTTGCCCGACATGGCGCTCGCGCCGCACGAGGCCAATCGCCGCTTGATCCGCAACGAGGTCGATTACGTGCCGATCGCCGAGGCCGAGGGACGGATTGCCACGACCTTATGGGTCGTCTATCCCCCCGGCATCGCCACCATCGTGCCCGGCGAGCGCTTGAACGCGCGGTCGCGGCCCATGCTCGATTATCTCAAAATGTTCGAACGCAGCGCCAATCTCTTCCCCGGCTTCGAGGCCGAAATCCAGGGCATTTACCGCGAAGTGGGGCCGGATGGCGCGATCCGCTTCTTCACCTATGTCGCGCAAGAGGACGGGGGGTTGCGCGGCAATGACGTCTGAGCGCCCCGAGTCCCCAACGGTCACGATCCGCCCCTCGACCGATGAGGACGTGCCGGCCATGCTCGCGATCTATCGCGCCTATACGAGCCACGGCGTCGGCGACCTCGGCGGCTATGTCCCCACGCCGTTCGACATCGAGGATTTGAAGGCGCGTCGCAAGAATTTGAAGAAGCACAAGCTTCCCCATGTCGTCGCGGTGATCGACGGCATGGTCGCGGGCTATGCCTATGCCGTCTTGTTTCGCAAGCGGCCGGCCTATCGCTTTACCGTCAAACATTCGATCTACGTCCACCCCGCCCATCTCGGCAACGGCGTCGGACGCGCCCTTTTGCCGGCTTTGGTCGAGGCCTGCGGCCAGGCCGGATTCCGCCAGATGATCGGCTATATCGACAGCGCCAACGAGGCCTCGCGGCGCCTGCACGAGGCCTGCGGCTTCCGCCAGGTCGGCTACCTCCCCTCCGTCGCCTACCGTTTCGGCGCCTGGTGCGACTCGGTGATGATGCAACGCTCGCTCGGGCTCGGCGATAGCGTGGGGGTGTAAACCCCGCGCCCCACATTTGACGCGTTTCCGGTAAAACTGACCACGCCCTTCCTCATGCCCGTCTGGCCGGATTTCATGCACCTCGTCCCCGATCCCCATGCGCCCGCCGCGCCGACGATCACCTTCGACCAATTTCTCGCCATCGATATTCGCGTGGGAACCGTGATCTCCGCGGAAGCGTTTCCAGAGGCCCGCAAAGCCGCATTGAAACTCGTCATCGATTTTGGCCCCGCGATCGGCCTCAAGACGTCAAGCGCTCAAATCACCCGGCACTACGATCCCGCGATATTGCCAGGGCGGCAGGTCGCGGCTGTCGTCAATCTTTCGCCCCGAAAAATCGGGCCGTTCGTCTCGGAGGTTCTGACCCTGGGGTTTCCCGATCAGGACGGCGAGGTTGTTTTAGCCGCGGCCGGTCTGCCCGTCGCCAATGGCGCGCGGCTCTTCTGAACGCTATATAGGCCCAGAATACCGCCCGCGTCGCAACCACAGGAGCGTAATCATGGACATTGGATTCATCGGCCTTGGCGCCATGGGGACCGGCATCGCGTCCAATCTGTTGAAGGCGGGCCATAAGGTTACGGTTTGGAACCGCACTGCTTCCAAGGCGGAGGGTTTGGTGGCCGCCGGCGCCACGCTCGTCAAAACGCCGCGCGAGGCCGCGCGGGACAAAGCCGTGGTTTATAGTATGATGGCCGACGATGCCGCGCAGCTGTCGGTCGTCGAAGGCGAGGACGGCATCGTGGCCGGATTGGCCAAGGGCGCGCTGCATATTGCCGCCGGCACGATCGCGGTGGCGACGGCGGATCGCCTCACGGCGCTTCATCAAGCGCACGGGCAACGTTATGTGTCCGCGCCGGTGTTCGGACGCCCCGACGCGGCGGCGGCGGCCAAATTATTCGTGATCGCGGCTGGACCCGACGAGGCGATCGACGAGGCCGAACCGTTGTTTGCCGCGATCGGTCAAAAACTGTTCCGCATCGGCGAGACGCCATCCTCGGCCAATCTGGTCAAGCTGTGCGGCAATTTCACCATTCTCGCCGCCATCGAAACCATGGGCGAGGCGATGGCGCTCGCGGAAAAGGGCGGGATTCCCAAGGCGAAGCTGTTGGAGGTTTTGACCGGAACCTTGTTCGACGCGCCGGTCTATCGCAATTACGGCGCGGCGCTCGTCGCGGGGCGCTTCAAGCCGGCGGGGTTCAAGGCGCCGCTCGGCCTCAAGGATATGCGCCTAGCCGGCGAATCCGCCGAAAAACATCGCGTCGCCATGCCGCTGCTGAGCCTGTTGCGCGATCATCTCGTCGAGGCCATCGCCATCGAGGGCGAGGATGTCGATTGGTCCGCGATCGGCGCGACCGTCGCGCGCCACGCTGGTCTCGCGCCCAAGGACGGCTAAACCCCACGGCGCGTCAGCCTAATCCGGCAACCGATTTTTAACCATGATTGCAAATCATGGCCCGCTTTTCGACGGCGCGCCTGGAGTGGGCCACCGCCCGCCCATGCGTATTTTTATCATATATTTCAACATATTATACCGCGACATGACGGCCCGTCCGCGCGCGAATCGCCGTGGGGCGCTCGGGCCCCGTCCCATTCAGGCTCATATGACCTGTCTTTCTAAGACAGCTTTAACCCAACTTTGAAAGCTTAAGGGGCTTGCCGATGCCGGATGCGCGGCGAGTGGGGCTCTGCCCGTGTCGGGCGAGGCGTGAGTATGCGTGTTCTGGGAGTTGAGCCGATGGCAAGCCAGCCGGAGTCCGGATCGAGAGCGAAGCGCCCTGTCCCGCCTCGAGCCGCGATGGGCGCGTTGCGAAAAGCCTCGGGGATCGCCGGCCTCGCCGCCGTCATCGGCTTGGGAAGCCTACGGAACGCCGCCGGCGCTACGATGCTGATGGTGGCCGGGCCGCTGACCGCGGTCGGCTTTGTCTACGAAGTTCAGACGATGCGCAAAGCGCAGCTCGATCACGAAGCGGCGGACCGCATCCAATACGCCGCCTATCTCGTGGACAAGGCCAATGCCGTCAACGATCGCGACTTCGTCACCGCCTCGATCGCCAAGACGGACGACGACAGCTCGTTCGGATTGAAAATCGCGGCGATGATCAAAAGCCGCAGCGTGCTTCTCGATACGTTCGGCGACGAAGCCAGCTCGGTCGCGCCGATCTATGCCACGATCATCAAGCAAATGCTGCGCGACGACGACGTGGCTTTCGCCACATTCACGGACGGCGGCGGGGGCCTCTCGAAGGCCCAAACCGCCGCGCTCGCGGACCAAATCGAGGTCCTGCACGAGCTGCATGGGAAACTGTCGCATCTGGCGGGAGGCCAAGGCTGACGTTGTGACGAACAGCCGTGCCTTTGTCGGCGGGTCGTTGCGAAGCGGCTTGGATGCTTTGCCGTCTATACGGCGCGGCAAACTTATAAACCAAGCTCGGTAGCACTTTTAGAAGTGACATCGATTTTCTGGGCCAAACTATCGAGCGTTGCCCATTTATCTGTTCCCAGTGGTTTGACCTCCCAATATTTCCAACCATCAAGCTGGGTCTTTTTTCCTTGTTTCGTTAAAGCCGTCCCACTTGCCGCGCCCGACGGCGATCTAAACGTTTTTCCTTCAACTACCCATTTGCCATCCCGAATTTCGCCTTCGTGGGTTTGTCCATTGTAGGACATTCGGAGCTTGGTGCCATGCTCGAGCATCACACCTCCGTCAGACCATGACCTTCCTTTAGGAGCTGTCATTTGTGAAACGGCCGGGGCGGGTATTTTGGGTAATTTCAGGAGCCGACGCAACACCTCATTGGGCGTTTCGTGAAATCCACTACGCTCTGTTTCGATGATCTTGTGAATGTCGAAATCGATCTCGATCGTCCTAAGTTCGCTCATAGCCCTAACTCCCACAACTATTTTTAGCTTATTTAGGAGTAATATAAGTAAAAATAGTAGGAGTCAAGATCGGACCAAGCTTTGCCTTGAACCTCACCTTTGCGTCTAAGAACGACCAGCGCGCGCCAAAAACCCGCCTCCTCCACGCCCCCCTCGACATCCCGCGCCTTTCGCCTTGCATGCCGGAGCGCCTTGCGTCAGACGTGAAATCGAAGCCGGAAGCGCGAAGGGAAGCCGAGATGACTGCCGCGAAACCTTCGCTCCTTGCCGCTTGGACCCGCGCGCCCGTCGCTCCGCCCGCGTCCACGCCCACGCCCGATGGAATCGACGGGCTCGTCTGGGGCTATCGGTTCGCGGAAACCGGCGCCGCCGAACTTCTCGAAGGTCCTGAACTCCGCGAGGAGCTCAACAAGGGCGAAAGCTGGCTCTGGCTCAATTTCGATCTCGGGGACGAACGCGCCGCCGCGGCCATCGCCTCCCTGCCGCATCTGCCGCCGGCCGCGGTCGCGCTGCTGCTGTCGAGCGACGACCGCCAGCACATCGAAAGCTTCGGCCAGGTCATCGGCGGCGTGGTGGCCGACTACGAGCGCGGCGACTCGCCCGACGCGCGGCGCATCCTGCGCTGGCAATTCGTGATGGCGCCGCATCTGTTCGTCTCGGCGCGGCGCGAGCCGGGGCATACGCTGCACCAATTGCACCTCGATCTGCAATCCGGCCGGTCCTTTCCCGATGTGCTGCGCCTGTTCGACGCGCTCATTCACGAATTCACCTCGGCGACGTCGTTGCTGCTGCACGACATCACGGACCAGCTCGACGACATGGAAGAGAAGCTGCTCGACCAGAAGGATGTCG
>JARLIW010000075.1 GCA_031291515.1 Beijerinckiaceae bacterium | reverse complement strand
GGCCTCCTCGATCCCCACGGGATCGGTGGGATTGAGGCCGGTGCAGATCCGGTGATGGCGGCGCGCTTCGTCGTGCACGACGCAACCGAAGGCTTCCAGTTCGGCCGCGAGCCGCGCCCCGCCGCGATCTTTCGGCGCGAGAATGGTGAAAGCCGCGCCCGGCGCCAACGCGCGTAGGCCCAGCGCGATCGCATGGCGCCGTTCGATCGTGGCGGGCGGCGCAACCATGACCAAGCTCCCAAGGGAGCGCGGCGCCTGCGCCTCCAACACGTTGGAGCCGGGCAGCAGCGGCGAAAATTGGATCGCCCCTGGCGCCACCGCGCATAAAGCGTCGGGCGGCGTGCCGTAAACGCCAACTTGAAGACCTTCGTTCAATCCATCATCCCCCACCCCATCGGCGCGGCTTTCGCGATAGCGGATGCGGGCCGTCTTGCCCAGCATCGTCTTGCGTCTTTCCGCGCGGACCCATGTTGGACGATCCGCCGGACTGGCCTATGATCGCGCCATGGCAGGCTCTTCACTCGGTTTCGCATTCCGCTTGGCGCTCGTCCTCGGCAGTCTTTTGCTGAGCGGCGGAGCGTTGCTGATCGCCGGAGGCGGTGCCGCCCAAGCCCAAGGCTGGGGAATTTTCGACAATTTGTTTGGACGCGCGCGTCCGGTTCAGCCGCCCGTCGTTCAGCTTCCGAAGCCGCAGCGGCGCGTGATTCCGCGTCCCGCGCCCCTCGACGCCGGCGATGCCGGAAGCAAGATCACGGCGCGAAAGTCTAGCGAGCCCGAACCCGCGCATGGGGTCGTCATCTTGGGCGACAATCTCGCGCAGCCCTTGGCCAATGGTCTCGACGAAGCTTTTGGCGACCGGACCGATGTCGCGATTCTCCACAAGGCCCGGGATGGGACGGGCCTGACGCGCGAAAGTTTTTTCGATTGGCCCAAGGCAATCCGCGAATTCCTCGATGCCAAGCCGGCAGGGGCGGCCAAGATCGACGCCGCCGTGATCATGATCGGGAGCAACGACGCGCGCAGCCTCAGCGAGGGCGGCAAGAGCTATCCTTTCGATTCCGATGAGTGGACGGCCATCTATACGCGCCGCGTCGTCGCGATTTCGGAGGCGTTCGCGGCCAAGAAGATTCCGCTCGTTTGGGTCGGCCTTCCCATTCCCAAGGACGATTCGGTCACCGACGACATGGCGGCATTGAACGATATTTACCGCGATGCCGCCGCCAAGACCGGCACGACATTCGTCGATACCTGGGCAGCGTTCAGCGATGCCGACGGCGATTTCACGGCGACGGGACCCGACGTCAACGGCCAAATCGTCCGGTTGCGCTCGAACGACGGTTTGCGCTTCACCAGGGCCGGCGCGCGGAAGCTCGCTCATTTCGTCGAAGGCGATATCCGCCGGATTTTGGACCAAGTCGCGGATCCCAATCAACCGGCCGCCGTCCCGGCGCTTCCGGGTTCGGCGCCCGACAAGGAGCAATCCGGCCCCACCGTCAAGACCGCGCCCGTCAAGCCGGAGGTGGGTCCCGTCATGGTTCTGACCGCGCCGCCGGCCGCCGGAAACGGCCGTCTCGATCCTCCCGGCGGGTTCCCGCCCGCGGGGCGGTCCGATCCGCTCGTCGACGCCGTGTTGATCAAGGGCGAGCCGCAAGCCACGCCCCCTGGGCGCGCGGACGACCCGACTTGGCCGCCGAAATAGCCGGATAAGCGAAGGCCGTCGCCGAGAACCTCGGCGGCTTCGGGCAAGCTTCCTCTTGTATATCCTTCAAGCTGCCGTTTTTCCGCTGGGAAACCGGCGATTGGCGATTGTCTGAAGCGTGGGTGATTCATGTCTCGAAAATTGGTTTGGTGTACCACTTTTCTTCTGTGCGGCGTCCTTGCCGGGATCGCGGGGCCGGCCTTCGCTCAATATCCGGGATATGGTGCCTATGACACCGATCCCTATCGCACGCGGTTGCACGATTACGGCCCCGGCTATAGCGGCGGCCTCGGATTCGAGACGCCGGACCATTCGATTTATATCGATGAATATGGCCGGCGGTACATGGGACCGAACGGTTTTCAACAGCCCGCGCCCGAGCCCGTCTACGCGCCGCCCCCGGCGCCCGCTTACGCGCCGCCGCCCCCTCCTGCTTACGCGCCGTCCGCTCCGGTCTACGCGCCGCGGCGTCAGCGGCAGGCGAGCCGGGTCTATGCCGACCCGCTCGGGACCGACAAGCCGTCGCGGCATGTCGCGAGCGACGCCGATCTCGGCGACGCCATCAACCGAAAGACGGCGCAAATCGTCGCGAGCCCCGGCCCCCAGGAGCCTGGCACGGTCGTCATCGATACGGGATCGCGTCATCTCTACCTCGTAACCGAGGACCACCGCGCGATTGCCTATGAGATTGGCGTCGGACCTCAGTGTCTAGCCTGGAAAGGCACGGCGAACGTGCAGCGAAAGGTGGAATGGCCGTCCTGGAAGCCATCCGCGGACCTGCGCAAGACGGATCCTGGGCTGCCCGCGCGAATGGCCGGGGGGATCGAGAACCCGCTCGGCGCGCGGGAGCTTTATCTGTTCCAAAACAAGCATGACATCATGTTCGCGATCCACGGCACCAATGAGCCCGATACGATTGGCAAGGCGGTGTCGACCGGGTGCATCCGCATGATGAATGCCGACGTGATCGACCTTTACCGGCGCGTGCCGGTCGGCGCGAAGGCCGTCGTTCTCTGAGGTCGGTTGCGGGGCGGCCAGATGGTCTCTGGTCCGTGTCCGCCGATCGAGAGCTTGCTTCGCGCGAGGCGGCTCAGCGCTTGAGTATCGCGCTTTGGGCGCGTTCCACGCGTTCCTCGGCATGGCCGGGAATGAAGGCGTCGAAGGCAGCCCAAAATTGGCTTCGGATGGTGTCGCGCTCCTTCAAAATTTCATGGCGAGCGCCGGGGATCGTCAGGCAACAGCCGGTTTTGAGCCGCGCGGCGAAACGTTCCGTGGCCGCCGTATCGACGACTCGGTCGGCGCCCGCCGCGACGATGAGGATCGGTATCAAGGTCTCCATCGCGAAGCGTGGTTCGCGAAAGCGCTTCATCAAACGAAAGGCGGAATAGGTCCAGGCGATGGTCGGGGCTCCGACCGTAAGGGCCGGATTTGTCTTGAGGACGGCCGACGTCCTGGCGTGACGGTTGCGATCGGAGGTCAGTTCATTGTCTTCGAAGGGGCGGTTGAAGACGGAATTTTCGCTGCCGCCCGGAACCATCAAATGGCCGAAACCCGTCCAAGCCGCGATGGCGATATAGGTTTCGACCGCCGGGCGGAATCGCAACGGGAGATCGATCATCGGCGCGGAGAGAACCAGACGTTCGAACGGGGACTGTCCGGAATGGGCTTGGTCCAACAGGATCGCCGCCCCCATGGAATGGCCGAGTCCAAACCACGGTTTGGGTGCGAAAGGCCGAAGAATTTGCGCTTCGAGCGCGGCGAGATCGAGTTGGAACAGGTTGAAATTCGTGACGTGGCCGCGGCGGGGACGCGATATTTGCCGGTCCGATTGGCCCTGGCCCCGCCAATCGAGGACCACGGTATCGAAGCCTCGGGTCCGCAGATCGTTGACGGTCTCGAAATAGCTCTCGATAAATTCGCAGCGCCCGGTCACGATCACGACGGTTCCACGGCTCTGGCGCGGCGCCGCCCATCGCGCGACGCGCAGGGTGAGACCGTCCCTGGTGCGCACGGCCGATACGATCGGGTCGGGCGGTATGGGATTTCCCGGCGTCGCAAAAAGGTCGATTTGCATGACTTCCCTGTTCCAGTTTCGACCTCCCTTTCCCTCAAGCAATTTTCGGCCCTAGAGCGCTTTTCCAATCAGTTTCAGACTGTTGGGAATAAAATAGCGCTCTAGTTTTTAGAAAGAGAGCGATATGCACTCGGGCCGTCGGTCTTAGGGAAGCCGGCCTGGCCGGCCGCGCGAGGCAACCGGCCAGGCCGGCCCGGGAGTCATCCTAGCGAAAAGCGCCGGGGCGATCTCCGCAAGCCGTTTTTTTGATTCGGGCACTTTGCCACACTCTTGCGAATGTTTTCCGGCGTTCCCATTTTTTTATGGCGCGGGCCAAACGGACGCGCGGACTCGGGCGTTCCGGCTTGAAACTCGCAGCCGCGAGCAGCTGGCGTTCGGTTCAAGTTTGAGAGGGCGCTTGGCCCTGTGGCGGGCGTTTTCTCTCATGTCGCTTCTTCAGGAGGATATGTCATGCGTCAATTCGATCTTTCGCCGCTCTACCGCTCCACCGTCGGCTTTGACCGGTTGTTTACCCTGCTCGACCAGGTCTCCGCGCCCGATAGCCTCCCGGGCTATCCGCCCTACAATATCGAGCGGACGGGCGAGCTCAACTACCGGATCACCGTGGCGGTCGCGGGCTTCGCGGAAAACGAACTGTCTATTGAATCGAAGGAAAATGGGCTAACCATTCGCGGCTCGAAGGCCACGACGCCCCAAGACGACGAAAAAGCCGGGGCGCGGGGCCGCGGCGAGGTGTTGTATCAAGGCATTGCCGCGCGCGCGTTCGAGCGGCGCTTCCAACTCGCCGATCATGTCCAAGTCACCGGCGCCACCTTGGAACATGGCCTGTTGCACGTCGATCTCGTCCGCGAGATTCCCGAGGCGCAAAAGCCCCGGCAAATCGAGATCCAGACGCGCGGCCTCAAGGCCGTCGAGACCCAGCGCGCGGCGTAAGCGTCTCGCATCGCTTGGGTGGCCGCACCCAAGCGATCGCCCCCCTCATTCGAGAGTCTGCTTCGAGAGTCTGCGATGCTCCGCTTTGGTGGTGTCACCAAAGCGATAAGAGCTCGCTCTCGTTTTAAACTAACGATATCGTGGTTTGCGGGGGAGCTTTGGCGCCGCCTGTCCGGGCCTCAAGGCCAGGGCGACGCACGCCCCAATTCACGAAAGCGGTAGCGATGAGCGTTTGTTCGGTTTGTGGTTGCCGGGAATTTTCGTCGCGCAAGGTTTTATGGCCTGAACTCATTTCAGCTTGGCAATTGAGCGAATATGAGACCGCCTATGTCGATGACCAGCAAGGCTGTGCGTGCCAAAACTGCGGGGCGAATCTTCGCATCGTCGCGCTTGGCAATGCCGTTTGCGATGTCATCGGGGCGCGGTCCACGCTAAGAGATTTTATCAAGGACAGCGCGGCGACACCCCTTCGAATTCTCGATATCAACGGGGCCGAGGGGCTGTCACATGAACTTTCCGCCCTGCCTCATTACGTGCGCGCCGATTATCCGACCGTCGATATGCACAATCTCGCTTACGCAACCGGCTCATTCGATCTCGTTATTCATTCCGATACGCTCGAACATGTGAGCCAGCCGGTCCGAGCCCTCGAAGAATGCCGTCGTGTCCTGGCCGCGGGTGGGCGTCTTTGCTTCACGGTCCCTACAATCATCGGTCGGATGACGCGGGGCCGCGCGGGGCTTCCGCCAAGCTATCACGGCGATCCCAAGGTCGATGCGCAGGATTTTATCGTGCATACGGAATTTGGCGCCGATGCGTGGACCTATCTCATGCAGGCAGGATTTAGTCATGTCGCCATCAACCAAGTCCACTATCCCGCCGCCCTGGCCCTGACCGCGTGGTCCAATGTGATGGCCACATCATGATCCTCGGGATACTTCGGAAAGTCTGAAGCTTATTCGGGCGAGCATTTGACCGTGGCAAAGGCGGCCACAGATGGCTATCAACGGCGCCTAAAATCTGACCGCGAAATAAAGCGGCCTTGCGTTCACGTCATTTCGCCTCGGGCGTCTCGACTTTCGTGGCCAAGGCGAGGTGTTTGTGAACCGGGGTCGGCTTTTCGGCGGAGGCCACATGCAATTGGATTGGCCGGGTCGCCGTTTTCGTGGGAGAGCCGGCTTTCGCCGCCGCCTTGGGTTTGGACGATGCGGGGATCACAGCCGGTCTGGCGGTCTCGGCGCTAGGCGCCGTCGCGTAATTTTCGGCGGAGGTCCGCATGAACCCCGCGGGTACCACGGGAGCGGCGGAACCGCTTAGTGTCCCATAGGGCGTTGCCGGCGCGTTGGTCGCCGGTTCGGCCGGCGGGGCCACGGGCGCCGGGGCAGGCGCTTCCGCCACGACAGTTGGCGCTGGCGCGGCCGTGGCCGGAACTGCCTTCGCCACCGACGTTTTCCCGATCTGTTTTTTGGGCGCCGGGGGCTTGGCCGATGCCGTCTTGATCGGGGCTGGCTTGATCGGGGCCGACTTGGTCACGGCGGGTTGGGACGCCGGCGTCTCGCGCGGCGTGGCGGCATCGACGGGGCCTCGGAGCTGGACGGCGGGCTGCGCCGGCGTTTCGGGGCCGGGCGCGGCGGCCGCGAGAGCGATAGCGCTTTGCGGAGCGCCATTGTCGCGCGGGTCCGGCGCGGCATAGGCTTGGACGCCCGACAGAACCTGGGCGAAGGACCGCGGTTGCGTCCCGGCCTGGGGCGGGTCCAGCATCGCGAACTGCGTGACCTTTATGGGCTTGCCATGCTTGGTCTGGCTCGTCGTGTCCTTGACGGCGGGAGGTTCTGTCCCGGCGAAGCGCGTGGCCGCGATTAGGTCGATCCGCTGATCGCCCTTCGCGATCACGGTGACGCCGCCGTCTTTCGTCCATTTTTTCGGAGGGCTGTAATTGCCCTTGACGAGAGTCATCATGATCGCGGGATCATGGTCCGTTCCGCCGCCCGTCGTTCCCGGATGCGAATTGTCGGCTTGCGTCGAGCCGGAGC
>JARLIW010000292.1 GCA_031291515.1 Beijerinckiaceae bacterium | reverse complement strand
TCGCTGCTCGAACTGCCACAGGAAAACATCCTGTATTTCCTCGAAAAAACCGCGCCGCGGTTGCGGCCGTGGCAGCGCGAAATCATCCGCATCGTCCGCCTCATCGCGCAATATTTTTATCCGCAATCGCAGACCAAGGTGATGAACGAAGGCTGCGCGACCTATTGCCACTACATGATCATGAACCGGCTCTACCAGACCGGTCAGATTTCCGAGGGATCCTTCCTCGAATTCCTGACGTCGCACACCAATGTCGTGATGCAGCCGACCTTCGACGATCGCCGTTACAGCGGCATCAATCCCTATGCGCTTGGCTTTGCGATGATGCAGGATCTCGAGCGAATCACGCTGGTCCCCACCGAAGAGGATCGCGAATGGTTCCCGGATATCGCGGGAACCGGCGATTCCTGGGGCGTGCTTCGCGACGTCTGGGCCAATTACCGCGACGAAAGCTTCATCTCGCAGTTCCTGAGCCCGAATCTCATGCGGCGCTGGAAACTGTTCCATGTCGTCGACGAGGGCGAGCGCGCCAAGGACATGAAGGTCGAGACGATCCACGACGAGCGCGGCTACCGGCAGCTCCGCCGCGCCTTCGCGCGCCAATATGACGTCGCCTTGATCGATCCCGACATTCAGGTCGTCGATGTCGATCTCGCGGGCGACCGCCGCCTCATTCTTCAGCACAGCATCCTCAATTCCCAGCGCCTCGACGAACGCGAGACGCGCGAAGTGCTGCAGCATTTGGCGGATCTGTGGGGCTACGACGTCTATCTGCGCGAGGTCGATCCCGCCGGCGCCGTCGTCAAGGAACATGCGGCGAGTTCAAGGCCGCTGATCTTGGCGGGATGAGGGGTAAGGGCGGCGGCAATTCTCATTGCGGCGCCAGCGCAGTCATGACCGGCCTCGTGCCGGTCATCCACGCCGCGACATTGCTCCCACTTCCGTCATTGAAACCGCGATGTCCCGGCGTGGATGGCCGTGACGAGCACGACCATGACGGCATGGGTTGCCAAGATGAAATTTGATGGAAAGCAAGACGTCTGGCTTTCCATCAAATCCATTCACGTAAATCGACGAACCGCGGGATATGACCGCGGTCAATATCGTTTGATTACCACGGAATCCGCCCATAGCGCGCGACCAGCGCCGCATATTCGTTCTTGCTCTCGATCGATGCGATGCTGTTGGTCGCGACCGCCGTGCTGCCAGAGCCCGAATGCATTTGGCGAATGACGAGCGGAACGGTCGAGGGATGGCGCTGCACGGCGATCCGCGGGCCGCCGTTGCGGATGACATTGGCGATCCACGGGCGGCTCTGTTGCGAGGTCGCGAGCGTGATCGGCGCCGTGACCTCGACAAGATGGCAGCGGCTGAGACCGCGTTCCGCGAGACGACCGAGCCACTCGTTGTCGTAGTGCCACTTCGAGCGAACATCGACATGACCGACGCGGTCCAAGGTGCTGTAGGGCATGATCCAGCCCGACGGCGTCGGGAAATCGTTGATGCGGATAATCTGGTCGTTTTCGTCGACCTCGAGCTGGGTCGACGACACGAAATCATATTGGGTCAAGGCGGCGAAGACCCAGGTGAGATAATTTGGTTGCCAACGATCATCGTCTTCCAGGAACGTCACGAAGTGAAATTCCGGCCCGACTTTCGCGAGCGCCGCGTTCAAGGCGAGAATTTGCGAACGCCCCTCGCTTCGCGCAATCACCGTATCCGCGCGCGACGACAGAACCGCCGGCACGACGGCATCGGCATCGACGCCGACGACAAAGGTAATTTTGACCGTTTGTTCGCAAACCTGCGCCAGCGCGCTTCGCATCGCCCGCTCGACGAACAGCTCCCCATCTTCCGTGCCGCCAATTCGCTGCAATCGGGTCGGCGTCACCACGGCAATGCGCAGCTCGGGGGTCGCGGAAGTTTCGGAATTGACAGACATCGAGGCTCCTTGTCGCGAATCGTCCCGCGGGAAATCACCACCCTGAAACACTTGCGCCCGACTTGATCGGCAGACCCGTCCGATCTCGGAAAGCCGGCCGCACCGAGGCATTTCCTAGGATGATTGATGCTGCTCATATTCGAGCAACAAGCTTGCGCGAAAGTGACGGGTGCCAGCGCCGCGCCGGATCTTCTTTTTGTCGCGACGGCGATTCCGTTTTGGTGGTCCGCGCCGTCGCGGCGGCGTTCCATGGCGCCCGACCGACGCGATCGGGGCTTCTGACGATCATCGAGACGTCGGTTTCCGACGAAGTGCCTTCACGATATATCGCTCGCGGAAACAAATCCGGGCCACGCGGCGTGTTGAAGCAGCTACGGGCCGACGCTGCCTAGTCTCTGACCCAAGAGATCAAGCGCGAGCGGCAAGGCCGCTCCCCCGCCATTGCGACAACCAATATCGAGGCCGGACCGCTCGAACCTTGGCGCTAATTGCGCCTTTTCAGCCGCTCGTCCAAATAGACCGAGGCAATCTGCCGGTCTTCATTGCTCGCCGCGCTCATCGCCTTGCCATACAGGTCGAGAATCCATTGATCCTTGACCGGATCGGTGACGCCGTCATGAGCGAGCGAGAGCCACATCAGGCCGCGGGCCCGCTGCTTTTGAACCCCCTCATGACCCGTGAAGAGCATTTGCCCGAGAAGCGCCTGCGACTCGATATGCCCTTTGTCGGCGGCCAGGAACAGCCAACGCGCCGCCTGGCGCCCATCCTTTTCGGCGCCAGTCCCATCGAGATACATGCGGGCCAAATTATATTGCGCATTCGCATCGCCGAAATTCACGGCGGCGTAGTGAAACATTTCGAGCGCGCGCGCGCTGTTTGGGGCGATGCCGGAATTCGCGATGCCATTGAGATTGTAGACGCCGAGCGCCACGAACGCGCTCGAAACAAAGGGCGCCTGCCTCGGATCGGCATCGTCTTCGTTGTAGTTTTCGACGATTTGCGAGAAATATTCGAAGGCCTTGGCATCGTCATGGGGGACACCATCGCCGTCCGCATACATCCTCCCAAGCTTCCACTGCGCCAGCGATTCCCCGCCCTCGGCCGCATATTCGAGCGCCGCGAGCGCCGAGCGCGAATGGCCGCTCCGCACGCCTTCCAACCCGGCGCGCAAAGCGGCCTTCGGATTTTTGAAGATTTGCAGCGGCGCGTTGTCGCCCGCGCTATTGCCGTCGAACGCCCAAGCACTCCGGCTTCCCGGCGCGAGCGCGGCGGCGGACACGACGGCCACCGAAAGGCAAAACACGCCGGCGTAACGCATCACGAAGGGCATGAGCACGCCCCGCCGACGTGCCGCGACGCCTCCGCCGCCGGTGAGCGGTTCGATTTGCGAATGGCGCAGATCGGTCGCGGCCCCAGCCTGGCGGCAGGCCGAACCCCTTGAGGTCTCGAGATTGAGCACATTCATTTTGACCTCAACGGCCCCCACCGTACGAACCCACTTGACGATACCAGCTAAGATTTTAAAATTTCGCGGCTTAGAACACAGACCGCCCAAGATGGCGGCAAGCCCTACTCCACTCCTGGCGGCCAGCGGTAAAACCAGTCTCCAGGCTTCGACGGACTTGCGCGACGGTTTATCTGTCGCTCAAGAACGGGTTAGTTTAGCGGAGGGTTTATGGCTGAAAAGCGGCTTTAATCTTCGACTCTTCCATTAACGCTAAGATCAATGGCACGTGTGTCGGTGGCGCAACAATATCAGCGTCTTAATAACGATTAACTTCGTGCGAAATATAGACTCGGCGTGTTGTTCTTGCCTCAGCCGCCGTGGATTATGGGCCGAGGGAAACCGGCTCATAATCCCATGGGCCTTGGCCTTCGTACGGTCCCCTCAACTTGTTGCCGAAGCCAGCGCGGTTTGAGCGACGGAGCTCCTTAGGCGGCGCAACAGAGGCATCTTGACCGCAAGCGCCGCGATAAGGACGGGTGCGTGAGTGGCGGCTGGACGCTCGAACACGACATGGAACAGCTGTCCGAGCAAAATCGCGGCGCCCGCCGCCGCAAGCATTGCAACGGCCGGAGGAATGCCAACCATTTCCATCCCGCGGATCAAGGCAAAGCCCGTGACGAAATGGACGACGTAAATCGGGAAGGCGAGATTGCCGAGGCGCACCAACCAAGTGAGCTTGCCAAGGAACTGGAGGCGGCCGGCCGCGATCGCCGTCAACACGCCGAGGGATGCCACGGTCCAAAGGCCGTGCACCGGGGTATTGGAAAAGAAAACCAGCACGACGGACGCCGCCGCAACGATTTGCCAGCCCGCGGATGACCGGTTCAGGACCAGATGATGCAACGCCACGCCGAAGGCCAGGAAGGGGAGATAGCCGTCCGCGGTCAGCACGCCATGAAGGGTCAAGATATTCTGCCGCGCGGGCTCGCCGTTGAGATAGGCAATATTGACCGCAAGGCAAGCAAGAAGGATAGCGGGAAGGAACCGGCGGAGCGGAGTAAACCAGGTTACGCCGGCGGAAATCGACATGATGAGTTCGATCTTCAAACGCCAATGCGCGCTATCGATGTCGGAAACACCGACCATGTCCGCCATCATCATCAAATTCGCGGGCAGGCTCGAGATCTTTGTCTGGAGAGCCGGAATTCCCGAAAACTGCGCCACGACAAAACCCAAGAGGACGGCGGGAATCGTCGCCGGGAGATAGCGCAATAGCCGGTGCCCGACATAGGACCAAACGTCCCGATATTGCCGCACCGCGTGAAATAGCCGGTAGGACGAGCAGGCCAAAAAGAGCTGGAGCGCAATAAACCCGACCGCGGGGATAGCAGGCGCTCCCTGCGCGTGGCCGATCGCAAGATCGTATTTAACGGTGTAACTGCCAACCAAGACACCCAAAATGATCACGCCAGCCAGGGCCGACATGGCCGGAGAGAAGGCGTGCGTCTCTTTCTCGGGCGTGGGGCTCGTTTCTGGTTTTGGCGCCGAGGGATCGCGAGGACGCGACCGGCGCTCTTGGATCAGGAACGTGCCTTCGGGCGTCTTGAGTTCGGCGAGGCCAGCCGGAATGAAATGATCCGGCGCGCTCATGCCCGCACCGCCGGCGTTTGGCTGGAAGCGGCGAAGCCGATCATTTCGGCTTCGAGCTTCGGCATGTAGGCGGCGAGCGCTTCACGCACGATGTCGCTGACACTGACGCGGACAGCGGTCCCCATCATGGCCCGGACGAGGGCGGCCCGGCGAACGAGTTCGAGCTGTTTCGTGGAAAGGACGATGGCGGTCGTCGTCCTTGCGTTTCCCTTGGCGATTGGCATTCCGGTGTTCCTGGTGGTGACTTATTGCGTCATCACCCCACCACCACCGCTTTGACCTCGCCTTTCGCGAATAGGTACAATTTTATCGATCGCCGCTTTGCGCGCGCTTTGAAACTTGGTTCCGCGGGAAAGAGTTAAGGCCGGATAAGAAAAGAACGTGAAGAGCTTTTAAGAAAGACGCGGGGCGGCGGCGCCGCGCCTAACCCGGTCCAATTCTCGAAAGCGCCGCTGAGAGTTTCGCGATGCGCCCGCGCGCATCCTCGAGCCGCTCATGCTGTTCCTCGATCACATCCTCGCGCGCCTTGCGGATGAAATCGGCATTGCCGAGTTTGGCTTCGATTTTCTCGGCCTCCGCCTGGAGCTTCGTGATTTCCTTGCCGAGACGCGCTTTTTCGGTCGCGAAGTCGACGACCCCTTGCAACGGCAAGGCGACCGTCGTTCCCCGGACCAGCACTTGGACCGATTGCGGCGGCGCCTCGGCGGCGCTCGCAATCCCCGAGAGCCGCGCCATGCGCTTGAGCGTGTCGCCCCAATCTTCCGCGCGCGCCACCACGTCCGCCGGAGCGCCGACCAACACGAGCGCGATTTGCGCGGCGGCGGGCACGTTCATTTCGGACCGGATGGAGCGCACCTCCGACACGATATCGAGAATCCAGCCAATCTCGGCCTCGGCTCCGGCGTTTTCGAGGCCCGCGAGATCGCTCCACGGCGCCAGCGCCAAAAGGGTCTCGCGCGGCGGCCCCGCCTCGCCCTTGATCGCCCATAGCTCCTCCGTGATGAAGGGCATGAACGGGTGCAAAAGCTTGACGATCTCGTCGAGAACGAAAGCCGTGGTGGCCTGGGTCTCGGCCTTGACGCCCGCCGGCGCCTCGCCTTGCAGCAACGGCTTCGACAGCTCGACATACCAATCGCAGAAAATGTTCCAGATAAAGCGATAGGCGGCATTCGCCGCATCGTTGAATCGATAGGTCTCGATCGCCGCCGTGACCTCGGCCTGGGCCTTCGCCGTCTCTCCGAGGATCCAAATATTGAGGGCGACGCCCGCGCCGCGCGGATCGAACCCGGCGACGCGCTCGCAGCCATTCATCTCGGCGAAACGGGAGGCGTTCCAAAGCTTGGTCGCGAAATTGCGGTAGCCTTCGACCCGCTGGGTCGAAAGCTTGATGTCGCGTCCCTGCGCCGCCATCGCCGCCAAGGTGAAGCGCAAGGCATCGGCGCCAAACTCGTCGACGAGCGCGAGGGGATCGATGACGTTCCCCTTCGATTTCGACATTTTCGCGCCCTTCGCGTCACGCACGAGGGCATGCATATAAACGTCGCGGAACGGCACTTCGCCGAGGAAATGCAGCCCCATCATCATCATCCGGGCCACCCAGAAAAAGATGATGTCAAAGCCGGTGACGAGGACATCGGTCGGGTAATAACGCGCGACATCCGCCGTATTGTCGGGCCAGCCCAGCGTCGAGAACGGCCACAGCGCCGAGGAAAACCAGGTATCGAGCACGTCTTCGTCGCGCTTCAGGGGCGTCGCCTTGCCGTAATGGCGGAGCGCCGCGGCCTGCGCCTCCGCGTCGCTCGCCTCGACGAAAACATGCCCGTCCGGCCCGTACCATGCGGGGATTTGGTGCCCCCACCACAGCTGACGCGAGATGCACCAGGGCTGGATGTTTTCGAGCCATTCGAAAAAGGTCTTTTCCCAATTTTTCGGCACGAAACGGGTGCGGCCGTCGCGGACGGCGGCAAGAGCCGGCCCGGCCAGCGTCTTGGCGTCGGCATACCATTGATCGGTCAGCCAAGGCTCGATCACGACGCCCGAGCGGTCGCCATGCGGCACCGTGTGCTGATGCGGCTCGATTCGCTCCAACAGCCCCCGTTCGTCGAGCAATTCGACAATGCGCTTGCGGGCTTCCTCGCGGGAAAGACCATGGAAATGCAAGACGGTCTCGGCCGCCTCGCGGGAATCCGCCAAACCCGCCGTGAAGGCTTCATTGCCCTGCAAAAAGAGGCGTGCCTCGGCGTCGAGGATATTGATCAGCGCGAGATCGTGACGGCGACCAACTTCGAAATCGTTGAAATCATGCGCGGGCGTGATCTTGACCGCGCCGGTCCCCTTTTCGGGATCGGAATAGGTGTCCGCGACAACCGGAATGAGACGTCCGACCAATGGCAGCCGCACGAACTTGCCATGCAGATGGGTATAGCGCTCGTCCTCGGGATGGACGGCGACGCCCGTATCGCCGAGCATGGTCTCCGGACGCGTGGTCGCGACGACGATCGTCTCGCCCGTCGGCGTCCCCTGCGCGTCGACCACGGGATAGCGGAAATGCCAGAGGCTGCCCTTGGTCTCGACGGACACGACCTCGATGTCGGACACCGCGGTCAACAACTTCGGGTCCCAATTGACGAGCCGTTTGTCCTTGTAGATCAGGCCCTGCTTATAGAGCTCGACAAAGACCTTGACGACCGCGCGCGACAATCCGTCGTCCATCGTAAACCGCTCGCGCGACCAGTCGCAGGAGGCGCCGAGACGGCGCAGCTGACCGACGATGGCGCCGCCCGATTCCGCCTTCCAAGCCCAGACGCGTTCGAGAAATTTGGCCCGCCCGAGGGTCCGGCGGTTCGGCTCCTGGCGTTCGGCCAGCTGGCGCTCGACCACCATCTGCGTCGCAATGCCGGCATGGTCGGTTCCGGGT
This sequence comes from Beijerinckiaceae bacterium, assembly GCA_031291515.1. GTDB lineage: Bacteria > Pseudomonadota > Alphaproteobacteria > Rhizobiales > Beijerinckiaceae > RH-AL1. The sequence continues at coordinate 14,229 of JARLIW010000292.1, read as the reverse complement.
TGCCATAAAACGTCGCGCCCCCGCATGCGCTCGAACCGGCACAAAATGTCTTGCAACGTATTATTGAGCGCATGCCCCATGTGCAGAACGCCGGTGACGTTCGGCGGCGGAATGACGATCGTGAAGGGTTTGGCCCCTGCCCGCTCAGGACGCCCCGCCTTGAAGGCCTCGGCTTCGTCCCATGCCTGCGAGATCCGGCGCTCGACGGACGCGGGATCGAATGTCTTGTCCATGGCTCAATTCTTTAGCGAGAGGGATAGGCCTGACCCTGCCAATATGGGTATCGTCGCCGCTAAAAAACGGAGACGCCCCGCGAAGTCAACGCGGGGCGTCCGGGAAACAGGCTGAAGGCGTTCGGAAATCGAATCAGCGAGCGCCGCGCGCGACCCGCTCGATTTCGGCCCGCACCAAGCGGTCGACCATGCTGGGCAAATTGTCGTCGAGCCAGCTCTTCAACATCGGGCGCAATATATCGCGGACGATATCCTTGACGGCTTCGTCATTTTCAATCAACCGGCTCGCGGCCAACTGGTTGAACGCATCGGCAACAGCCTTGCTCGTCATTTCCGAGAACAAACTGGGAAGATTTTCAGCGGCGGGCGCCTCCGGAGCCGCGGCAAGTCGCTCGTCCGGCTGTGAACTCACCGCCGGAGCGGTCTCGGGACGATCGAAAACGGGCTGGGGCGCGGGCGCCTCGGCCTGAGGCTCGACGGTCCGCGGCGCATCGGGCATCGCGAATTGTGGCGCCGCGATTCGTCCTTGTATTGCGGCCGGGGGAACCATCCGCGATGCGAGCGCGGCGAGTTCCACCTTCGCTTCGGCGGCTTGCTGTTGCGCTTGCGCGGCGGGGTGGCGAAGCACGGCCGCGCTATCGCTGGTCCCGCGAAGAAAGACCGGTCTTTCCTGCGAAAGAGCGCCGTTCGCGGAACTATCCGCGCCGGAATCTTGTTTCGGCTGAGCTCCATCCAAGGCAGCCCGAAGACTGGCCTCGCCCTCGCGCTGCAACGCGCGCCCCGGCAAGGACTGATCGTCCGCGATGATGCGCCGGATCGATGCCAGTATCTCCTCCATCGACGGCTCGTAAACCCGAGGTTCCGTGCTTCCCGAACCAGTCTTGAATGTATCGATTGCGCTCATGGCCTCTCATCTTTCTTCTAAAGCGTATCCAACGTCCGCCGCCCCGGCTTTCGTCGCTGAACAGGCTCAACGTCTTAAAAAGAGAGCGCTTGCCGACCCGCCGAGCAACGCCATCCGGTTGGACAGCCCTCCAAGGCAAGGCTCGCACGGCAGACACGCGTCACGCGGCGGTCATGGAACCCGCCAAGGCATGAGATGGTTCAACTGAGTTTCCGAAACCGCCGCAAAACGTTCTCATCGAACCCCGTGTCATCCCGAGGCCAGAGCCGCTTCCTCCCGAATCGGAGGTCCGCGCCGCCAGCCTTTTTAGTTTCCATATTGTTAACTTAGTGGCCCAGACCCGTGGTCCGCAAGCTCTCGCGGGCCTCCTATTCACCAGGAATTAACCGAAACCGGCAAAGTCTCGAAATAGGGTTAACGGCCGTCCGGGGTCCGCAAGCCAAACCACTTGTCCCGGACTTGGGTATAATGGATCATCGGATTGTATTGTACGACATCCAACGAGAGATTAGCGGCGGAGAGCTGACCCACGGCCGCCATCACGGCATAGCTTGCGACCACGCGATCCCGTTGCGCGGAAACGAGATTGACGCGCGCGCTCAAAAGCGTTTGCTGAGCAATGAGGACGTCGAGTGTCGTGCGTTGCCCAACTCTCGCCTCCTCGCGCACGCCATCGAGAGCGATTTCGGCGGATTTGACCGCCGCTTGCGACGAGCGAATCACCGCCTTCGCGGACTCCAACTGACCCCACGACGACACGACCGAGGCGCGGACCGAATCGCGCTGAATATCAGCCTGAAGCTGCGCCTGCGACAGGAGCTCCTTGGATTGCCGGACCAAGGCAAAGGTGGCGCCGCCCGAATAAATCGGAACGGACAACTGGCCAAGAATGCTTCCATTCCAAAAATGATTGGACGGAACTCCGGAATATTCGGTGTTATTCTCGAAATTCCCGACCAAGTTCACCGTCGGATAAAGCTGCGCCTCGTTGATCTTCACCTGGGCCGCCGCCACATCGACGTTGTGAAGAGCCGCTTGAATCGCGGGATGCTCGGACAAAGCGAGTGAAACGGCCTCGGGCAAGGCGCGGGGCAACAAGGCATCGATGGGCCGCGCGGCCTCGAGCCTCGAGGGCTGCACGCCGATAATCTGACGATAGACAGCGATACTATTTTCGAGATTCGATTGCGCTGTAAAATAGTTCGAGCGAGCCGTGGCAAGGCTGGATTCCGCCTGCGCGACGTCCGTCCGTGTGACTTCGCCGACCTTGAACCGGTCACGCGTCTGCCGGAGCTGCTCTTCGAGAACCGTGATATTGTTCTTGTTGAGATCGAGAATCGCCGTATCGCGCAACACGTTCATATAAGCGGTCGCGCCGTTTTGAAGCGTGTTTTGCTCGGTATTGCGAATCGTTTCGCGCGATTGAAGCACGTTCGACTCGGCTTGCCGCACGGAATTGAGCGTCTGGAAGCCGTTGAAGACGTTTTGCGTCAACGTCACGCCGGCCGTCGTCGGATAGGAAGGCCCCTTGACGGTCGCGCCGCTGAGAACGCCGTTGATTTGATTATAGCCGTAGCTGGCGGTGGCGGAGAGCTGCGGACGATAGCCCGACACGGCGCGCGAGACCCCCTCGTCCGACGCGCGGCCCGCCGCGCGCTGCTGGTTGAGATCGGGATTGCTGCCATAGGCCCGCGACAACGCGCTCGAAATCGTCTCCGCGCGAACTGGAGCGCGAAGATCCGCAACCCCTGAAACAATGATCATTGCGATAGCTGCATATGCCGGATTCGAATCCGCTATGCGCTGTATCAAACCGGCGCGCCGGCCTGGAAACCCACTCATCAACATGCCTCTGCGCCTATGACCCATTTTGATCCCGGCTGCTATTAAGGCCGATAGCTGCCCAGCGCCAACATAGAGGATTACGAGCCGGAGAAACCAAAGACGCGCGAAAAAGCGTCCGGTGGAACAAAAATGCGACAATAGTTAATGATTTTTAAACCATCTCGTGGGCCGCGAGTCGGGGCTCGCCGGTGCAAATATTTGATTTATCGACAGCTCTGAATCGAGCCACGCCTCGCCCTCCGAGGCGTGGCGGCCGGGCTGGTCCCGGCGCAAGTCCGACATCGTCAGAGCGCCGGCGGCGTATAGCCGCGCTTACGCCACCTCATGGGCCTCAAAAAACGAAGGCGGGCTGTTTCCGGAAAGCCGCAAGGACGGGAGCCGACGTGTCGAAAAGAACCCGACCACTCACCTCGCCGCTCGTCTTCTCGTAAACCACCGCCTTCGACGCGCGCCCGGTGGGATCGTTGCCGAAACGCGAAATCGTCAGCAGACGCCCGCCCTCGGCCAATTGCGCGAACAGCGTATCGAGCCCGGTCTCAACCGCGCCATTCACGAGAATCACGTCGAATGGCGCCTCCCCGGCGGCCCCACGTTCGAGCGGCCCTTCGAGTGTCCGTACGTTCCGTAAACCCGCCGCCGCGACCCGATTCTCGAGATCCTCGCGCAAGGCCGCATTGGCCTCGAGCGCCACGACGTCAGACGCGAGCCCCGCCAGAATGGCTGTGGAATAGCCCGTGCCGCCGGCAATATCGAGAACCTTGTCGCTCGCCCCAACGCGACCGCCCTGGAGCAACCGAGCGAGAACCAGCGGCGTCAAGAGATAACGCGCCTCGCCACCTCCGGCGGAGGCCGGAATGGTGAAACCTATGTCGGAATAAGCGAGGTCGCGGAAAGCGTCCGGCAAGAACTGTTCGCGCGCGACCTTCTCGAACCGAGCAAGAACAAGCTGATCCGTCACGTCGAAGGTCCGGATTTGGCAATCCACCATCGTTTGACGCTGAGATTTGGAATCCTTCAAATCGGGACGGAGAGGGGGAGCCTGCATGGAGGAGTCCGGGTGCTGATGGCCAAACCAAAACCGACCGGGAGGCCGGAGCGCGGCCACTTTATAGGGGGAGCCCGAGTGTGTGTCCATGCGCTTGCCCGCCGAGCCGGAATACTTGTCTTTGGCCATTGTTGCGGGAGCACGGCGAGAGTGCCACAAAGTCAAGCTCTTGCTGGGGGACTGTCATGAGCGAATCACCGACCGAACATTTTGAACACGCCGAGCACGCCGAACACGTAGCCCACAGCGGCGACGCTTTCCTGATGAAAGTGTCGGTCACGATTGCGATCCTGGCCGTGGTCGCCGCCACCGCCGGGTCGCTCGAGACAATCGAAACAGCCGCTTCGATCGGCGACAAGAATGACTCCGTTCTGTTTCAAAACCGAGCCACGGACAATTGGAGTTTCTTTCAGGCCAAGAGCCTCAAGAAAAACATGTATGACATCGCCGCCGCTTCGGTGCAGCCAGGTCCCGTCGCCGATGCCTTCAAAGCGTCGGCGAAGAAGAATGAAGCCGACGAAAAAGAACTCCATGAGAAAGGCGAGGCGCTCGAGCGCGACGTCGATACCAAGCTCCGGTCCGCCGAGGTCCACGAACGGCGTCATCATATTTTGACCGTCGCCACGACGGCGCTTCATATTTCCATCGCCGTCGCGACGATTGCCATCATCGTGCGCAAACACCGCTGGCCCTATTATTCGGCGATTGTGCTCGGCCTCGCGGGGGTCGTTGGAGCCGCTTACGCTTACGTTTCGTAGCCCTGAATCGAGGTTCCGCCCAAGCCGGTCATGTTCGGCTTGGGCGCCTGAATTTCGACGGAACAGCCGAGACGCGAAGCCTTATTGCTTGAGCGCCTTGTTGCATTCGCTGTAATACCCGCCGCCCTTCTCGATCCACTTCAAACCGGCATTGCCGCCGGTCGCCTTATTGGCTTTGTATTGATCGTCGCACGTCTTCCGGCGCGCCACGCCCGGCGACTCGCTTGCGTAGGCCGCCGAAATGGCCTTGGGAAACACGGGGGTCCCGGCGGCGGCCGGTGCGGTGGGCGCCGGAGCCGGAGGGGCGACGGTTTTCACGGGAGCGGCCGAGGCTGGCGCTGATGACGGCGCCACCGCTGGCGTTGCCGGTGCCGCGGCGGGCGTCGCGGTGGCCGGGGCGGCTTTCGCTTCGGCCGCGCATTGCTTGTAGAATTGATTGTAGGTTTGGCCGTTCAGCGTATTGGCCGCCTTGGCCGCTTGATATTTCGCACTACATTCTTGTTGAATGGCCGATTTGGCCATCACGGTCCCAGAGGTCAAAGAAAGTGTCGAAGCAAAAGCTACGGCGATAACGGCCGCCGGACAAAGTGATTTCGTGATACGGATGGGCATGGAAGCTCCTCGCGACAAGCAGACCGGCGTTCCCGCGCGGCGGGCGCAGACTCCCGCAAAAGCCAATTGGCGTCAAACCCTAACTCCCCTCCCCTTTCGCCGGTGCACAGGAATGGCCGGCCGGACGTTCGGGGGAACCAAACGCCGGTTAGCGACCTTCACCAGGAACAGCCAGTGCGCCAGAGCCATGTCATGAGCACCCATCCGGATTTTCCCGCGAACGCCAATCTTCCCGCCCCGCCAGTGGGTCTCGCCGAATGGAACGGCATCGGCTTGCATCCCGAGGACCGGCGCGCCTTGGCGGCGGCCATTCGCGCGCTCGAACAAACCAATTTCGCCATGCGCCTCGCCGCGATGGGCGCCCGGCGGCTCGGTTCGCTCGAAGGCCTGCTGCCGCCCGCTCTCGCCAATGCCGTCCATCACGCGACGGAGAAAGCGATCGCGAACGCGCTCGCCGTCGCACTGCGCAGTTTGGGCACGCGGGAACGTTCGGGGCGTCGATCGCGGATCGCGCACAAGGCCGCGGTCACGATGACGGGTGCCGCGGGCGGCTTTTTCGGCCTCGCGAGCCTGCCGCTCGAGCTTCCGGTCTCGACCATCGTCATTCTGCGCGCCATCGCCGGAATCGCGCAATCGGAAGGCGAAGACCTCTCTGATCCCGACGCGGCGCTCGCGTGCCTGCAGGTGTTCGCGATGGGCGCGCATGACGGGGGCCGCGAATTTAGCGAAAGTGGTTACTTCGCCGTTCGCGGTCTGCTTGCGAAGGCCGTCTCCGAGGCGAGCCGGTTTGCCCTGGAACGCGGCGTCGCGGATCAGGCCGCGCCCGCGCTTCTCAGATTCGTCTCGCTGATCGGCGCGCGATTTGGAGTCGTCGTGTCGCAAAAGCTCGCGGCCCAAGCGATCCCGGTTCTTGGCGCGGCAGGGGGCGCCGCGATCAATTACGCCTTCGCCGCCCATTTCCAATCGATCGCCTCGGGGCATTTCACGATCCGCCGGCTCGAGCGGGTCTATGGCGCGGCCCTCGTCCGGGCCGAATACGAGCGCCTGCGGCCGGCGGTCCACGCCGCCGCCTGACGCCTTCGCGCCTAGAGGCGCTTGATCATGGCGGTATGAACCCCGGCCTCGGCTTCCGCAAATCCGAGCCGCTCATAGAGCCGCCGAGCCTTCGTGTTGGTCGCGAGCACCGAGAGGGTGAGCGCCGCCGCGCCCGTCACGCGCGCCGCGCGCGCGAGCGCCTCGATCAGATCGCTCCCGAGGCCCTGGCCCTGCCGGGCCGGCGCCACGGCGAAGTCGACGAGATGCAGCGCCCAGCCCTCGTCCGTGAGCCGCGCGGCGAGCAGCACGCGACCCACGCTCACGCCCTCGCACAGAATTACGAGGCTCGCGGCTTGCGGAAAGGCGGCGGCATGGCCCGCCTGTTGCGCGCGATATTGCTGGCCGAGCAGCTGCGCGACCATCGCCTCGGGCAGGCCCGCCGCGGCGAATTCCGGCGCGCGAATCGCGGTGAACAGGTCGCGCAAAAACGGCTCGTCGTCAGCCGTTGCCGCGCGCAGCGCGACGGAAGGATTTTGCGGCGCGATCCGCCCGACGATCTCGCAAAGGCCGGGCGGCAAGGATCCAGAGACGGCCAAAACTCAACCGAAGTTCGGATAGATCCCGTACAAGGCGATGCAATAAACAATCGCGAGCGTCGGCTGATTATTGTCGTGCGCGCCATTGCCGCCGGTCATGGCCATGGCTGTCGGCGACAAAGTCGTGTTGACCGGCGACGCCACGAAGCCATTGAAATCGGGATCGATCGCGGTCGTCGAGCCGCCGGTTCCCGGACCGGGGGCGGCGTTCGGTGCACTTCTGATTCCCACTTGCAACGAATGGCCATGACGCGCGATCTGCTGCGCGGTCAAGGTCACGTTCGGCCAGCCGAGCTGCTCGCCGATAATCCGGTTGGTCAGGCCTGGCCCCTGTCCTTGGCTGGTCGCGATATTGCCGATCAAATTCGGCAAATTGAACGTCGTCGTGCCATTGCCGCCGTATGTCGTGCCGATCAACGCAAAAAGCGCGGAATATTGGCTCACCGCCAGCGTCTGACCGGCGCAGACGGCCCAGGTTTGATTGAAGCCTTGGTTGGCCCAAGGAAAAGCGAAGGCTTGGATTTCGCCGAGATAAGGCTCTGACATGAAGCTCTCCTAATGGAATGAGGTTCCCGATTTACCGTTTGCGCGACTTAGCGCGCTCTAAGGGACCGGCCGACGGGCCAATCGCGGACTTGGTTTGTCTAAAAACTTACAGCGCGAGGTCCGGGACGGACTGGAGGCGACGGGTGAGTCCGGGGCTCTCGATTCAGGAGCTGGGGTAAATCCCAACCACCGCAATGCAAAAATTGCCGACCAGCGTCGGCATGATATTGGGGTGCGGCACGCTCCCGCCCGTCGGCACGATCGCCTGTTGCGCCATGATCGCATAAGGCGCGGCGCCGACGGGAGGCGCATAGAGATTTCCGATAGACGCCGTCGCCAGATGCACGCCGGTGCCAGGGGTCGCCGTCGTTGCCGCATTGGTCGTGGAGACCAGCGAATGGCTATGCGACGGCATTTCGCTATCGAGGATCGTATGATTTTCCTCGCCGCCGGGCTGCCCAAGAATAAAAGGGGGAAGGCCGGTGCCCGTGCCTTGGTCGATCGGCACGCGGCCTCGCAAGTCTGGCACGTTGAACGTGCTGACACCGTCGCCGCCGTAAGTCGTCCCGATCAGAGCGTACAAAGCATTATAGCTTTGGATCGACAGCGACTGCCCATTGCAGGCGACCCATCCGCTCCCGGTCGGAACTCTTGGAAAGGCGAAAAGCCGGATCTCGCCAACATATTGCTCTGACATGATTGCGTTCCTCGCTGTTTGGGGACCTGGAAAAGCCATCCGCTTCTCTCGGGCCGTCACATGCAAAAATTTCGGTTCGTTGAATGAGACTATTGACCGGACGCGCCAATGCCCGTCGAGCGGCCACGGACGATCAATCCCGCGACGGGTAAGTTCCCGACGTCGCGATCATGTAATTGATTGTGAGATAGGGCTGCATATTGTTATGCCCCTGATTGCCGCCGTCGTTCGCGACATTGGTCGAAATCGCCAAAAGCACTTCGGCGCTGCCGGGCGTGCCGAAGATTTTCTTGCCGTCGGCGGCCACGCCAAAATAATTTCCGGTGGGTGGTGTCGTTTTACCGGACCCCACGGCCGTAGAGGCCTGTATCGCATGTGTATGGGCCGCGATCGTCGACGTCGTGAGCATCACGGTCGTCGTTCCCGCCTTGGTGCCGGCGGGATAGGTTCCCACTGGACCGGACGAGCCGAGAATCGCCCGGCCGCGCAAATCCGGCAGACCGAAATTGATCGTACCATTGCCGCCATATGTCGTGCCGATGAGCGAAAATAAGGCCTGATTTTGCTGAATTGAGATCAACGACCCGTCGCACAACGCCCATCCCTTGGGGAGGACGGAATTGAACGCGACAGGCATGATTTGGCCGAGAATGGGATCTGCCGGCATGGGAGACATCCTTTCCTAAAAAATTCGGCTGAATACTGACAAAAAACAGCACAATACACCGCCGAGGCTCAAAACCCCGCGGAATTCCAGGTAAAGACGGACCTATATTGTAGATTGCGTATCGTAGATTGCGTCCACAACCCCAGGTTCAGGCGCCCTATTTTTTAAATCGCTACATCCCCGGACGGTTGTGGTCAAGCCTCTTTTCCACCTGCCGCCATTTGGGGGAGAATAACGCGAGCATCGCGCATTTTTCTGCTTTCGACCTTCACATTAAAGAGGGCCTGGCACGGCCGGCGGCATCCTATGTGGATCCATTGACCAAGGCCCCACCGTCATCACCTCGCTTGCGCAAAGGCCCGCGGCGAACCGCGCGACGCGGTCTCGTCCGCGGGACGCCCGGCGCACCGGAGTTGCACGAATTCAAACACGCTTTAAACACTGACGTGTGTTGTTGCATGAAAACAACTAGCTAAGTCGAAACCACGCGCCGTTCCGTTATTACCGGCATTTCAGCAAGCAGGACCTTGTCCGCAAACGCACGGTCGTGTTTGATTTTAGAGATAGCGAATTATGAATTGCGATGTGCCGGGGTTCTCACGCGCCGTTTAGCGGCGAAACGGACTAGGAATGTTTCGAGCAAAAAAGGTCTCGATCGGCCACCCCCTGGAAATCGCCGAATCTCGGCCGTTTTCGCGCGCCGCCACGTGCCCGACTTCGTCGCGGCCTCACCGTGTTCGCGACTTTCGGGGTCCCATTCGCGCTGGCAAGAAGTTTTTAATTGCCTTGGTTTTGGCGGCTCTCATTGGCGCGCCGGTGGCGGCGCGGGCCGCATGTACGGACGCGACTCTAAATTTTGGTGGAACAACAACGGGGACGTTCTCCGTTGCCACTGTGCCAACCGGCAACAGCAATGGATCGGCAATATACAATACCGGTCTATTTATTTCCAGTGATGTAAACAATGATTCACAATATTTTCCCATGGGGGAGACGTCCGACGCAAATACTTCCGGCCCCGGAACGACGACTAGCGCAAATAGCACTAGCGGAAATATCTATCTCATAACACCGGCGGCCGGCCAGGGTCCTTATCCTTCTTATACGGTACAAGCGACTACGATCAACTCATCTACCGATAGTTTGACCTTATATTATATACCATATAGCGATCTCAACGAGACTTTGTCTTATTGTGTCGCGATCACGGGCTTGCCCTCCTCCGCGCCCACGGTCACATCGCTATCGCAAGTCGACTACAACACCGCCGGCGGCATACCGATCCAGATCAACGGCACCAACTTCTCGACGACACCGGCAAGCAACACGGTCCTGTTCGGTTCGGCCGCGGCGACCGTCACGGCGGCCACCGCCACTCAGTTGACCGTGACCGTGCCGACCAACCAGCCCACGGGCACGGTCGACGTGACGGTCACCGTGGGCGGCTCCACGAGCGCGATCTCGTCGAACGACAAGTTCACCTTTGTCGACATCCCGGCTGTCGCCGAGACCTTCAGCCAGGCGACGGTCGCCGCGAATGCGGCCGGCACCACCTTGACCCTCACGATCACCGACACCGATCCAACCACCGCTTTGTCGGGCGTCACGGCTTCGGTCGCGTTGCCGTCGGGCCTGACGGGGACGGCGGCGGGCGGCACCTGTTCGGGCGTCTCCGTCAGCAGCGGGACGGTCGTCGCGACCGGCTCGATCGCCGCGAGCGGCAATTGCACGGCGATCGTCAACGTTCAGTCGGCGAGCACGGGGGTCTATGGTCTCTCCAGTTTCGGCACGCCGCAGGTCGTGTCGAACCAGACCCAGACCACGCACCCGACGCTCACCGGCGGCGCCATCCCGAGCCTGACCGTGACGGCCGCGCCGACCGTCACCGCGATTTCGCCGAGCACCGGCCCCACCACGGGCGGCACCTCGGTCACGATCACCGGCACGAATTTCAGCGCGACGGCCGCGAACGATACCGTCAAGTTCGGCACGGCGGTGGCGACGGTCGTCTCGGCCTCCACGACCTCGCTGACCGTGACGTCGCCGAGCAATGCGGCGGGCGCGTTCGATATCACGGTGACGGTCGGCGGCAGCACCAGCGCGACGTCGAGCGCCGATCAGTTCATCTACGCCACTCCCCCCTCGATTTCCTCGCTCTCGCCTAGCACCGGCCCGACCACCGGCGGCACGAACGTGACAATCGACGGCTCCTTTAATGGCGGTGTGCTGAGCGTCACCTTCTGCGGGACCACGGCGGGCGTTAGCGCCAGCACCGGGAGCTCGGTGACGGTGGCGACGCCCGCGCATGCCGCCGGGGCTTGCGACGTGGTCGTGACCACGGGCGGCGGCAGCGCGACATCGACGGGCGGATTTACCTATCTCGCCCCACCGACCGCCGCCGTCGGCTTGACCCCAAGCACGATTAGCTCCGGCGGGACCAGTACGGTCACGCTCACCTTGACCAATCCGAATACAGCCTCGCTCGCCGGCGTGGCCGATACCATCACCCTGCCCTCCAACGTCATCGTCGCCACGCCCTCGGGCGCCGGTGGGACGTGCTCCGGCACCATCACGGCCGTGGCCGGAAGCGGCAGCATCGCGCTGAGCGGCGGCGCGCTCACGGCTTCGAACAGTTGCACCGTCACCGCCTCGATCACGTCGACGACGGCGAACACCTATTCGATCCCCACCGGCACGCCGAGCGCGACCACCGCCGGCACCGGGGTCGCCGGCACGTCGGCGAGTTTCACTGTCAATGCGGCCCTCACCGCAACCCAGGCCGTCGCGACGACCATTCTCGACCAGAATGTCGCCGCCACCGCCTTCACCCCCGTCACGGCCTCGGGCGGAACCACGCCTTACACTTTTGCGATTTCGGGCGGCACCTTGCCCACGGGGCTTACGTTCAGCTCGACGACCGGCCAAATCGGCGGCACGCCGAGCACGACGCTCACCGCGACGACGTTCACCGTGACCGTCACCGATGCCCACAGCGCCATCGCGTCGCAACCTTTCTCCCTGACCGTCAATACCGGCTTGACGACCAGCCAGGCCGTCGCGACGACCATTCTCGACCAGAATGTCGCCGCCACCGCCTTCACCCCCGTCGTCGCCACGGGCGGAACCGGCACGCTCACTTATGCGCTGTCCGGCGGCACCTTGCCGACCGGCCTGTCCTTCAGCTCGTCGACCGGCCAGATCACCGGCACGCCGAGCACGACGCTCACGGCCACGACCTTTACCGTGACGGTGACCGACACGATTGGCGCGACGTCGTCGAAAACCTTCAGCCTGACCGTCAATTCGGTCGTGAGCGCCACCTTGGCCGTTTCCTCGGCGACAATCGACCAAGGCGTCGCGGTCACGCCCTTTACGCCCGTCACGGCCTCGGGCGGAACGCCGGGTTACACATTCGCTCTCTTGGGCGGCGCGTTGCCGACCGGCCTCAGCCTCAGCACGTCGACAGGCCAGATCACCGGCACGCCGAGCACGACGCTCACAGCCACGACCTTCACCGTGCAGGTCTCCGATACCCGCGGCGGCACCGCGTCGCAGAGTTTCGTCCTGACCATCAATTCGGCCCTGACCACGACCCAGGCCGTCGCGACGACGGTTCTCGACCAGAACGTCGCCGCCACCGCCTTCACGCCCGTCACCGCGTCTGGCGGAACGCCGAGTTACACGTTCGCTCTCTCGGGCGGCACGCTGCCGACGGGACTGTCCTTCAGCACATCGACCGGCCAGATCACCGGCACGCCGAGCACGACGCTCACGGCCACGACCTTCACCGTGACCGTCACCGATAGCGTCGGCACGACGTCGTCGAAGACCTTCAGCCTAACCGTCAATACCGCCTTGACCACGACCCAGGCGGTCGCGACGACGGTTCTCGACCAGGGCGTCGCCGCCACCGCCTTCACCCCCGTCACCGCGTCCGGCGGGACCGGCGCGCTCACGTTTGCCTTGTCGGGCGGCACCTTGCCGACGGCACTGTCCTTCAGCACATCGACCGGCCAAATCAGCGGCACGCCGAGCACGACGCTTACGGCGACGACCTTCACCGTGACGGTGACCGACCAAGCCACGCCCACCGCCAGCACGTCGTCGAAAACCTTCAGCCTGACGGTCAATAGCGCCTTGACCACGACCCAGGCCGTCGCGACGACCGTTCTCGATCAGAACGTCGCCGCCACCGCCTTCACCCCTGTCACGGCCTCGGGCGGGACCGGCACGCTCACCTACGCCTTGTCGGGCGGCACCTTGCCGACAGGCCTGTCGTTCAGCACCTCGACCGGCCAGATCAGCGGAACGCCGAGCACCACGCTCGCCGCGACGACCTTCACCGTGACGGTGACCGACGCCAACAGCGCCACCTCCTCGAAAACGTTCAGCCTGACGGTCAATAATGCCCTGATTACCACGCAGGCCGTCGCCACCACCGTTCTCGATCTGAACGTCGCCACCACCGCCTTCATCCCCGTCACGGCGACGGGCGGGACCACGCCCTATAGTTTCGCGCTCACCGGCGGCACGCTGCCCACCGGCCTCGCCTTCAGCACGTCGACGGGCCAGATCACCGGCACGCCAAGCACCACGCTCACGACGACGACCTTCACCGTGACCGTCACCGACGCCAATAGTTCGACGTCATCGAAAACCTTCAGCCTGACGGTCAATAGCGCCCTAGCCACCACGCAGGCCGTCGCCACCACCGTTCTCGACCAGAATGTCGCCGCCACCGCCTTCACCCCCGTCACGGCGTCGGGCGGAACCACGCCCTACAGTTTCGCGCTCACCGGCGGCACGCTGCCCACCGGCCTGTCCTTCAGCACCTCGACCGGTCAGATCAGCGGCACGCCCAGCACCACGCTCGCGGCCACGACCTTCACCGTGACCGTCACCGACGCCGATAGTTCGACGTCGTCGAAAACCTTCAGCCTGACGGTCAATAGCGCCTTGGTCACGACCCAGGCCGTCGCGACGACGGTTCTCGACCAGAACGTCGCCGCCACCGCCTTCACCCCCGTCACGGCGTCGGGCGGAACCGGCACGCTCGCGTTTGCCTTGTCGGGCGGCGCCTTGCCGACCGGTCTGTCGTTCAGCACCTCGACCGGCCAGATCAGCGGCACGCCGAGCACGACGCTTACGGCCACGACCTTCACCGTGACCGTCACCGACGCCGATAATTCGACGTCGTCGAAAACCTTCAGCCTGACGGTCAATTCGGCCCTGACCACGACCCAAGCCGTCGCCACCACCGTTCTCGACGCCAACGTCGCCGCCACCGCTTT
>JARLIW010000074.1 GCA_031291515.1 Beijerinckiaceae bacterium | reverse complement strand
CCGAATGTTTGGCACGCAGACGCTACGGCATCCCGCTGGCTGAAGCGGGGCTATTTCTCTGGCCCCGAGCGGGCCTGACCAAGGGCGTGCGGCACCCGTGCTTGTCCAGTTGTCGATCCGCGATATCGTCCTGATCGACCGGCTCGACCTCGATCTCGGCGAAGGCATGACCGTGCTGACCGGCGAGACCGGGGCCGGCAAGTCAATCCTCCTCGACGCTTTCTCACTCGCGCTTGGCGGGCGCGGCGACGGGTCCTTGGTGCGCGAAGGCGCGGGCCAGGGCCAAGTCACCGCCGTCTTCGACCTCCCCGCCAGCCATCCCATCCGCGAAAGCGAGCTGGCGCAAGACATCGACCTCTCCGGCGATCTGATCCTGCGCCGCGTACAAATGGCGGATGGGCGCACGCGCGCCTTCGTCAACGATCAGCCCGTCAGCGTCCAGACGCTGCGGGCTCTCGGCAAAACACTCGTGGAAATTCACGGCCAGCACGACGACAGGGCGCTTGTCGAGCCGACCGTCCACCGTCAGCTCGTCGATGCCTTTGGCGGTCTCGCCATGCCACTGCAAGCGGTCCGCTCGGCGCATGCGACCGTGAAAGCGATCGAGGCCGAGCGTAAATCCGAGGAATTGCGCGTTGCCGCGGTTCGAACGGAAGCGGAATACCTTCGCCACGCCCACGAGGAACTCACCAAGCTTGCGGTGCAGCAGGGTGAGGAAACCACCCTGACTCAGCGACGGCAGACAATGATGGCGGCCGAAAAAGTCGTCGCCGACCTGCGCGATGCACGGGAGGTCTTGGGCGGCGATGGCCCCGTCTCGGCCCTCAGCGGGACCCTGCGGCGGCTCGACCGCCGGCAGGCCCAGGCGCCGGCGCTGATTGGCCCAAGCGTTCAAGCGCTGGACGCCGCGCTGGCCGCGCTCGACGTCGCCCGCGACACGCTGGACGACGCTTTGCGGGATGCCGAATTCGACCCCCATGAATTGGAACGGATCGAGGAGCGGCTTTTCGCGATCCGCGCCGCCGCGCGCAAATATGCGGTGACCGCCGACGCCCTCCCCGCTCTGGCCGAATCCCATGCGGCAACGCTTCAAGCGTTGGACGCCGACGAAGCCAAGCTCGTAAGACTGGCTGGCGCATTGGTGGAGGCCAAAACCGCCTATGACGCAGCGGCGGACAAACTTTCCACCGCGCGAAAAAAGGCGGCCGGCGCGCTCGACCGCGCGGTCAATGCGGAATTGCCGCCGCTCAAACTCGAACGCGCGCGGTTCATCACGCAGGTCGAAGTCGAAACGCCGGGGCCGGACGGAATCGACGCCATCGGCTTTTGGGTGGAAACGAACCCAGGAACACGACCGGGGCCGCTGATGAAAATTGCCTCGGGCGGCGAACTCGCGCGGTTTATGCTGGCCTTGAAAGTAGCGCTCGCCAACAAGGGGTCGGCGCCGACACTCGTGTTCGACGAGATCGATACGGGCGTCGGCGGCGCGGTGGCCGATGCCATGGGGCAGCGTCTTGCCCGGCTTGCCGCCAAGGTCCAAGTCTTGGCCGTCACCCATGCACCCCAGGTCGCCGCGCGCGCCGGCGGTCATTTTCAGATCGCCAAGGCGCCCATGGATCAGGGCCGACGGGTCGCGACGCGGGTTACGACGCTCGGCTCCGCCGCGCGCCAGGAAGAAATCGCACGGATGCTCGCCGGCGCGACGATCACCGACGAAGCTCGGGCCGCGGCCGGCAGGCTTCTGACCGAAACGAGCTGACGCCATGGCGCTGATCCCCGACCTCGCCAATCGCGTCTACGATCATTCCTTCCGCATCGATCCGGTCATTCGCACACTGCTCGATACGGACTTTTACAAGCTTTTGATGCTCCAGATGATCTGGAAGCTCAAGCCGGACACCCATGTCACCTTCGGTCTGGTCAACCGCTCGAAATCCGTCAAACTCGCGGAATGGGTCGACCGCGACGAGCTGATCGCGCAACTCGACCACGCCAGAACCTTGCGGTTCAAGCGCAACGAATTGGTTTGGCTCGCGGGCAATTCCTTTTATGGCCGCAACCAAATTTTCGAACCGGCCTTTATCAACTATCTCGCGGGCTTCCAACTTCCCCCCTACCAGCTCGAAGAGCGCGAGGGACAGCTTGAACTACGCTTCGAAGGCCTCTGGGCGGAAACAACCATGTGGGAAGTGCCGGCGCTCGCGATCATCAACGAGATGCGCGCGCGCCGCGCCATGGGCGCCATGAGCCGCTTCGAGCTCGACCTGTTCTATGCCCGCGCGAAATCGAAACTGTGGGAGAAGATCGAGAGATTACGCACGCTCGCAACGGAAGGGCCGTTGCGGCTCGGCGATTTCGGAACGCGGCGCCGGCACGGTTTCTTATGGCAGCGCTGGTGCGTCGCCGCCCTCCAAGAAGGACTCGGCGCGAACTTTACCGGAACCTCCAACACCAAACACGCGATGGATCTCGGTGTCGAAGCAATCGGAACGAATGCCCACGAATTGCAAATGGTTTTCGCCGCCGAAGCAAGCGACGACGAAACCCTGCGCCGCGCGCCGTTCCAAGTGCTCGAGGCCTGGTCAAAACTTTATGGCGGCAATCTCCTGGTCCTGTTGCCGGATACGTTCGGGACCACGAACTTTCTCGCGGCCGCGCCGGACTGGGCGGCGGATTGGACCGGCGCCCGGCCCGATTCCAAACCACCCATCGAAGCCGCGGAAGAACTCATCGCATGGTGGCGGTCAAGAGGGCGCGATCCCCGTGAAAAGCTCGTCATTCTCTCCGATGCCATGACCATCGATTCCATCGAGGAAGCCGTCCGGGCGCTCAGAGATCGCGTTCAGGTGTCTATTGGCTGGGGAACGAACCTGACGAATGATTTCACCGGCTGCGCGCCCGCGGCGAAACTCATCGATCTCAAACCGGTCTCGCTCGTCTGCAAAGTCTTCGAGGCGAATGGGCGCCCCGCCGTGAAACTTTCCGACAACCCGGCGAAATTCCTGGGTCCGCAAAACGAAATCGAGCGCTATGCTCGCGTCTTCGGCTATCAACCAGGGCTCTCGCGAGAGGCCTGAACCTGAACGTCGCTCAGCCCGTTTGTTCGATCCGCGCCGCGGCGGCCATGGATGCGAACAGTTCGTCCATGATCCCTTGAACCCGAGTCTCGTGGCAACGAACGCAATCGGCTTTGACACGAGCGTTCTCGGCTATCGCCGCGCGCAACCGGTCCCCCACGATGTCAGGCGATTCGGGGGGAACGTCGGATAGTTGCGATCCAAACCGCATTGGAAAGTGAATCGGCCAAAACACTAGCGTCTCCATCCAAAAATGCCGGTCCCCGACGTCTTTCGCAAAAGGGCCTCGAGGAGGTCGGCGAAACGTTCATCGCTTTGCGTCCGCGCCGCCGTCGCGGCGGTCCCCGATTCGGCAATGCGGATCATCTCCCGCGCGTCCTGCAAGCGCTTGCTTTGCAGGTCTTCATTCTGTCGCCGCAGCGTCGCAATCTCGGCATCCTTCGCGATGAACTTGCGTCTGACCTCCCAAGCCACGAGACAGGCCAAGACCGGCGCCACCGCCCAAAGGCCCAAGACCTTCAAAGCTTCATTGACGAAAGGCAATATGACGGGGGTGAAGTCCATGAGCTCTCTCACCTCTTACCCCGCGATCACGACTCGACGGCGGTCGCAGGTCGACAACCGGCCCGCGACCTCGATTTCGAGAATCCCAACATAAGCCTCGTGGCTCACGATTTCCTTCCGAGCCACTGCGTGACGTCAGAGGGACCGCCATGCAGAGCGCGAACGATAAAGAAGCTCGATATGATCGCCCATTCGAACACGGCGCCATACTGACCCGGCGCCTGCGGCACGCCGAGTATATCCCGCCCGAACAGGAATTTGGACGCCAATATCGTTGCCCAGAATACCAAGCCGAAATGAATCGCGACCGCCGCGCCAACGAACCAAGACACAAAGCGATAAATTCCGCTCCCATAAAGCTGCGCCTTGATCGCATTATCGGCTGTATCGGCGGCAAGCGACGCCTTCACGACATCGGCATCGGCCGATACCGCCGCCGCAAAACCCGCCTCCACCGTCGTGAGCTGCGTCCGCTTATAATCAGACCACGCTTTGACGAACGGCGTAAGAATGCCGCTAATGAGCGGCATGATGAGCGCAAGAAAGGCCATTGCGCGCGCTCCTTAGCTTTGAGCGGGCGGAGCGGGGGAGACGGCAGCCGGCGTGGCCTGAGCGACGGATGCGGAACTCACGGGTACGATCTTGGCCGCCGCCACATGCCCCTTCACCGCGAGCAACGCGGTCACGAATGCCAATATCGACATGATCTTCAATTCGATTCCGCTATCGTTGAAGAGGCCGTGCCAGAGGCTCTGGTCTTTAAATGCTTCGACATCGGAAGGCTGAAGCGCACCAACAGTCGTGCCGACCGTGGCGGCAGTTGCCTTGACGGTCGCGACCGTGGATATGACGCCGGTATGCGCCGCGCCGAACAAGGAGGCGAAAAACGCCACGGCCAATGCCTTTTTGGCCTCGAGCCATATTCCGATTTTGGCAAGAAGGTTGTCTTCGACGGCCTGAATGCGGGTGACGATCGAAGCCGTAATTTTATATTGTATCAGCCAGCGACGAATGAAAAGAAAGTAGGCAAGAGACCAAACTGTGAGAGCCACGACGATCGAAATCAGATCATATTTCATGATAAGCTCCTGTCAGTATCCGAGATAGGATTTGAGGCGACAAAGAATTCCGGATCGAGTCGCGGTAGCGGACGCGGGCGGCCCGGCGGGAGCGGATAAAGGGGCGAGCGCCGCCTCAAATTTCCGCGCGAAGCTCGCAATAATATTGGCTTGGTCCGTGCCGTTGACGACCCGCCGGGCACCGACATAATCTGTCCCGGAGCCGGAGAGGTAGTCGCCAAGTTTCTTACCGGTAAACAGACCGCCGACCATTCCTTCAAAAACGACTTTCAGCGCGATGGGGAGTTCCAAAGCAAGATCTGGGTCATTGACGAGATCGGCGCCGCAAACCTTACCGAATTTAACGTAGTTTTCCTTCCAAGTGAGTTGGACGAGTCCGCGCCCATAATAGCGCTTTCTCGTTGCAGGATCCGGCGTGCCATAAGCGCGTCCCCTGCCCTCGCCAATCTCTTTGACCGGCTGCATGGCGCGGGCCGTTTCCCAAAAGACAGTCGCGAGAATATAGGCCGTTTCCGGCGTTCCAAGTCCGCGTCGCTCCGCCTCGGTCAAGATCGCTTCGCAACCGGCGACCTGGGATTGAGAGAGCCCGTGATAGATGCGCGTCCGCACGGCATTAAAGAAATTTTCGCGATCAAACAATTGTGGCATCGATGCCTCCGTGGAAAAGCTCGCGCGAATATCCGAGCCTCTTAAGAGGTAAGGCTCGACCGAGAACCCGTCCGAAACTCGGCTGTTACGGCACCAACTGAAGCGGTTACGATGCTGGCCAGACGTAGGCGTCAATCTGTGCGATGGTGGCAACCGTTGGCGGCGTCGCGGCGATTTGGCCCCGTAGGGTCTCTAGCGCGGGATAGGTATCCGCAACCCAATTTCCCACCACTGTCGCAAGTGTGACAAATTGGGTCCCCGTCAGTACCGTCGAAACGTTGTTATTATCGACCCATGTTTTCGTTCCCGCGGGATTCGCCTGACCAAAGAGCGCGAGGAGGGCCAAATCGGCCCGCGTGCCACTCGTCCCGTCACACAAGACACTCACGGCCGCGGCACCAGATGCTGAGACATTGAAGATGCGCCCGGCCGCCAAAAGCGCGGCCCAAGTCTTGTCTGCATGTCGTTTGAGTTCCATGGCCGTCGGCGGCGAAGCCGGCACGGGCGCATTTCCGGCCGCAACCCAGGCCTGATAGGCCTGCCAATCGGTATTTCGTGGATCGCTCGGGATAGAGACACCGTCGCTGCGCGACACCGCGGTGCCGTTCGCGGACGCCATGCCCGATAAAGAAGACAAAAGCGAATAGCTATAGGTCATGCTCAAAGCTCCGCGCTCGCAACATAGTCGAAATTAATCTGCGCAGAGCTGACGATATTCGCTTGAATGCTGAGACCTGCCTCGGTGAAGTTCCACCAACTTAACGCACCTCCCCCGTTCCAAGACCCGGACCCGTAGTAGCTCACCTTCCCAGCCGCGCCGGTTCCATCGTATGTCGTGACGGAAGGCGCGCTTCGCATGCGCACGCCAAAGGGCAAGTAAATGTTGCAGCTCCCCGAAGGAGCCCCTTGCGTAATGGAACAGCCGCCGTTGCCCGGCGCATAACCGGGCGCAGAAGCGATATTGTACGATTTTTGGAAATAGCGCTGACACAGGATCAACTCGACGCCCAGCGCGCGACGCTCAAAGGACGTTGCCGCGATACCCGGCTCGAATTGTGGGCGAAGCACGGTTCCAGTGGAGAATTCGACATTGGTCTGAGTATTCGCGGTCAAACTCGTCGCGGTTAAAGGCATTGCGGCATAGCTGCCCGAACCGGTGTAGCCGGTTCCTTGCCAGATGCGCGCTTGCGCGGTTCCGCTCTGTGACAAAATGTAGGAACCTCCCTCGATCAGATTTGCTTCGATAGGCAAAATCAGTGAGCCCGCCGTGATCGTCAGCGTGGTATCGAGGCCGGACGTGGCGAACGTATAGGTCGCGCCGCTCGATCCTCCTTTGACGCCGTCATGCCCATAGGCCCCGGCGGCCAGCGTCACCGTACCGGCGACAACGCGCTGGTTGATGGCAAACGAACCGTTGTGTAAGCGATTGCGGAATCCGGCCATCTGGCCGATCCACGCGCCGCCCGCGCCCAGCACTTCGTTATTGGCGGCCGAGCCCGCGCCTGGCGCGGGGACCAACCCTTTCGTACCGCCGGACCCCGTATCCCCCACCACGGCGGGCAATAGGGCCGCCGCCTGAGAAGCCGTCAAATCACTTGCATTTGCAGTCGAGCCCGTATTGTTACCCTTGAGCGTTCCCGCGGCCATTTGTGCCGCTTTGGCGTTGGTCACCGCATTGGCGGCAATGACCGTCGCCGCGCTCCCAGCGCTCGACGTGACGTCGCCGGTCAAGCCGGGAAGGGCCGTAGGGGCGAGGTTGCTCGCGTTGCCTAAGTTGACAGCCGACGGCGTACCGAGATTCGGGGTGACGAGGGTCGGCGACGCCGCCAGAACAAACGCGCCAGATCCGGTCGATCCCGCATTCGCGATGATCGCCGCCAGAATTTGGGCAGCAGTCACGGCACCCGTCAGGCCAGCGACGGAGACCACCTCCGAGGATTCGCCATCGATCTTGTCCCACACCGTTCCATCGAATAGCAAGAGATCCCCGACGTTCCATTGGGAGTTGCCGTCGATAGCTGTCGTACCCGCGACCGCGACTTTAAAAAAATTCCCTTTCGTCCCCGTCCCCGATGTAATTGCAGGACTATTGGCCGTGGCATTCCACGTTCCCTGGAATTGCAGGGAGCCCACGATTGACGCCGGAAGCTGTGTGGAGGGCACATGACCGGTGCTATCGAGCGAGGCAATCCCGTTTGCGACGCCGATTTGCGTGCTTGCGACGGCCCCAAGATTCCCGAGCGCGGTTGTCTTGTTGGAAAGGTCCGCGAGGTTATTGGCCGTTTGCAGAACCTCCGCCAATTTCGCCGCCGCAAAGCCGCCAGCGGTCGCGCCGTCATGGACTTGAACCCGATTGTTTGTTGTATCGACAATAAGCTCGCCTTGCGCTCCAACGAAGCTTGCCAAGAAGGTCGCGGATTCCCGCCGCCGTTTAACCTGCACACTCATCGCTCACCTCTTATGCTACGACAACGCTGTCATCGGACAAACGGCGCCATGATCCATTCGAAAATGCGACGATCACGCCGGTCCCGCCACCGGTCGTTTCGCCCACCTTCAAACCATTCGATGCAAAGGCCAGGGCCCCGTTTACGCCGGTCGGCAATGTCGCCACCGTGTAGGACGCGGCGGAAACCAGCGCTTTAATCGCGAGATTTCCGGTGGTTTGGTCGACGGTATAGACTTGGAAAAAGGTCGAACCATCCGGCGATACCTTCAATTGATATCCGTCAGACCCCAGAAGCCCCGCGAGCGCTCGCGCCGAAAAACCGGTCTCGAACGTCAGGCTCGCGTCATTCGCGGTCGCGGCTTTGTTGAATGTAAACCGGCATGAATCGACGGACGCGGTAAACAGGAACGAGGTTCCCGCGATCCCTAAAGCGTTATTCGAATCCGCGGTGTAACCGGCTAGCCCGACATGACCCGTCCCGGGATCGATATCGAGGGCTTGCGTAAAACTCGTCCCCGCGGCCGAAACGGAAATACGATAACGATCGCTTGAGAGCAAACCGGCGAGCGCCCGTGTTGAATATCCGGTTTGATAGAGAATCGAACCACTGTCGCTCGTCGCGGCCTTATCGACGATGAGCTGGACACCGCCCCCGACGTTATCGAACAAAACGGATTTTGATTTGACGGACAGTAGGTTTACGCTTGTATCGACGGCGGTGTTGATTCCTATTCCGCCAAGCTCGGTCAAACTGACGATATCGGAATTATGACCCGACGCGGCGGCGCCGATATTCGCTCGGGCCGCTTGAGCCGAGGAGGCGCCCGTCCCACCCGACCCAACGCTTAGCATGGTAGGATTGTCCGACGCCAACCCCAAATCGATCGTATCTGTATACGGGTCCGATGCAAAACCGTAAGTATCCGATTCCGTGACAGCCAGACTTGCGGCGCCTTCATCCAAAGCCGTCCCCTGGCTGAGGGATTGCGCGACCGGGCCAAAGATACCGGAACCCTGTGGCGTGATCGCGTAGGTGGCACATGTCGAAAGGTCCTGCGCGGCGACCCCAAATATGTTGAAGCTAGCGAATTTCAGGTAGATTTCTTGGCCAATCAAATTCTGCGGAAAAACATAGTGAAAGACGGCACTATCGAGACAAAGAACGGGAACGCCGACTGCATGCGCTCCGCTCTGCTGACCGACGTAACCGCGCTGAAGATTTCCAAGTGAATAAGTGTACGCGCCGGAAAGAGACACGGCGGAATAAGCAATAATTTCACCACCAACCAAGCAGAGCGCGGGATTGGTGGCATTGACGCCCACCGTCGCAACGAGCGCGGCGCTTTCGGTGAAATTTGCATTCAATTGCGATGTTGCGGGGATCGCCGACGCCGCCGTCACCGCGACGGACAAAATTCCTTGCTTGGCCGGGGATGAAACCGTCCCTATTTCCGCATAGGTGACATCATCTGTCGAAACGTAGATCGTCGCGCCACCCCAATTTGGATCGGCTACGCCGCTTACGCCCCCGGACAGTCCCACCCAGATTTGAGGAGAGCCGCCAGTGAGATCGGAAGGCGGTTCGAAAATCACCGGTGTATTCACCGGAGCCGGCGCGACGTTTCTGTTGATCGGCGTATTCGTCACGGTCGGGACCGGGTAAGCGGTCGCGGTCGCGACAGCCCCCGGGAATTCCTCAGCCGTCACGGTCAGAAGACCCGACGTATCTTCTTCAATCTCAATGATCCGGACGGGTACCATATCGAGACCCAAACCGGTATCGGTGAGGGTCACCAAGTCCATCGGTTCGAGCAGACAATATTCCCATGATAGGCGAAACGAATATGTATTCCGGATATAGAGCCCACGTTGGAGGATTAGTTGCGCGGAAATAGCCGCCATCGCTGTATCGCAAAATTCATGCGCGGTAATGGTCGAAGCGATGCGTAGGCCGTAAAGCTCGATTGCGTTTTGGTCGCGCGCCTCCATGGTCGTTGGACTATATTGGTTCGCGCGATCGAGCGCCTCGAGCCGCACCACGTTGGACGCCGAATACGGGTCCGTTCGCGAAATTGTGACAGGATCGCCAGACCCGTCGTAGATGTAATCGTCGTCGTCGAGATCGTAGGCGGATGCGGTATTTGGTTGGAAGGTGACGGCCTGACCAGTCTTGAGCGTTCCCGTTACGACGGCATCCCCGTAGGGAATGATCTTCAATCGGCCGTCTGACCAAATCGCGGCACTATTCGTCAGTTGAAGCCAACGCGCCAGCGTCGTATTCGCGGGCTCCTGGTCCGTCAAACACGGCGAGAAAGCCAAGCCAGATGCTTGGCAATAGGTTTGATAGGAACAACCGCCGGATGCCCCATATAGAGCCGTCGCGTCGATGCTGCCGGCGGGGAAGCCAACGCCATATTGCGCGTTGGTCAAATAATCGGCGATGACGAGTGCCGGATCAGCATCCAGTGCGTTGACGACGCCGCTTGTGGATAGCACGCCGTAAATCTCAAAGGCGATCGAATCGATCGATGCGCTCTCGCCTAAATCAAAGCTGCTCGATGCGACCAGAGCTGTCCCCTGATATGCGAGGGCGGAGGCGGGATAGCTTGCGGTGAGATATCCCCAGGTCGACTGTGGTGTCGTTCCGTTGAAAATAGAAAAGTTGAAATCCGAGAGCGTCTTTTTGCCCTGGGGACCAAAGATCGTCCCAATCGAACTGATCGGCCCTTCGGAAATCCCGAAGATGAGGGCTGTCGAATAGGTATATCCGGTTACACTTTGTCCTCCGCCTTTGCCTCCCTGCGACGTATATTCCGGAAATGTCTGAAAGTGGTCCGCCCAAATAAGGTTCGGAGCCAATCGTGAGACGCCATAGACAATCGGAATCGGTAAGGCGCTACTCGCGGTCTGAACCTGCAAGCCCGTGTATTGTGGCGTGACGACGGTGGAGTTGCCCCTGGCTCGAAAAATGCTCATGCCGAGCTATCCCACCTGGTAAAGAAGCGACATTCGCGTTTCGGATCCCTGAGGACGGAATTGCTTTCGATCGCTTCTTCCAAAACGCACCCCGATGGCGAGAAGGCGTGGACGATCGTCACGGGCGAGGCCTTGGTCACGATTCCACCATGGGAATAGCAACGGCCATATCGAAAGACCGCGACGTCCCCGGGGGCAGGATATTTTCGTTCGCAACAGCGATCGAAGACGAATCCGAGGTAACGCTCTTCCCCTCGATGTAGATGCCAGTCCTGGGCGTATGGCCGCGGATCGAACGGGTCGCAAAGACCCGTGTCCACGAAAACGCGCACGAGGAGCATCCCACAATCGACCCCAATGCCAAGAAGATCGGCGCAAGGATGATAGGGCGTGCCGATCCAGCGCCGAGCTTCCGCAACCACGGCGGCGCGCTGCAATGCTTCAGTCATAGCAGTCCCTCAATAGGCGCTGGTGGGCGGCGGCACGAAGGGAAATCCGCGAAAATTCGCGGGATTATTGAACTTGGATTGGCATGTCGCGATCGTATGATCACAACCTTGATAGGCCGTGAAGGCATCGCCAACCGCTGGCGTAAACTCCAAGGGATAGCTTAGGATCAGGGCGCCGGCTGTCACTGCCTTAATGTTCGCCGAAGCTCCGGCATTCAGTCCGGATGAAAAGTAGACCGTGCCCTGCGCGAAAGTCGATGAGGCCCCCGACCAAACAATAGAACTGACGGTTGAGCCTGCGCCGGCGGCTCCCACGCTGCCAAACGCATTCTTGACGAGCCCGCAGCCGGAATCGAAGAGTGTATGGCAACAGGTCGGCTGATAAAGATTACGCGGCATGTCCAAATCGAGAAGGACGAGATCCGAAGCGACGGTGATTTCGGCGCTCGTGCGTCCAATTTGATCGACGCTGGTAACGAGCCCTTGGAAAAGTACAACACTCCCTATCGGGGGCGATTGCCAACTCGACAAAAAGGCTCGCTCGCGCTTGACCCCACAACCGTCAAAGACGCCGTTGTGGAGCGCCAGAAGAAAGGGGACGCCGTTGACCGTATCGGTGGGGCGCGCCGCGATCGAAATATGTTGCGTATCGACGTCCAATGTCGTCGTGCATTTGAAGGTTAGCCCATCGACCAATACCGAGTTGGCCGCGAACACGAAGCCGTTCATCGTGATCGGCACATCGGCGTTGGTATAGGTGTAGATAGATCCAGATCGGAGCGTAAATGTGTAGCAATCGGCCATAAGCATGGGAGCATCCCGCGCGGCTTTCTGCGCGGCAAGATATGCGACAAGGGCCGGGGACGCGGATCTCACGACCTTACACTCCTAAATTTCAGGGATGACAGCGTCCAAAGACCGCTCATCACGTTTTCGAAATCTTGCTGGTCGTCAAGAAACCGGCATAAGAATCCGTATGAAAAATCGGCGGTAA
Organism: Beijerinckiaceae bacterium; assembly: GCA_031291515.1. Taxonomy (GTDB): domain Bacteria; phylum Pseudomonadota; class Alphaproteobacteria; order Rhizobiales; family Beijerinckiaceae; genus RH-AL1. Next base: position 31,159 of record JARLIW010000074.1, on the reverse strand, counting down.
TTGCGGCGCCGGACGATGGGGCTGTGGCAAAACTAATCGAGTTCGGGGTGACGAGCGACACATCCGTTTGCGCGATATCGTTCAGATAGACGGTGTCGACCTGGGTCGCATAGGAAACCGGCTCCGTGAAAGACCCGATCGTCCGCGACAGAGTGAACACGGTTGTCACGCCGTCTCCGGTTCCAACCGCCTGGGCCTCGACGAAATTGTCGGTCGGATCGACATAAATGAATGTTCCGAATTGCCCTTGGCACGCGAGATAGAATCCCAAGAGGGTTTGAAGCGACGTTCCTCCCACCGCTGCGAGCGGCCCTGTCACTTGACCATTTGAGACGAGAGCATCGAACGCGACCTCATATTCGTATAGTGTACCAGAATAAAGCGATGTCCGGACCTCTCGCCCCGAAACATGGCTCGCGACGCGGGTCGAAAAGCTGGGTCTCTTATGAACGGACCAGCCCTGGCCTGCCAATCGTGGAAACATCAACGTTGTTGTCAAGGCGTCCCCCGCATCACCTACCCTAAATCAGCTAGACGCGTATATTCTTGATCTTAACCGCACCGCTCGCAAACAGCTGTCGACCAAACTCTTCGACATCGACCCGATCGTCGTTGAAACGGCAGACGAGACTGGCGCCGGCCCCCAAATTGGCCGGAAGCGGAAAAGTGAACAGATTGGCCGCGCCAGCCAAGGAGGCGTAGAAACTCACCAAGGTCGCGAGATCACCGGCAGCGCCGTCACCCAGAATATCAAATTTCAATTCGATGTCCCAAAGTGCGAGGGTCGTCGAAGCCGCGCGCGTTTCGCGCCCCGACGCGTGATTGGCGATGCGATTTCGAAACGAGGGCCTGTAATGCACAGAGAAGGACTGACCGGACAGCGTAGGAAAGATAGGCACGGACGGCGGCGGCGGCGCGAGATCGGGAGCTGACGGGGCGACCGATGGCCCTTTGCCATCTATCCACGTTCCAGCCGGCCAATCCACGCCATCGGCCCAAACGCCAAGCAGCGGAAAGGCTGGAAACGGCCGAGCGTCCCAATTCCATGCCGACATAAATGCCGGCTGAACCATCAAGATGCCGCCAGGGCCGATTTCGTTTTTGCCGTCCGTCGTCCAATATTCGATCACGGCCTCCAAGGCGAGACGAGCCAAGAGATCGTCGCGCCGGGGCGAATACGCGGACCCGGCGGATGCGTCCCAAATCGACCAGAAAGGCGTCGCGCTTTCCGTCGACCGCGGATCGTAAAAGACGTTTGGTTGGTTCGTGGACCGGTCACATGTTGGGAACCCAAACTCCGCAAACGTGATCGATTTCGATTGAGGAACCCAGGCCGATGGGGGACCGCGCGGGATCTGCCCAGCGCCATCTCCTATATCATAGATGGCTTGATGCGGATTGTTCCACCACCATCGCAACTGCTTGTTGGCGAGAAGCTGCTGTCCCGGGGAATAAGTCGAACGACTCTGTTGCAACCGGTCCGACCCCGGAAGCGACACTTGCAGATCCGATCCCCTTGGATCCAGGCCTCGTCCATAGCTCGTCGAATCATCATAAAACCATGAGAACTTCTCACCGCCTTCGATATTCGCCTTGAGATAGGTCTTATCATATAGACTAGGCGGCGTGGTAAGGCCAAGTCCGTTGATCGAAGACGCCGAAGGGGGCCATTGATTTGGTAAAGAACCACACCAATTGGCGGCATCGAGCCCTCCGTCTCCGGTTGTCCAATCGGACAGCGGGAGGTAGTTGTCAAAGCTCACGAGATCGATATCGGGGTGCGCGTAAAGCGCATCGAGATGTGGCCACTGTCCCGCCGAGTCCGAATGTTGTACGCCCATCCAATTCGACCAATTGGCCGAATAGGCAATGAGATTTTTGAGATTGCCTGAGTCGCGGCTTAACCCCGCATTGTCGAAAATAGTGCGAACATCGCTTGCGAGCGCGCCGAGACCCGCGACGAAGGGATAGTCCCAAGTCGCAGTCCCCGCCGCGCCAACAGCGCCGGCCTTCGTCCATTGCGGTCCGCGGACCGTCTCTAACCCGACAAATTCCGATCCCAACAAGAAGAGATCGACGCCACCGGCGAGAACGCACAAGCTTGCATAGTGCAGAATCATCCGACGATACGTCCAGTCGGACGCAGGGCCGGAATAATTGACGGTGAGATTGACGCTATCGACCGCGAATTGCGCGAGCGTGGCATCGCCCAAGAAGTTGAGAATCGCCGTCGTGGCCGCCGCGGTAATATCCGCGCCGACAAAGGTTATCCGCCCACGCCAGGGCAAACCGGCGCAGTCCATCAGAATAAACGGATAGAAGACGACGCGAAAACCGCGGGCTTTGAGGTCTCGAAGGCATCGAACAATCGAAGGGTCGGACGGCGTGCCGCCATAAGAGGCCGCCCCATTGGTTTCCGAGATCGGAATGAGGCCAGACGAGGAGAGGGAAAGGCCCGAACAGCGCCAAGGATCGCTAGACCAAACGCCATCGACCAGACGTTCCGAGCTTCCTCCGATATAATTCGTCGAAGGATATATCTCGCACCGCGCGACGTCTGTTGAATTGCCAAACCATGCCACGACAAGCGAGACCGTCGCGCAATCGGGATATTGCGACTGCAATCGATCGATGGAAATAGAATAATCGGTCACGGTCCCAGCCGGCGCCGCATTGAGGTTGACTGTGACCGGCCCGGCCCCGTTGGCTTGCGCCGCGCGGTGGGGTATTGGATCGTAAACCCACTCTCCCGTGGCCGGTAACAAATTCACGCCAAGCAGGCCGGTCATATTCCGTTATTTCCCCTAAGATTGCGAAGGCCGAGATGCCCGCCGTTGCGGACTGAATCGTTGATGGCGCCAAGGATGGCCTTGCCATTCCCATTGAAAAATCGTTTGACATCGCGGCTATCCATCGCCGAGACATTAAAATGCGTCGCATGATGCACATGGACATCGCCGCCTCCGCCGCCGCTCGACGTCATCGATCTCAAGCGCGCCGCGGGACCTGCCGGAATAATCATCTCCCCTTGATGAACCTGAGCAACCATGTCGGCGGGGAGATTCCAAGAACCGGCGTCGAACGATGGGAGCGCCGCGCCCGCCGCAAGAACCGAGGCCTGACCGGCGCTCGCCGGTCCCGCCGCCGCGGGCCCAAGCAACGGCGATAGAAAGCCGAAAATGCCCGCGAAGGTCTCCGCCGCGGACGCTGCAATGCTCTGCCCGATCGCTGCGATCGCCGACGCCGCGCCCGCTGCCGAGGCACTCGTCTGCGCGCTCGTTCGCGCCGCGGCTCCCGCGACCACGGCGCTTGTTTTGGCCGTTTCTCCGGCCGTCGTCGCCGTCGTCTCCGTTAGAACGCCGGCCGCCCAATCCGCGACGCTTTTGATCCGGGCCTGAATGAAGGACTGGACGATCGACAGCAGAACGTTCGACACGGCTTGCCGGAGCGTTTCTTGGCCTTTGATCATCCCCATGATCGCGGTCGAGACACTAGATCCGGCCTGCTCGAAGGTCCGTTTGTAATCGGCATAGATCTCGCTATTAACCCTACGCTCGATATCTTGGCGGCGGAGGGCCGATTGCGACGCGAGTTCGTCGATCTGACGCTGGACGTTTGCAAATTTCGTTGCGTTGTCCTGATAGGTCGATTGCAGAAATGTGAGGTGACGAAGTTCGATCTGCTCGCGATCGCTTTCAAGCGCAAGCAGCGCGGCGAGCTCTTGCTCGCGCGACATTTGAGAGAGTTGCGCCTCGCCCTTTACGGCGGATTCCTTCGTCTTCACGCCATTTAGCGCGATGTCCGTTTCGGCCTTGTCGCCAGCGCGCGCAATGGCGAGCGCCTCGTCGCTGTAATTGCGCGCGCTGTCGAGCCGTTGCGCCATGCCCGCCGCATAGGCTTGGCCAAGCGACGCGAACGAAGCGCCAATTTGCGCGGCCCCGGACTGAAGGACTCCCGTCGTTGTGGATACCGCGCTTGTGGCATCCGCGAGCCCTTTTTGAAGATCGGAAATATCCGCCGAGAACGTAATCTGAACGTCATCCGCCATTTCCGAATTCCTAACTTGGCTTCACGGAACCATTGGGATAGCGCGCGATGAGATCGCCGATGCCGCTCGGATCGCTCGCGCTCTTGGGCGTAGCCGTGACCGGCGCGATTTGATACACCGCCGCCAGGATCTCATGGACCGGAGGAGCGTTGCGCCAATAACGAAGGAGGTCGAGAACATCTCCCATCGCCATTGCATCGATCTGTTGGGACGTGTAACCGCAGGCCGTCATGAGCCGCGCGTATAGCGTCGCCCAATCGACCCCACGGTTCGTGCAACCGCGGGCGCTCAGCCCGCTTCGGCTTCCCCCGGCGCGTCACTCCCTCCCGGTGGCAAGGGAAGGAAACCGCCGAGCCGCAAGACAGTTGCCATGGCTAGTGAAATTTCCGACGCTCCCGCCTCGATCTCCTCGAGACTCTCAACCGCTCCAGGATGGTCGCGCAAAAGCGCCACGCGCAAGATTGAAAGAGCGGCTGCCACATTGCCCCTTGACGTGGCGCCGGACTCCAAGAGCACCGGCTCGATCGATTGCACTTGCGATATCGTCAGCGGCCGCACCAACCATTCATGTGCGCCGAGGCGAACTATCTCGGCCTTCATACGCATTAGGAGGCCTCCGAGAATGACCAGGTCATGATCGTGCCCGTCGCATCCGCGAAGCACGAGAAATCGAATTCCGGGAGCACGTAGTCTTCCATTTTGGTCTGAAACGAGAGCTTGCTCGATGTACACGCGTTGAGCTTCAATGAGACCGTTTGACCTTGAAAGGTCGTAAAGAAGTGAGCCGAAAAGGTTGGGGTCGTTCCGGTCAACTGGTTGGAGACGACATAGTTTTGCCCGCTCGTCGGGAGGCTATAGGTATAGGTCGCCAAGACAACCTTGCCGGCGTCTGATGCGCTCAGTGTATACACGCCGCCTACGAGAGAGTATTGCCCCGCGACGGGCGACGATGCCACTTTGACCAAGGGAAGTCCTGTCGCCGCGTAAACGAGCCCCGCATCGTCGACGAGCGTCGCGGAATTCACCGGCGTCACAGTGTAGGGACTACTTGCCGGTATCGTCGCAATCTCGGCGAACGACGTCGCGACCTGGCCGGCGGCCGGAGTCGCGCCATAAAAGAGATTCGCAAAGGCGAGGCCCGATATTCGCGCGACCTTCGCTTTTCCGGTTGTCTTGATCGTTCCGCGCGCGAGCGCGATCGGGTGCTGAAACTGCCCATAGAGTTCCTTGACAGAGGCCGCTTCGTCGATCGTGACTTCCTGGACCAGGCCGAAGTTTACCGGCGTCGCATTAGCGATATCCGTCCGCGTGCCGATCAGCACACCCGAGCCAAAACTGTACATTTGTAAACCCCTTCATGAATGGAATATTCGTTGCCAGACAGGCGGCGTTCCCATGATCCCTTTGATCGAGCGCGGTCATGAGATCAATCGTAGATTTTGTGCCCGCGCAATCGCATCGGATCGCGCGGCGTTGCTAGGGCAGAATGATTTGAATGGGAACGATCAAAAGGCCGTCTCCATCGAGGTCGCCAGGATCCTTCAATGGCCTCCCCATGATCGTGCAGCGGTAAGCCGTTCCGCCGAGCGTCACGCGCCCCAAGGGAAGATCGGAACCGGATGGAACAAAGGCCAGGTCAAGAGCATCCATAATGTTATTGATCGACGCGGCGCCGACGGCCGCGGGATCACGCGCATCGACGTAGACAAATAGCTTGATCTCAAGGATCCGTTTAGGTTGAGACGCGGCACCTTGCTCGTAAGTCTCGAAGCCGCCTTCGAATAAGAAGCACGCAGGGCGTTCGATCGGCGCGACGTCGCTCCAGAGGCGAAGACGGCGCGAAGGCGAGGTCTGCCACGGATAGGCTTCAGTAATCAATGTCAGGAGTGCCGACAGTGCATTTTCCCGCGCGCTCATGCCAAACCGCTTTCAATTCGCGCCAAGCGCGTCAAGAATGGAGCTCTTCAAACCATCTTGGAGTTCCTCCCTCATTTCCGCGATGGCCGATCCGACATAGGATCGCGCTGGAATGAGGGAGCCGGGATGATGGACAATTTTGGCGAAGGTTACCCCCCGCGGCCCAATGAAGCGCAACGCCTTTGATTTGGTGGCCACGATATCGTGCGCGCTGGTGCGGCCTCCGTATTCTTGGATCGCCGCATAGGGTACGCCAACACTTTCGATGAGGATTGCGACCACTTCTCCGCCGTCTTCCACGGACGATGAAATCGAATCGCGAAGCGCGCCGGTCCGCGTCTGAAGCACATTGCCGGAAAGGTTCATGTCGACTTTTGCCGCCAATGCCGCCCTAAGCGTTTCCGCTTTTTGAAGCAAGGCCGAGAGAACCGCATCGCCGCCGGGAAGATCACTCATGGTGTTGCCACGCGCCTATAGGGCTGAAGGAGCCGCGATACAAAGTCGGGAATATCCTTGACGATAAAGGATGTCGTCTCTTGCCCGCCAAGGCTTTTCGAACTCTGGCCAATCCGGGCGCGGTAGGCGTATCGCTCCCCGGCCCATTCCTGGCAGGCACGCATTAAATCAGAGGGAATATAGCCATATCGTAAAATGATATTCGCTCCGGCGTCGCTGGCGGAAAAGGTGTAGACGCCGCTCTCCGCGTTATATGTGCCCGGTCCCGGCGACGTCGCGGGCGCGAGTGAGAGCCCATTGGCGTAAGTGACCGCGCCGTCGCTTTGCCAACACCCGTAGGGTTGCGCCGCCGTGACGACGTAGGGCGGACTCGACGGAATCAAGGCGGCTTCGGCGGTCACCTCATATCCCGCGCGATAGGACGCCGTGATGTTCTGAATGCCGTGGGGGAACAAACCGCCCAGCAAAGAGACGCGCTGCATGCGCCCTGGCGGGGCCGCGTCGGGACCATCCAGGATCGCCGACAAGGACCTTCGGGCGGGCAAATAGCCGCTTTGAGCGATCGTGACCGGTATGCCATCCGCCGAGAGGCTTAATAATTCGCAGGCCGGCCATTGACGCAATAGAACGGATTGCTCGCCCGCGCCGTCATAAACCTCCGTGTAAACCGACGGCAGGATTTGGGGGCGCCCGAGATTATTAAGGATCGCGATGCTGAGATTGGTGATCAGAGAGGCGAGAACGATATCATCATTGGTGCTCCCGATTCCAAGCCACCCCTTGAGCGCCGCGAGGGTCGTGAGATCGTTGGGCGATGTCATCAAAGTTGATCCTATGCTAAGAGGACGCCTCCGGCGAATGGCGAAGCCCGAGGTCGTCTGGGCTTGATCTCTCTATTTCATCTTGGCATTCGCGGCGGACACCAACCGGCGTAGCGAGGATCGAAGCGCCGCGAGGTGACGCGGAAGGGGCCCCCGAACGCCGCAATCCCCATGAGCGGCAATCAACTCGTCCCGGGTCATTTTATTGATCTGATACGATGAAAAGCCGAGGCTTACGGGGTGCCGAACAGGAGCGACGAGATCGATTGGCACAAGACCATGCGCGGCGAGCGATGGCGCATCCGCCTCGCCAGCTTCGATCGTACGATCGATCGAAATTTCATAGACCGTGCCGCCATGACATATGGCGGCACAGCCCGGCGGAACACGATACTTGATCCGACGATTTGACACGGATGCATCACCCATTGCCAATATTGGTGATCACGGCCATCGACGGCGGGAAATAGTGCTGCAACACTTCGTCGGCATAGACACCATATTCGTAACGGCGCGAGCGCAGGGGCCATTCGATTTGATAATAGTCTTGACGGGTACGAATTTGCATGACGTTGCCGACGCCCGCCAACGGATAGGGAAGCGAGCTCGAGGTTAGAAGAAGCGTGCCGGCCGGCATATTGGGATGGACCCTGATATCGACGACACTGCCGCCTTGCATCGAGAAGCGATTGAGGTAGCTGCGGACCATGATACCGCCGCCGACGAAATCCTGGGAGACATCGAAGACGAAGCGTTGCGCGGAGGCGGCGGCCCCGGTGACGATCTTCTTGGAAATATTCAGCGCTTCCTGCGAGCTGACCCACATCGTATCGGGGGACAGGCGGTAATTGTCCCACATCGACTTCAAGACCAAGTCAACCTCGACGATGCCGCCGCTGCCGTCGGCCGTCAAAGGCGTACCGGTGCCGACCACGCCCTGTGCCATCGTATAGACATAGGACCCGGTCCCCGGCTTCACGGCTTGCGTGATGAGCCCGTCGAACGCAAGCGCGTTGGCGGAATTGTCCGAGGCCCCAAGCGACTCAGCGGTTTGCGTCCCCGACGCGCTCGCGGCAATCACGACCGAGGCGATGGTGCTGATGGCACCCAAGAGCTCGCCGCCGGCGACCCCCCAGAACCAGGCGTAGCCAACCGCCCCCAAGACCGGAACGACAGAGGCGCGGATCAGATGCGTCGCGTTGCCATCGTTCGCGGTCGTAATGGTGGCGTTGGCCGACGGCTTCGCGGCTCCGCCGCCGAACGTATCCACGGAACCATCCGCATTGGTCCGGGTAATCTGTCCCTGGATGCCGCCGGCAATCGAAGCGTTGATGAACCCATCATGCGTCAGCGCCACGCAGATGACGCTCAGGGCGAGATTCGGGGCTAGCGCGCCTCCAGTCGGCCCGTCGCTCAGGGTCGGCGTTGGCGTCGTGCCCAACGACAACGATGAACATCCCCCCAAGATCATCGCCTCTTCGCCGATCATCAAAGCTTCGAGGCCCGTTTGCGCGGCCAGGCCGCGCACATCCTCAAAACCCTGTCCGGCATATTGCGCCTCGAAGTCGACGCTCGTCTCGACGCCAATGCCTTTATAGGTCGCGGTATAGTCGTGAGTCGCGACCGCCAAGGCGCCCCCGCGGTTGGCGGCGGAAATGCCGAAGCGAAGCCCGTTGGTGTTGATGGCCGTAATCGCGCGCCATGCAGCCTGGAGGCCACCTTTACCCGAAACACGCGGGATCGAATTGCGAAGCGGCGTCAGAACCGGAAAGAGAAGCTTGGCGCCGATTTCAAGATCGTAAAACGTGAGACCGGACGTCGCGCTTGTGCTTTCAGAGAAGGTACTTTTGGAAAGCACGTCCGGATTTAGAAACGAAAGCGGCTTCTGTTGCGCGCTTTTGATACTGGCGATAACGTCGTGAACATTCGAGGTGGCCATTTGGATGCTCCCTGGGAACTGGTTTGGATTCGGATAAGCGTGTTCCTTCCGCCTGGCTGGCGGAATAGGTTCAACGCGGAATGGAATTGATCGAGAACGCCGGATTAGCGCCGGTTGGCATCGCCCTGGCGCTGCGCGAGCTTGATCGCAAGGAGCGAAAGGGCCTTTGGATCGGCAAGAAGCGCTTCGATCCTGTTGTCTTTCTCGAGCCCGGCATCGTCATGTTTGCCGACGGCGCGCGCTTGCATCGAAAGGGGTAGCGGCCGTGGTTCGTCCTCGATCGCCTTGACCCGCCGCGTAATGTCATCGAGCTTCGTCAGCAAACGATCAGCGAGCACGTCGAAATGCTTGGTGAGATCGACCGTATAAATCTTGGCGGCGCCACACACGGCGCCGAGATCGACCGCCGTATCGTGGACATGCTGAATACGTTCTTGGTCCGCCTCGTTGTTTCGAGCGCCTATTTTTTCAATGCGCTCTGATGGCGGCAACGTCACTTTCTCGACATCGCCGTCGGGCTGCGCCGCCGGAGCGCTCTTGAACGGCCGCGCTTCAAACGTTCCGTCGGCCTTGATCATCGCAAATCTGGCCTCGGGCAAACAAGGGATATCGACCAGCGAGATTTCGTGGGGCTCGGCGGTATACCGCTTGGCCCCGGTTTCATCGGTCCAGCGCTTGGCGTAGATGCCACCTTGTGAGAAGCCGGTGTAGACGCCCTCCTCGACTTTCGCCCATTCGGCATCGTCAATGACCTTGGCGCAAATTTCGATTTGCTTTTCCTTATCGTTGAACGTCAAAGCCGTGACTTTTCCCGCCGCGATCGCGCTATGCATGGAACGGACATTGCCGAGGGACCGTCCGCCCGTCGACTCCTCGATCGCCTGTGACCATTTTTCATAGAGAGGTTTGGTCGTGGCGTAGTCACAGATCTCTCCGGATCTGTCCGCGATTTCCGCGGTCGCGAGCCCGTAGACCAAACGTTGGGCCGCATCGACCTTCGTGATAGGGATGGACATGTTTAGCGCGGCCATCGGAGCTCCTTATCTTGGGTGAAATGCGAATTAGGCGGCGGGAGGAGCCGAAGAAATTGGGACATAGCCCGTCGCCGTCAGCGCCAATGGCTGATCGGCCGAAGGGTCGGCGAGCGGAATGCGGCCGAGAGCCGCTCGCGCTTCATTGATCGTAAGAATGCCCCGGCTCGTGAAACTCGAAAGAATGGATTCTTGAACCTGCGGATCGATCGTATCGGCGGGCGTCCACGCAAACTCCAGATCGGCGGCGCCGAATTCGCAAGCGAGGAGATGATCGACGAGAGATTTGACCCATAGAAGGATGGGGACGAGACCTTCTTCCTGCGAGAGATCTTTCTGTGTCTCCGCTGTCGAGCGATTCATGCTCTGCACGAGCGCTTGCGGCGAGACGGAGAAAGCGAAGCAGACGATGCGCGCGAGCCATTCGTCGAAAGCGCTCTTGAGTTCGGGTTCCTTCGTTTGAATGAAGGTTTTGGCAACCCCTCCCGGCACAAATTTGGCGCGCCGCCGGCGTGCAAGATCGCCAGAGAAATAGGCATCCCAATATTTCTGATAGGATGCGATTTGATCGGGTGTCCAGGTCTCGGGAACGCCGATCAAGCTGTCGGGAATATTGCCATCGGTAAAATAGTCCATCAGGAACAGCTGGCGCCGCAATGCGATATTCACCGTCGTCAGGACCTGCTCGACGGGGCTAAAGCCATAGGCCTTGTTCACGCGCGGATTGCGAGGGCGATACAAGAGGTCGCGCGTGGAATAATCCACGGCCGGGAAGCCTTTGAGAATCTGCTGATAGGCGACGGGATGAATCGTTTGACCGCCTTCTTGATAAGGCTCCGGCCGCCGACCCCACGCATCGATCACAGGCTTGATGGTGGCGCCATCGAGCGGCATGAGGGCGATGAGCTGGCCCACGCGGTTGCGCTGCATATAGAGCGCTGGCGCGTCGATGACGAACAGTTCCTCGAGCAACATGCGGACCCATTCGGCCCATCCATGGATGCCGTCCGGTCGATGAAAAAAGGTGGTGAGCGCGTCGACTCTTGCCTGATCGCGGGCCACGCCGGTTTGACGGGGCTTGATCGACCAGGCCAGGCGCGCGATCTGATCCTTGCGCGTCTCGATCACGAGCCGCAAAAGGTCGAAATTGTCCGCCAGCGACCGCAGCGTCGAAAAGGTGACGGGCTCGTAGGGTCGGGGCTGTAAAGCAAGGTTGAAGCCGGCTTGATAGTCCCATTGGCGTCCGGCGACATCGGCGGGGGCGCCAGGCGCGATCGGATCAAGCGGACCAAACCAATCCCATGCCGATTCCTGGGACGGCGCTGTTTGTCGCGTCGCGAAGGACAGGCTGACCTCATAGGGATTCAACGACCATTTCGGCCGCCCGGCGCCACGTTCGCTCATGGTTTGAGGCCTTCCTGCTTTTCGATCAAGCGTTGGATTTGTCGTGAGCTTCGCGGCGGTAAAATTCGATAATGCCAGTGCCGTCGTCGCCGCCGAAGAGATAGGTGAGAGCCCAAATTGCCGCGTCGGCATGGTCGGGGCTTCCCTGGCCGGCGTAACCGGACGCGGAAAAGGCGCAGAGCTGGTCCTCGAGCTTTGCAAATCGCTGGACATGATGGACCTGGCCAAGCGCGTAGCGGACCGATACCGGCTCTGCCCGTACCGCCTTTCCCCGGCTCGCAACGACGAGACGAACGGGAACGTTGCGATCGGCGGCTTGAATGGTTGCGCGCACCATTTCGCCGCCGAAATTGGATTCCGCGATGACGCAATCGGCGCGATATTCGTGATATGCGGTGACCGCGCGCCGACCCCATCCCGCCGGAGAATCCCGGCAGGAGCGATCGGCGATGATGTAACAATCCCCATCCTCGCCGCGCGCGGCGACGATGATCCCGATTTCATCCGATCCTAAATCATCTTGACCGGCGGCCCCGGAGGGATCGAGCGCGACGACAACCGCGGTTCGGCGCTCGACCGGAATATCCGCGGGAGGCCGGCGGTTCTTTTCGATAATATCGTAGCTCCAAAGCGCGTCATCGACGGCATCGACATAGACACCCTCAAAGAAGCGCTTTCGTTGTCGTTCCGGCAGGTTGGCAAGGCTCTCGAGAAAAGCGACCGATAGATTTGCCGCATTATCCTCTGGGTTAATAAAGGCGCGGGCATAGACGTCGGGGTCTGGAAGAGGTTGCATCGAGACGGGATCTCGTTTGTCTCCGAACAAGATATTGGTCCAATGAAGTTTGCTCGTCGGATTGAGATCGACATAGGCCCGCTGCGGAATGCCCGGAACGACTTGCGCTAGCCGCGTGAAAGCGACAAGCGCCGACGAATAAGGAATTTGAGAAGCCTCGTTGAGAAAGATCGTCGCATATTCCAACCCAAGGATTTTTTCGACCCGGTCCTTGTCGTCGAGTCCGCCAATTAGGATACGAGAGCCGTTGGGAAGCTGAAAATAGCCGTCTTGACGGGATTCCTTGAGTTTGACACCGGGAAAGCAGAGACGCATGACCGTGGGCAATGTATCGAGCGCGATCGAAGCGCGCGCCGCGTTTGCATGAAATCGGAGAATCGCGTGACGCGAATCATCCGCCGCCATCGCGCGTTCGACAATGGCGCGAACGATCATGAACGTTTTACCCGACCGCGTGCCACCCGCTAAGCATGTGTAACGCTGCGGCCCCTCCATGAGCCGCCGCGCCGCCTCCTGCCCAGGGCTGAATGAGACCATGCATGATCCAATCTTTTGTTTTGTATCGGGGAGGGCGAGAACGAATAGGCTCCGTTTCTGTCAACGACGATCAAGCATGGTTGTATATCTAGACGCGGGCATCTAAGGCACCGCGAATATTTTCATGACGTCGTCTTCAATTGGGATCGTCGTAAGCAACGATGTCGTTGCGGCCAGCACTCGCGTATTGGGCGTCGCAAACCGTATCTTGTAAAGACGCCGCCCGATCGCGTGATTTTACTTTCGTACATCACCGAAAAATTTTGTGATGTTTACGAGCGACCCCATTTCGAAATATTTTAGTGTCTCGGCTCGCGATGCCAGGGCCGCTGACCTGGAACGATCCCATTGAATTTTCGAATTTCAATGCGGACGCGTGCCGCGCCGGCGATCGAAGCAGCGGACGTGGTTCGGGCTCGGCATGCGCGCATTAGCCGTCACAAATCGTCTCGCGTCAACGGTCGGGCAAAAGTCGCGGTTTTGATTTCGTACCTGATACAGAGGGCCGCATCGCAAAAGTCGTCGCCGACGAAATCTATGCCGCCGCGAATTTCGAGAAAACGCGCACGACATTCTCATAGACCGGGCGTTTGAACGGGATGATCAGATTCGGGAGATTTTCCATTCGCTCCCAGCGCCACGTCTCGAACTCGGGACGGAAGCCGCCCGCGGGGGCCGTGACGTTGATCTCGCTGTCGTCGCCCTCAAAGCGCAGAGCGAACCATTTTTGGCGTTGCCCGAGATAGCGGCCCCGCCAGGACTTTTTGGTAACATCGACCGGCAGATCGTAGCTGTACCATTCCGGCGCCTCGGCTAAGAGGGAAACGGAGGTGACATTTGTCTCTTCGGCGAGCTCGCGTAAAGCCGCCTTATAGGGCATCTCCCCCGGATCAATCCCACCCTGAGGCATCTGCCAGAGATGCCCGTTGGTGAATCCTTCCGCGAGTCTCTTTGCCTTCCGCTGGCCGACGAAGACCAAGCCTTGCTTGTTAAGCAACATGATGCCGACGCAGGGCCGGTAATTATTGGTATCGGAATACCCAATATTGCTCATGGCGCGACAGCCACATTGGCGGGATTGGTGCTCGCGACCGACGTGATCGGCACCAGCGCAATCCCCTTGGCCTCGAGCGTCGCGGCAAAACTCGCGATAGCGCCCAAATTGGCCGGGAGATCGCTCGCCATGCCGATCGCGGTGCCCTTGGCGCGCGCAATCGCCTCGAGCTTCACCAAGGCGGCGCGCAAAGCCGCGGGGTCCGGCGCGGCGTCAAGGACGATATCGACCCTCGCCGCGGGCACGCCAAGCTGCGGCGCGAGAAGGGCTCCCAAGCTCCGCTTCGACGTTCCGTCGTCGATGTAAAGAAGCCCCCGGCTGCCGGTCTCTTGAAGCATGGCGGTCATCGCGGCCTGATCGGCCGTGAACTTACCCCCGAGGAAATTGGTGACGCCCGCATATCCCGTCATCCGGCTCATCAGCCAATGGAGATCATCGATCATCCCGGCGCGGGGCATATCCGTGCGAAGCGTGTGGGGGCCGGGCTGATCGCGTTGATCGCCAAAAGCCTCCATGGGGATTTGGAGAAGCGCCTCGTGTCCCGCCGCCTTGGCGCGTTTGACATCGTCCTCCAAATGAACGGCGTACGGCGCGAAGGCCAAGGAAACCGCGGCCGGCATAGTGCCGATCGCCTCGCGCGTTGCATCCGCGCTGAGGCCGAGGCCACCGATATAGATCGCGATCCGGGGCGCGCCTGGCCGGATCGTCCCGCTAAAAACGAGAGGTCGCGCATAAAGATCGGACGGACGGGCGCCATCCGCGCCAATTTTGGGCAAAGGCCCATAGTGCGTCATTTCGATAAGATGGGGATCGGCCGCAGCGACCTCGCTCACACCCAAAGCATCGGGTACCTTGATGATCAAAGGACCATTGACGTGGGGGGCGGTCCCCGGACTGGCCCGCACCACGGTGACGCCGTTTTCAAGCGTCCCGTTTGTCGTTTCCGCGGCGGGCGCGGTGGAGGATTTGAGCGTGCCGGCCGCTGGCGATTCCAAGCGTTTTGGGAGCGGCGCAATGGTCGCAATCGCGAAAGGTTCGCCTGCCCTCGGGTTTTTGGCCACCAAAAAAACGCCGGCGCCGAGAACCGCCATGGCAAGGCAAGCAGTCGAGAATAACGCAGCTTTTCGACGCCGCAGTCCATCGGGACGAGGCTTTATCCTTCCCAAAGGTTCATTTAGGTCATCGCCTGCCATGAGCTGGTCCTTGCAAGCCCGCCATCCTTTTGCCGACATGAGCGCGAATCGAAAACGGCCCAGCGCAAACTATAAAGTGCGCCGGGCCGTTAGAGATAGGTACCCTTTTGTGTGGTCTACGCCGTTATTTTTCGATTTTCGCCGGAGGAGCCGGCGCGGGAGTGTCCGGGGCAGAGGGTGTCGCCCCCGGCGCCGGAACAGCCGGCGCGGGGGTCGGAGCCGTCGGAGCTGAAGTCGGGACCGCGGGCGCGGGATTCGTCACCGCCGCCTTCTTGACCCCGCGCAGCAGATCCTCCGCGGCGATCAATTGCGTATCTTTCTTTGGATCCGCCGGGACATAGGCGCTGGATCCATGCTCCTCTGGGCCATTCGTCAGATGCCCCTTCAACGAGGCCTCGCCCTTCGTGTCGTCCTTGCCCTTCAATTCCGCCGGAATATCTTCCTGCACTTCGACATCCGGCTCGATGCCCTTGGCTTGGATCGAGCGGCCCGATGGCGTGTAATAGCGCGCCGTCGTCAGGCGGACGGCCCCATTGTTCTGGCCGAGCGGAATGATCGTCTGCACCGATCCCTTGCCGAAGGAGCGCGTTCCAAGGATCGTCGCGCGTTTATGGTCCTGAAGCGCGCCGGCGACGATTTCGGATGCGGATGCGGAGCCGCCGTTGATGAGAATGACCAGCGGCCGACCCTTCGAAATGTCGCCGGGCCGCGCATTATACCGTTGCGTCTCGTCGGCGTTGCGGCCCCGCGTCGAAACGATCTCGCCGTGGTCGAGGAAAGCATTCGACACCGCGATGGATTGATCCAGCAAGCCGCCCGGATTGTTCCGGAGATCGACGACATAGCCTTTGAACTTGTCGGCCGGAATTTCCTTATTGAACTTTTCGATTGCTTCCTTCACCCCGTCGAACGTCTGTTCGTTGAATTGGGTGATGCGGATATAGCCGATATCGTCGCCATCGATTTTATTACGGACGGATTTGATGGTGATCACGGCCCGGGTCAGCTTGACGTCGAACGGATCCTTGCCGGTGCCGCGCTGGATTTTGAGGGTGACGGCCGTATTGACCGCGCCGCGCATCTTGTCCACCGCCTGGTTCAGCGACAGGCCGGAAACGTTCTCGCCGTCGATCGCGGTAATGACGTCGCCGGAGAGAATCCCCGCCTTCGATGCTGGCGTGTCATCGATGGGGGTCACCACCTTGATGGCACCGTCGTCCTGCGTCACTTCGATCCCGAGGCCGCCAAACTCGCCGCGGGTCTGAACTTGCATGTCGCGGAAGCTTTTCGCGTCCATATAGCTCGAATGCGGGTCGAGCGACGTCAACATGCCGTTGATCGCCGCCTCCGCCAGCTTTTGGTCGTCGGGCTTTTCAACATAATCGGTGCGGACCTTCTCGAATACGTCTCCGAAAAGATTCAGGCTCCGGTACGTATCGGAAGACGCGGCACTTGCGGGAAGCGACGATAAAAACCTCGATTGCGTTCCGAGCGAGACCGTGGCCGCTCCCAAGACCGCACCCAATACCACAAGCGAAACTTTGCGCATTATCCGCGAACCTTTTGAAGCTCCGGTTTAGCCCACCATGGGCCCGGATCGATAGTCGCCCCGTCTTTACGAAACTCGACGTAGAGCACTGGTTGAGCCGCTCCGAGGGCCACGGAGGCAGCCGTCTTGACCGAACCGTCGCCCATCACGGCAACTGGCTCGCCCGCCAAAACGAATTGACCCAAATCTACGTTGATCCGATCCATACCGGCAAGGACTATATAGTAGCCACTTCCCGCATTAATGATCAACAGTTGGCCAAAACTGCGGTAGGGGCCGGCATAGGCGATCCAACCATCGCTCGGCGAAGCGACGATGGCGCCGGCCCCGGTTTTGAAAGACGTGCCCTTTCCGGCGCCGCCAAACCCGTCAGGGCTTCCAAAGCCCCTCAGGACCGTCCCGCTAACCGGTAGCGGAATCTGGCCTTTCAGGCTCGCGAAGGCGGCGGCCGGGGCGAGACGGGCGGAATCCTTGAACGGGGCGGTGGTGCCGCGCAATGAAGGATCTGGCGACAGGGCCGCGACGCTTTGGCGCTGAGCATCCGCCTTGCGGGCCGCCTCCGCCGCGTCCGCGGCCGGCTTGCTCCCGGATTCCATCCGGGCGATCAGCTCCTTGAGCGTGGTGGCTTGCTCCGCCAAGGCTTGGGCGTGACTGCGTTCCGCTTCGAGCGCATCTTGAGCTTTACCGAGCGCGGCTTGACGGGCCTCGACCAAGGCGCTGAGTCGCTGACGTTCGGATTGGATGCTCGAAAGATCGGCGGTCAAGGTTTGCCGTTCCGCCTCGATCGCGGCGCGGACTCGCGCCAATTCAGTCAAATCGCCAATTAATACATCGATTTGCGCTCTCATGCCGGGAACCACCGCGCCCAGCAGCATCGACGTCCGGATGGCTTTGAGAATATCGCTGGGATCGACCAGCAACGCGGGCGGGGGCTTGCGGCCCATTCTCTGGAGAGAGGCTAAAACTTCCGCGATGACCGCGCGCCGGCCCTCGAGCGAGTGTTTCACCGCGGCCTCGTCGCCGCTCAGCTTATCGAGGCGGGCCTGGCTGTCGCCGATCTTCTGCTCGTCCTCGCTGACATGTTTCGTGGCTTCGATCAGCGTTGTGGTCAATTTGACGTGATCGTCCTTGATCCCGTCGATCTCGGCCTCGATCGCCTTGCGTCGGCCGGCCGAGACCTCCAACGATTCTTGCGTGCTCTTGAGCCGAGACTGGCTGTCCCCAACCGAAGGGGCCACCACGGGCGCGGCCTGCTGGGCGTACGACATGGGAAGCGGCGGCCCGGCAACAGCCAGCAATGGGACCGCCACAAGCCAGGACAACACCGAACGGCGCGCGGATAATATGATTGGCCACCTCCCGCCGGGCTTCCGCATCTATTTTTCCTCTCGCGGATCAAGCCGCCCATTCACGCAAATGGCGCTTAAGAAACGATGAGTTGGTCATGCCCGATGGTAAGGATGACCGCTGAGGATCGTCACCGCGCGATAAATTTGTTCGGCCGCCATGATTCGCACGAGTTGGTGCGGCCACGTCATGGCGCCGAAAGCGATGACATGCGCCACGGTCCGGCGCCAAGCGGGGTCGAGGCCATCCGGGCCGCCGATGACCAGAGTGAAACCCGGCGCGCCCTCGTCGCGCGCGGCGCCGATCAGATTCGCAAAATGGACGCTGTCGGCAGCTTTGCCAGTTTCGTCGAGCGCCACGACCAAACCGCCGGGCTCGATCTGCGCGGCGATGGCCTTGGCTTCCTCGCTCTTGCGGTCTTCGGGTCGGCGCGCCCGGCCTTCGTCGATTTCGCGCAGCTCGACGACGAGCCCGGCCCCGCGACCGGCAAGCTTGGCTCTCTCGATGTAACGCGCCGCGAGATCTCGTTCGGCCCCGGCCTTGGCGCGGCCGACGCAGATCAGGACGACCCGCAGCATCGCCTCAACTCAAACGGCGCGCCGTTCCAACGGCCGATCCGCGCCCCACATCTTCTCGAGATTGTAGAATTGGCGAACCTCGGGACGAAAGATATGGACGATCAGATCGCCCGCGTCGATCAAAACCCAATCGCCCGCCGGCAGGCCCTCGACGCGCGGCACGCCTCGTCCCGCTTCCTTCAAGGCCCTGACCACGCGATCGGCGATCGACCCGACATGGACGCTGGAACGTCCCGTCGCGATGACCATCGCGTCGGCAATGCTGGTTTTTCCGTTTAAGTCGATAATCGTGACATCATCGGCTTTGGTGTCGTCGAGCCCGGCCGTGACGATTTGCACGAGAGTCAGCTTTGCGGACTCTGCAGAGGCCGACAACGGTGGGAAGGCCGGTTCGGCTGTTCCACGAAGTGCTGTGTTGATCAGTTCCTTGATCCTCATCATCCCCGATCAATGGACCGGTACTTTGTAAGAATGAACGAAATCGTGGCAATTTTCAATTGACATTATCGGTTTGCCCCGAACCGCCATCAAATATCCTTCCCGAACCGGAATAATGGGGGTCTTCGCAACATCGAGCCAACTGTTAAGGTGGTCATGTACCGGCGTTGGCGCAAAAAATGATTCTCTCGCTGCTTTAGCCGATCGAAGAACGGAACATAGAATGCCGAAAACCGAGTTCGAAGCCGCGAAAAAAGAGGCCCCGGAATCGTGGGCCGCGCCGAAAGACAGCGAAGAACTTCGCGAGGCCATTCTGGCCAAGCTGATTTACGCTGTCGGCAAGGACACGAAGACCGCGAGCCCACACGACTGGTTCGTGGCCCTGGCCCTCGCCGTCCGCGATCGAATCGTCGATCGCTGGATGAGCGCGACGCGCCGGACTCATCAAGCCGACGGAAAGACCGTCTATTATCTCTCCGTGGAATTTCTGATCGGGCGACTTTTGTTCGACGGGCTTGTGAATCTCGGTCTGACCGAAACGGCCCGCGACGCCCTCGCGGCGCTCGGCGTCGATCTCGACGAAATTCGCCAGGAAGAACCCGACGCGGCCTTGGGCAACGGCGGTCTCGGCCGCCTCGCCGCCTGCTTCATGGAGAGCATGGCGAGCGTCGGCCTGCCTGCCTACGGTTACGGCATTCGTTATGATCTCGGCCTGTTCCGGCAGGTGATTTCGGATGGCTGGCAACATGAAGTGCCCGAGGACTGGCTCCGCCACGGCAATCCATGGGAATTCGAACGGCCGGAGGTCGTCTATCCCATTCACTTCGGCGGTTACGTCGAACATGTGACGAGCGAGGAAGACAAGCCACGCGATATTTGGCACCCGCGGGAGACGGTCATGGCGGCCGGCTTCGACACGCCCATCATCGGCTGGCAGGGCAAACACGCCAATACTTTAAGGCTATGGTCCGCCCGCTCGATCGATCCGATCGAACTCACGGCCTTCAATCGCGGTGACCATGTCGGCTCTTTCGCGGCGCGCGCCTACGCCGAATCGATTTCCCGCGTGCTTTATCCCAGCGACGAGACTCCCTCGGGCCAAGCGTTGCGGTTGCGGCAGGAATATTTCTTCACCTCGGCGTCGTTGCAAGATTTGGTTCGCCGTCATTTGTCCCGGCACAAGAGCCTCGCCAACTTGGCCGACCATGCCGCCATCCACATGAACGATACGCATCCCTCGATCGCGGTGGCGGAGCTGATGCGGATTTTGATCGACGACGAAGGGTTCGATTTCACCGAGGCGTGGAAAATCACCTCGGCGACGCTCAATTACACGAATCATACGTTGCTGCCCGAAGCCCTCGAGGCTTGGCCCGTCGCTCTGATGAACGATCTGCTGCCTCGGCATATGCAGATCATCTTTCTGATCAACTACATGCACATGAAACGCGTCCGCGCGATCATCCACGACGAGCCCGGCCTCGCCGCCGCCTCGCTGATCGACGAAAGCGACGGCAAGCGCGTCCGCATGGGGCATCTCGCCTTTATCGGGTCGCGACGGATCAACGGTGTCTCCGCGCTCCACACCAAGCTCATGAAAGAGACGATCTTCCACGATCTCGACTCGATCTATCCCGGCCGGATCACAAACAAGACCAATGGAATCACCTTCCGCCGTTGGCTTTACGAGGCCAATCCGGAACTGACGTCGCTGCTCGCCGAGACGCTTTCACCCCGCGTTCTCGACCAGCCGATGTTGCTCAAGGGATTTGCCGCTTTCGCCGAAGATGCGGCGATCCAGGAACGTGTCGCAAAGCTACGCCGCCGCAGCAAGCAGGCTTTGGCCAGCGTCGTCAAAGACCGTCTCAACGTCGTGATCAGCCCGGATGCCCTGTTCGACGTACAGATCAAGCGCATCCACGAATATAAGCGTCAACTGCTCAATATTCTCTCGACCGCCGCGCTGTATCTCGAAATCAAGCAGGAGCCTGACGCCGCTTACGTGCCGCGCGTCAAGATTTTCGCGGGCAAGGCGGCGGCGAGTTATGCCCGCGCCAAGCTGATCATCAAACTTGCCAACGATGTCGCGCAAATCGCCAACAACGATCCCGTGATCGGCGATCGTTTGAAGGTCGCGTTCCTTCCAAACTATAACGTCAGCCTCGCCGAGGTCATCATTCCCGCCGCGGATCTGTCCGAACAGATTTCAACCGCGGGCATGGAAGCCTCGGGCACCGGCAACATGAAGATGGCCTTGAACGGCGCGCTGACGATCGGCACGCTCGACGGCGCCAATATCGAGATCAGCGAAGCCGTCGGTCTCGACAATATTTTCATATTCGGCCTGACGACCGCCGAAGTCGCGGCGAAACGGGCCGAGGGGTTCCGCGGCCGCGATGCCGCCGCCCTCTCGCCGCGCCTCAAAAATGTGCTCGACGCCATTTACGACGGCATGTTCTCGCCCGACGATCGCGATCGATACAAGCCGCTGATCGACGCCGTTCTCGGTTACGATACGTTTATGGTCGCCGGGGATTTCGATGCCTATTGGGCGGCGCAAAGCAAGGTCGATGCCTTGTGGACGGACACCGCCGGCTGGGCCAAATCCCGAATCCACAATATTTCCTCGATGGGCTGGTTCTCCTCGGATCGCACGATCCGCGAATATGCCGAAGAAATTTGGCGCGCGCCGACGCTTTAGGTCAGCGCTCCGCGCCGATTCGATCGGCGCGGAAACTTTTGTTTCTATCAAGGAGACCGGTTTCCCCGCACTTGGACGGAATCATCCAAGTGACGAGAAAACGGGTTCTTTATAAGAAGTTAGAACATGTCCTCGATCGAAAAAGGGTTCGCCTTTTTCGGGACGGGTCCTCGACGCGCCGGAGGTCGCGCGCCGGTCAAGCCTTAAGGACGAGCTCGTGCACGCTGAATAGGTCATCGGCGTCGGTCCAGACGCGCGTCGGTATCCATCCCGCGCCACGGGTCAGATTGTAAAATCCAGCGACCGTGTATTTGTGAGAATTTTCCGTATGGATGGTTTCGCCCGGCCCGAACGCGAACGATCGGCCTAACACGGTCACGCTTTGACGCGTTCGGCTCACCAAGTGCATTTCAATACGGCCGAGAGAACGGTTGAAAATCGCCTTATGTCCAAAGCCAGCAATATCGAAATCGGCGCCGAGCTCCCGATTGGCCCGTTCGAGCAGATTGAGATTGAAAGCGGCCGTGACACCGGCCGCATCATCGTAAGCCGACACGAGCCGCCCTTCGTCCTTCAAAAGATCGACGCCGATGATCAGGCGAGCCCCATGCCCCAAATTGCGCGCGAAAACCTGAAGCAGCCGCGCGGCCTTGATTGGCGTGAAATTTCCGATCGTCGAGCCAGGGAAAAAGCCAAGGCGCGGTTTGCCCGAAAGTTCCACGGGGAGCGTGAGACCGGCGCGAAAATCACCTTCGACACCATGAACTCGAAGGTCTGGAAAATGGCGGATCAGCCGATCGCGCGCGAGAGCCAAGGCGCTCGATGAAACATCGACTGGAACATAGGCGCTCAAACCTTTCAAGGCACGGAGCAGAATCTCGGTTTTCACGCTGGAGCCAGAGCCAAACTCGACAAGAATTGCGCCTGGCGGCGTACCCGCGGCGATCTCTGGCGCATATTGCGTCAAGATGGCGGTTTCTGTCCGCGTCGGATAATATTCCGGCAGAGCGGTGATCGCCTCGAACAATTCGCTGCCGCGCGCGTCGTAAAAGAATTCGCAGGGAAGCGTCTTTTGCTGCTTTGACAAACCCGCCAAGACCGCCGTGGCAAATGCCGGCGCGGCTTTGCTGTCGTTGCCGTAAAATTCGGAATGCTCGTGGGTCATGCGTCACTCGCGAGGCGCAGACCGGTAAATTGCCAGCGCTGGTGAGGGTAAAAGAAATTGCGGTAGGTGAGACGGGCGTGGCCGGCCGGCGTCGCGCAAGACGAGCCGCGCAGGACATGCTGCCCGCACATGAACTTTCCATTATATTCGCCGATGGCGCCCGGCGCGGCGCGATAACCGGGGTAAGGCAGATAAGCGCTCTGCGTCCATTGCCAGACGACCCCGAACATCTGACCTTCGTCCGAGACCCGCGGCGTCAAGGGATCTGTCTGCTCCGTGGGGGCCGACGCGCCGAGCTCGCGGGCCGCGAACTCCCATTCGAATTCGGTGGGAAGCCGTTTACCGGCAAACCGGGCATAGGCATCGGCCTCATAGTAACTGACGTGCGACACAGGCGCGGCAGGGTCGATAGGGTGCAAACCGCTCAAAGTCATGTGATGCCACGACCCGTCACGCCATTCCCAATAAAGCGGCGCCGCCCAGCCTTGCGTCTTCACGGTGGCCCAACCGTCGGCGAGCCAAAGACTGGGATCGCGATACCCGCCCGCTTCGATGAACTCCAGCCATTCCGAGCTGGTCACGAGCCGGTTGGCGACTTGGAAGGGATGCAGAAAAGCACGATGGCGCGGCCCCTCGTTATCGAAACCGAATCCCGCGCCATCGTGACCAATGTGATAAAGGCCACCCTCAAAGGACGTGAACGTCAACGGCGCGGCGTCGCTTGCCATGCGGGTCGCGGGGGCCGGCCGATAGGCCGGGCGCAGCGGGCTCGCGGCGAACAAACTCAAAATGTCCGTCAGCAAAAGTTCTTGATGCTGTTGCTCATGATTGATCCCGACCTCGATCAAATCCGCAACGGTGTCGCTAATGGCCGCGCCGCCAACAAACCGCCGCAAGGCGTCATCGACATGAGCGCGATAGGCCAGCACTTCGGTCGTCGTGGGACGGGTCAACAATCCCCGGCTTCCACGCGGCTGGCGCGCGCCCTCGGCCTCATAATAGGAGTTGAAGCAAAACGGGAAGCGCTCGTCGAACAGCCGGTACCCGGGACAGAACGGCTTAAGGAGGAAGGTTTCGAAAAACCACGTGACATGCGCAAGGTGCCATTTGGTGGGGCTGGCGTCATCGTTGGGCTGGACCGTTTGGTCCTCGGCGGACAAGGGCGCCGCGAGTTCGAGCGAATAGGCGCGGGTCTTCAAAAGTCTCTCGAGAAGAACGGATTCCGTTTTTTGCCGCGTCGGCGGAAGACTATCCATCGAGAAATAATTTGGCCGCATAATCCCTCCAGCAAGGCACGCACGTCGTGGACGAGAGAACAAAACGTCTTCGTTTTGGTTCCTGCGAACGATACACTCGCCTGCCAAACGAGGGTATGCGAAAAATTGATCTATCGAGCCGTTTGCGAGGCTGAAGCCGCGGCCTGACGCCGCAAGGCGCGGCCGGCGAGGTGGGCGGCTTTGGCGTTCACGAGATTGACCTCGCCGCCGAACGCAAACCAGCGGCGTGGCGAGCGGCTTTCGCGCTCGATCAAATGGGCCGATATGGCGATCAGCTTTTGGGGGTCCGCGTGGGAGAGCCCGGGATAGAGGGCCTCGAGAGTCAGCGGACGGCGGAGGTACTGGCGCGCGCGGCTCTTGATCATATGAGCGGCGGCGCGGGCCGCGGCGGCGGCGAACGGATCGTCGCGGAGATAGGTTTCGGTGATCATGGCTCGGCTCCCGGTGGAGCGCGACCCCTATAAGGTAAAAATACCTAATTCAAGGTATGGATACCGCTAGATTTTGGTAATCTTACCTATGCGCGAGAGCGCGACGCCACTGGCTGCTCGGCAGGATCATCAGAATTCGAGCGGCCCATTCGATGCCCACACCCCGGATTGGCGGCGCATTGTGACTTTCGAGATCGAAGGTTCCGGCCACGGGTCCGCGCCGGATGGTCTTGAGATAACGCTTGCCGTCCGAGGTTCGCACGGCGGCCTCGCTGCCGGCAATGGCATTGGCGTCGGCCTCGGGCTTGCCGCAAATCACGATGTCGCCGGAATCGTAACGCGGCCACATCGAATCGCCCTCGACCGCGAAAGCGACGGATTCGGGCGGCAATGGAAAATCCAGCTCGATTTCGAACAGGCCCTCGGGCGGAATTTGCTCGAATTCCGGCAAGATTTCGGCGCCCGCGCCGATGCGCCCGACGACGCGGACGGGCGCCTTGGCTTCTTGATCCCCGACGCCCTCGAGCAACCAGGCCGCCGTGGTCTTGAGCACCGGCGCGAGAGCGGCCAGGGTTTCCGTCGTGACGCCGCGCCGCTCGCCGCCTTGCACGGCGCGCTTCAAATTGCGGATCGCATCCGGCTTTTTCGCCAAGGCCGAGGCGCGATTGGCCGAAAGACCGAGGGCCTCGAGGCGGCTTTCGATACGGGATAAGACATCATGCAGGTCCATAGCGGTAGAATAACCGAAAATGGTCCCCGGCGCATCCGGTAAAATAACCGTTGACAAGCGAGGTAATTTTACCGAATATCGCGGCATGAGCACACATCACACCCTCCCTCCCAAGACTCGTTGGTCCAACGAGCGCATCGCCCGCCTCGGCTTTCTCATCGGCCAAGGCATGGACGCCAAGAGAATCGCGGGCGATCCCCTGATCGCCTCGACCCCCAACAACGTGCATCGCCAGGCACAACGCTTCGGCCTTGCCTTCCGCGACGCGCCCGTCGGCACGTTCCGCCTGCCGCCCGAAGCCGGAGAGCTTTACGATGCCGCCGCCGCCAAACGCGGCCTGACGCGCGAAGGGCTGATCCGGGTGCTGCTCGTCACCGCCGCCGAGGACGAGGGGCTGATCGAAAACATTCTCGACGATGGGTTCTGACATGAACATGAACATGGACCTGAACCCTGATCTGGCCGAGGACCCCGCTCTCCCCGCCTCCCTCTTCGACCCGGCGCCCCTGCCCGTGAGCTGGACGCCGGACCATGTCGCCAAACGTCTCGTCGAGGCTTTCGCGACGCTCGATCGCATGCCCGGCGTCCGAGGACCGCGCGCGCCGGGCCAACACTGGCCGCGCCACAAAGTCGAATGGGCCGACCAATTGGCCCAGGCCGAACTGCCGGACAGCGAAAAGCGCGAGCGCATGGAGCGCCGCAATCGCGCGCTGTTGCGGCCGACCGGCGTCGAAATCGGCCGGATGGACGATGCGCTCGAATGGTTGCGCGATTTGCGCGCGCTCGACAGCGGCCTCGCGCTGGTGACGAGCCTGTGGGCGATCCGCGCCGCCCGCAACCGCTCGGTGCGCGCCCTGTGCCGCGAAAAAGGCTGGGCGCCCGCGACATTCTATAAGCTGCGGGCGAGGGCGCTGGACCAGGTCTCGGCGGCGCTCAACGCGAGGGGGGCGGCGGTGTTTTGAGGGGCGGCGGCTTCCCCTCCGCAGCCCCATGCTGTAGGAAAACCCGCCGGCCCTCCCGCCGGGACGCCCTGGAGCCGCTTTTGACCCGTCCTCGCTTGCTCATCGCCGCCGCCGTTTTAATGCTGGCGCCGCCTTGCTTCGCCGCGCCGGTCGACAATGGCGAAAATCCCGCCGATGTCGCCTTTCTGCAAGCGATGAAGGGCGAGATGATCGGGATGCATCAGAGCATGCCCTCGGGCGACACGGACAGCGATTTCGCGCGCTTTCTGCTGCCCCACGATCAAGCCTCGATCGACCTCGCCAAGGCCGAGCTGCAATTTGGCAAGGATCCCGAGTTGAAAGCGCTGGCAACGCAGATCATTGCCGCGCAAGATAAAGAGACCGCCCTGCTCAAGGCGTGGCTGGCGAAAAACGCAAAATAAGGAGGTTGCGATGCGCTTGGTAGCTGCCCTCGTCCTCGTTCTGATTTCGACGACCTGCCGCGCCGACGGCTGTCTCCTCGAAATCATCGGAGTCGCCCACGCCGATTGCAATCTGGCCCCCAGCGCCTTTCCGGCGGACGATGCGAGCTGCCGCTCCTATGGGCTCAAGCCCGGCACCCACGACTACGCCGTCTGCCGCAAGGCCAAGGCGCATATGGAGAAGCTGACGCAAGACGAAACGGGCCACAGCTATCTCTGGAACCCGATTCTGCCGGACCTGCGGTAAACCACTATAACAGCGCTTCGATCGGCCCCGCGAGCGCGGACGGCGTGGTCGTCGGCGCGTAACGCTCGACGACCTGGCCCTGCCGGTCGATCAGGAATTTCGTAAAATTCCACTTGATCGCTTCGATCCCGAGGACGCCCGGCTTCGCGGCCTTGAGATATTTGTAGAGCGGGTCGGCGCCCTCGCCGTTCACCTCGATCTTGGCGAACAGCGGAAAGCCGACGTCGTAGGTCAGCTTGCAGAAGCTCGCGATATCCTCCGCGCTTCCAGGCTCTTGACCGCCGAACTGGTTGCAGGGAAAGCCGAGCACGGAAAACCCCCGGCCGGCATAAGTTCGCTGCAGCGCCTCAAGCCCCTCATATTGCGACGTGAAGCCGCATTTGCTCGCGGTATTGACGATCAGAAGCACCTCGTTTTTGTAGGTCGAGAGCGGCTCTTTTGTTCCATCAAGCCGCGCGGGCGAAAAATCATAGATTGAAGGCATAAAACGCTCTCTTTTTGCGCGCGAGGAGATGTTCGGCGAGACCGTCTCCATGATATGGCGACGGCATGGCTCGAAGCAAATCACCCAAACCCGGAGATGACGAGGCGGCGTACCGGGCGCTCGCGGCCGAGATCGCGGAGCACGACCGCCGCTACCACGCCGAGGACGCGCCCACGATCAGCGACGCGGCCTATGACGCCTTGCGCCGCAAGCTCGAAGCGCTCGAGGCGGCGCATCCGGAATTCGTCGACGCGGATTCGCCAAGCCGCAAGGTCGGGGCCGCGCCTTCGGAAAAATTCGCCAAGGTGCGGCACGCCATTCCGATGCTGTCGCTCGGCAATATTTTCGCGGACGAGGAGGTCGCCGAATTCTGCGCCCGAATCCGCAAGTTTCTCGGAATGGACGACAGCGACCCGTTGCCGATGACGGCCGAACCGAAGATCGACGGGCTCTCCTGCTCATTGCGCTATGAGGACGGCGCGCTCGTGCAAGCGGCGACGCGCGGCGATGGTTCCGAGGGCGAGGATGTCACCGCCAATGTCCGCACCATTGGCGAGATCCCGCATGTGCTCGCGGGCAGACCCAAGGGCGTGCTCGACGTGCGCGGCGAGATCTACATGACCAAGGCTGGTTTTGCCGCCGTCAATGCGCGGCAGGCGGAAGCCGGCAAGCCGCCATTCGCCAATCCGCGCAACGCGGCGGCGGGCTCGCTGCGCCAGCTCGATTCCGCGATCACGGCCTCGCGGCCGCTGCAATTTTTCGCCTATGCCTGGGGCGAGGCCGAGCCGCGCCCGGCGCAGACGCAAAGCGGCATGATCGCGGCCTTCAAGGATTACGGTCTGACGACCAATCCGCTGATGGTTTTGTGCGACAGCGCCGCGGAGCTGCTCGCGCAATATCGGATCATCGAGGCCCAGCGCGCCTCGCTGCCCTACGATATCGACGGGGTGGTCTATAAGGTCGAATCGCTGGCCCTGCAGGAACGGCTCGGATTCATCTCGCGCACGCCGCGCTGGGCGGTGGCGCATAAATTTCCCGCGGAACGCGCGACGACGGTCCTGCGGAAAATTGAAATCCAGGTCGGACGCACGGGAGCGCTGACCCCCGTCGCGCGGCTCGACCCCGTGACCGTCGGCGGCGTCGTCGTCACCAATGCCACGCTGCACAACGAGGACGAGATCGCGCGCAAGGATATTCGCGAAGGCGATACGGTGCGGGTGCAGCGGGCGGGCGACGTCATCCCGCAAGTCATCGGGCCGATTTTGGAGATGCGCCCGGCGGAGTCCAAACCTTACGTCTTTCCCGACATCTGCCCCGTCTGCGGCTCGGCCGCGCTGCGCGAGATCGACGAAAAAACCGGCAAGGCCGATGTCGTGCGCCGCTGCACCGGCAGCCTGATCTGCCCGGCTCAGGCGATCGAGCGGCTCAAACATTTCGCCTCGCGCAATGCCTTCGATATCGAAGGGCTCGGCGACAAGCAGATCGAGCAATTCTACCGCGACGGGCTGATCATGCGCCCGGCCGATATTTTCACCCTGGCCCAACGCGACGCGCGGAGTCTGAAGAAGCTCAAGGACCGCGAAGGATACGGCCCGGCCTCGGTCACGAAGCTTTTCGAGGCGATCGAGGCGCGGCGCGCCATTCCGCTCAACCGGTTGATCTTCGCGCTTGGCATCCGCCATGTCGGCGAGGGCGGCTCGAAACGTCTCGCCCGGCATTTCGGCACGTTTGAGAAACTGCGCGAGACCGCGCGCGCGGCGGCGGACGGCACGGAGGCGCGGGCCGAGATCGATAATATTCAAGACATCGGCGGCGTGGTCTCGGAATGCGTCCATGATTTCTTCGCCGAGCCGCATAACGAAGCCGCGCTCGACGATCTTCTGCGCGAAATCGAGCCCCAGCCGATGGAGGCGATCGTATCGACGAGCCCGGTCGCGGGCAAGACCGTGGTCTTCACGGGGGCGCTCGAGCGCATGACGCGCGAGGAGGCCAAGGCCCAGGCCGAACGCTTGGGCGCCCAGGTCGCGGGCTCCGTCTCCAAAACCACCGACATCGTCGTGGCCGGGCCCGGCGCGGGATCGAAGCTGAAAAAGGCGGCGGAGCTGGGGATCGAAGTGCTCAGCGAGGACGATTGGCTCGCGCGGATCAAGGGGGACTAAGCGGGAAGAGGATGGCCGCGAAACGCGGGCGGGGTCGTCGGCGTCATTGGCGTCGAAACGTTTCGTACGCTTTTCATCCCGTCGCCCAACGACGGCGTGATCTCGCGGGGCGAGTTGCCGGGCCAGCCCGGCGGTCGCTACGAGGCGAATAACGAGAGCGGCACGCTGACGATCGATGCCAGCGGCACCGGCGCGTATCGCCCCGTCGTCGCCTTGCTCGGACAGGGCGGGATCTACCGCGAAGTCGAAAGCGGCGTCATGATCGCCCAGCACCTGGGCGACGGCATCGTGATGCTCGACCCCGACGTGCTCGCGACACTCGATCAGCCGAAGCGGTCTGGCACCAGCGAAAATCCGCCTTGGGGCGGAGGTGGAGGCGGTGTCCAGCCACGCACTGGCCCGAAACTGTGCCTCGACCCTGTTCCGGAGCGGGGCGGTAGCGCGGATCCCATGGCGTCCGAATATCAGCAATTCGTTCGGGACCACGTTAATGGGCAACGTTTTCCGCAGATGCCCCCCGAGCTGACCATTGCACTCCCAGCCGAGACTCCAACTGGCCGTGTCTGGTATGATGATTGTGACGAACTGAATGGTGACATGATCGAGGCGAAATCAAATACGTCGGGCTTCCTATACGGCAAAGAAGGCAGTAAAAGAATTGCCGCAAAATTTCTTGAACAAGCTATGAGGCAGATCAAGGCGATGGGCTCGTCGCGAAAGGGCAGATGGTATCTCCGCGACAAAGGATATTACGATTTTACAAAGCAAATCTTCGAAAGTAAGGGCCTAAGCGACAAAATAGGTGTTCATTATTTACCTTATCCCAATCCTAAAAAATTCAAAATTTCAAGCATGGGACGTGGACATGACGGAGTATATTCGTAGAATAGAGCATCAAGTCTGGTGTTATTGGGGCGTGCGTGCGGCAACCCCAAGAAAGCTGGCACCGCGCTTCCTCGATACGATTGATCAGTTGCGCCGCGTCGATCCTCTTCTCGACGGCTGGGTCTGGTCCAATGTCGAAGAGTCGTTTGAATCGGAGGGCGAGTATGGCCGTACGCCGCTCATCGAAGTCCGTCCGTGGATGGTTGAAGCCATCGAGGAAAATATGCGCCGCGAAGACGACACAACCGACCCGGACCCGAGCTTAGGCTACGCAATGCCGGTTTCTATCGAGACGAAACCCGATGGTCCGTTTACATCCGTCGCCGTTTACGATGGGGATTCGTGGCCATGTAAGTCGTTCGCTGCCAACAGCGCGGAATTTAGCATTACGGACGACAATTATAAGGAAAACCCCCTCGTCAGCTTCCCCACCTTCAAAGCCGCCATGCTGATCCTGGCCGAAACCTGGGAGGCGACTTGGGCCAAGGCCTTTCCCAACGACATGGTGCAAAAAACCGACTGGGACGGGATGAAACCCGGCTGGGGCTG
>JARLIW010000291.1 GCA_031291515.1 Beijerinckiaceae bacterium | reverse complement strand
GTTATGCCAGTTGTAAAGCATGCCTTCCGACCACCATTCGAGTCCCAATGTTCGCGCGACATAGGGATGCACCGGGACTTCGTAATTATCCCCAAACGCCCATGAGAACAGAGCCCTGACTTCGCGGAAAACATCGTCGTGGTCGCGGCCGGATGCGAAGCCCGAGGCTCTGAGAATAGCCGCCCCCGTATGCGAAAGCATGGTCGGGCTCGGATGATTATAGGTCGAGAAGAGCCGCTCGGAGCGGAATCTCTCGAAGACGTGATCCGCCATTTTAACATCGAGCCCGCGTTCAAGCGCATCCCAGCGGCGGCGTTCGATTTCCGCGAGCCTGCCTAAATTGGCAAGCGCTCGTTCCGAGCGCTCCAGATAAGCGGCCCATCCGGCCTCGCCGCTCAGTCCCTCGCCAACCACCTCATTGATGACGCGATCGCCATAAGGAAAAGGCCCGAACAAAAAGTCGGCATCCGGATGATTGCGTGGTTCAATCGCGTTCAACGGCCAAAGCAAATTGAAATCGAGCGACGGAAACGTCGTTATCTTGCAGCCTGCGGGCAGCCGGTCGCGGTGCGGAAACTTGACCAAGGGCGTCGATTGATCCCATAAACGCACGCACCGCGCCAATGCGTCGTCATCGAGCGGCGCGTCCGGTTGGCCTGGAATTTCAAAACTGCGCATGTAGTGGAATTCATATCCCACAACGCTGGCGTGGCCGCGCAGACAAGCCAAAATCGCTTCAGCTTGGCAGTTCCCAAAAACGATAATGACATTGTTCAAGGCCGCCGACTTGGCCTTGGCCCGGGTCTGTGATGCGACGTAAGCAGTTAACTCCCCGAGATCGCGGGATTCCAGTGTCTTTTCGAAATCCAGTTCGACATGGAACGCGTCCTCCAATTCGAGAACGAAGACGGCATGTGAAACGGAATCCCAGCCGTCGATGTCGCTGGCCGTCGTCGATTCCGAAAGCAGATGGCTTGGCGCGCCGAAAACACGATTCACGACGCCAAAAATTTGTGACAGAGCATCAGAATCTCGTATCATTCGAATTAGTATCCCAGTTGCCGCAACGATGTCACACTACGACGATTTGCTCAGCCGAAAGCTGCACAATCGTCATTTCGAATGTCGAGTCAAATTTCAAATTGGGGGGCCCGACATGCCGTGTTGTTTCCATCAGTCGGCGCTTGATTGCGGAGGAACGGAGGCGACGTGGACACGGTTCTCCAAGCGATTGAAGGGTGGGTGCAGCGCGAACCCGAGCGTGTTTTCGCGGCGTTCGTAACTCCGGGTCGCGACGTCTCGATCAGTTACGGGCAGCTCTGGAAGGAAGCCAACGTGGCCGCAGCCCTTTACAGGCGTGCGGGTGCCAGCCAGGGCTCCATTATCGTGATCATGCTTAAGCACTCGCCTCGGCTTTATAGTAGTTTTCTCGGCGCGATGATCTGCGGGGCAATTCCCACTTTCATGCCATATCCGACGCCAAAACAAGACGAGACGATATTTTTCGAGGGTCACGCCGCCCTTTTCGAGAGAATGAGGCCCGATGTCGTCGTCACCTTTGAGGACCTGATCAGCAAGGTGCGCAGGATTGTAAGCGAAGCGACCTATGTGCTGTCCGAAACGGATTTCATGAACCAAGGGACAGATCCGGTCCAAAGCGCCGCGACGTTCAAGAAGCCCCGGCAAGACGACATTGCTTTTTTGCAGCATAGCTCGGGAACGACAGGACTGAAGAAAGGTGTGATGTTGACGCACCGCGCCGTCCTGAGCCAAGTGCGCGACTACGTGCCTTCCATCGAGCTCAACGCGGACTCCACCATCGTTTCCTGGTTGCCGCTCTACCACGACATGGGCTTGATCGCTTGCTTGATGCTGCCCCTGATCACCGGAGCGCATCTTGTCCATATGGACCCGTTCGAATGGGTTTCCAATCCATTGTCACTGCTTGAAAAAACGGCGGATTACGACGGTACTCACATCTGGGTTCCAAATTTCGCTCTGAACCACATGGTCGTCGCGCGGAAGCGGTGGCGCGGTCCGCCACGCGATCTTTCCACACTTGTAAGGATCATCAATTGTTCCGAGCCCTGTAAGGCACAGAGCATGATGTCTTTCGCGGACACTTTCGCGGATTGGGGATTGAAAAGACAAGCGCTGCAAGTCTGTTATGCGATGGCCGAAACTGTGTTCGCGATAACGCAATCGCTGCCAGGGCCGGACTGGAACATTTTGAAGGCATCGCCAAGCGCGCTCGCGGACGGGCGTTACGAAGAGGCTCGCAATTTAGAACCGTCGCATCTCCTCGTCTCCTGCGGCGCGCCAATTTCCAACATGACCATCGAGATCCGCAATTCCGAAGGTAAAGTTTGTTCCGACGGCACGATCGGCGAAATCTGCGCCACGGGCGCGAGCGTCTATGACGGCTACTACAAACGACCGGACGCAACCGCCCTAAAATTCCGGGACGGTTGGCATCATACCGGCGATCTTGGTTTCCTGCATCGAGGCGAGCTTTTTGTCATCGGCCGGATCGACGATCTGCTCATCGTCCGTGGCCGGAACTTTTACGCGCATGAGATTGAAAGCATTGTTTGCGGCGTGGAAGGCGTAAAACCAGGACGAGCCACCGTTTTCGCAATCGACAACGAGAGCTTGGGAACACAGGAGAGTATCTGCCTTTTCGAACCTTCCGAGGATAGCGAAAGCCAAGACGTCCGGCGTCAGATCAAAATGGCCGTCGAAAGCCATTCGGGTCTGATCCTGGGCAAAGTTGTCGCGGTACAAACGGGCTTCTTGATCAAAACAACAAGCGGAAAAATCAGCCGCGAAGCAAACCGGAGGCGGTTTTTAGAGAGCTCCCTGGCTTAAACCGAGTGTTGCGGCCCAATCACGATGTGCCGGAAGACTTGCCCCGAAGCGCAGACGCATGGCGATGCCGTCGAGGCGGATCGTTTCGTCCAAGGCGTGAAGCGAAATGCGCCATGGCGCGAACGGCATTTCCCTTCCGCTCGCCGCGAGCACCTCGATGTAGGACGAACCCGGCGGCTTGATGATGGGTGCGAGGCAAACTTTCCGGGCGCCATGGGCGAACTCGATGCGGCCCGCATTGACCCCACGGGACGCAAACTCGAGTTCGAGTTCCCGCATGCCCGGTTCCATGAGCGCGGGAAGGACAAGCGTCACGGTCTCGTTGCCAGGGATTTCCAAGCTCCCATCCGGCAATATTCGCCCGCCCTCGACCATCGGTTCGCCCAGGATCAACCGGTCGCGCTCGAAACGTAACCATTGCCCAGCTTCGAACAATCCCGCGTGGCTCGAAACTGAAATCTCCCGCGCGGCCAAGCTATAGGGGGCGGAGCGCGCGGCGCGGAGCACCTGAGCGGGCTCGGCTTCCGCTGAAGCCGAAGTTTCGCGCGCGTCCGGCGCGACCGCGCGAATCGTCAGATCTTCGCGCGCGGAACTCACGAGAATGGTGGTTTCGCGCGATGTTCGAGCGGCCCCGCCGCTTGCCCGTGCCGCCGCGACGAAAAGACCGATTTGAGCGGCCCCCTCGGAAACACCGGGCTTGACGACGCGTCGCAGGAGATCGTCGTTCGATTCGAGCAGCACGGCGGTTTGATCGATCAACAGCGTCTTGACGAACGTGTCGACGAGAGCGCCGGCTTCGCGAGGCGGCGCCGAGGTCAGCGCGCGCAAGGCTTTTGGATCGAACGCCACATCGTCGAGCCAGTCGCGGACGATCGAATTTGCCGCGGCGATTTGACCGTTCCATTCGAAGCTCGGCTCGTCAAGAGCCGCCCGCGCGGCGGGGTTCCGCATTACCACCGCCGCCGCTTTTCCGAGAACGTGGCGGAAAACGTCGTTCATGACGCCGTCGTAGCGGGATTCGCCGCCGATCGCGGTCGCCATGGCCTCGGCGGCTCGGCCGATGCGCTGCCGCCGAGCGGCGTCGCCGAGAAGATCGAGGATTGCGCGCCCGTAGCCGTCTGGATCGTCGGCGACAACGACGCCCTGCCAGGCCGCCTGATCGATGCCGCGCAGGGCGGAACTTGTCGCAACGATCGGGACGCCGTGAACGAGAGCCTCGGCCGTCTTCACCGAACTGCCCCCGCCTTCGAGAATGGGAAGAAGAACAATCCTGGTGGCGGCATAGAGCGGTGCGAGATCGCCAACGCGGCCGAGGTAGACGATGTAGGGCGACGTCGGCCATTCGCCGCCGTCCGTCACGCTACCCGCGACGACGAGCGTTTTGCGATGTTTCGCTAAATTTGGGAGAAACACTTCGTCCAAAAACCACCTGAGGCCTTTGATATTCGGCAGGTGATTGGACCCGACGAAAAGCATGTCGATCCCGTCGAACGGACCGAGCGCGCTCCGCAAGCGTGTGAGATCGGTGGACGGTTTGGCGCTCGTGACGACGTCGATCAAGTCGCGGCAACCCGCGAGGACTTCCGTCACGCTTTTGGGCGGCACCGGAAAAATACCGGTAATGGCGATCGGCACCCCAGGGAGCCGATCCGCGACGAAGACGGCTTCGTCCGGGTTGAGAGAAACGAGATGCGCGCAGCGACCAAGGACCGCGAGTTCGGCCTCGATGTCGCGCGGACTGACGAGCCTGCGTCCATAAATCCCTTTCTGCAAGGCTTGGAGATCATGCATTTCGCAAATGACGGGCCGGTCCGCGAGGCCGATCGTCTCGACGACGGGATAAGCCGTCACATAGTTTAGGAGGACGGCATCGACGGCGTTCTGCCGGAGATAGCCGAGAAGCCCGGCGCTCACATCGAAATGCCGATGCGCCTCGAGATCGGCCTCGATCGAAGGGCCTGAATCGGCAGGATCCCGCCATTGCTCGATCGCGAGGCGTCCCGGACCGGCGACAAAGACGGCTTCGAGGTCGAAGCCGGCAAGGCGGTCGGAGAGGTCGCGCATCCATTGTTCGAGGCTGCCGGAAATTGCTTCGGGAGCATGAGCAAGGAAGAAGCCGCAAACGCGATATCCGGCGGCTTGAAGATAAGCGAATTGGGCAAGAGCCACGCGGCTCGCGCCATTGCGCAAGACCATGGCATCGCCGTTCATGATGACGAGGATCCGCGCGCCTTGCGCCGGCACTTGCGCCTCGGGCGTCACGCTCGCGAGCAAGCTTTCGATGAAATTCGTCCCGCTGGCCTTGGCTTGCCACTCCGTCGCGAGCGCCCT
This sequence comes from Beijerinckiaceae bacterium, assembly GCA_031291515.1. Lineage (GTDB taxonomy): Bacteria > Pseudomonadota > Alphaproteobacteria > Rhizobiales > Beijerinckiaceae > RH-AL1. The sequence goes on along the minus strand of JARLIW010000291.1, from coordinate 29 downwards.
CGCCTGCCCGGCCAGGGCCTCGTAATTGT
>JARLIW010000073.1 GCA_031291515.1 Beijerinckiaceae bacterium | reverse complement strand
GGAGACTCGTGATCCGAGGCCGCGCCGGCTTTCGCGGGTTTCGCATTCTTGGGCGGTTCCGGAATCAGGCCGGGCGGACGCGGAGGCGAATTGGTTCCGGCGACCACGGTCCGATCCTCGACCACCATGGTCTTGCGCGGTGCCGCGACGGGCGCCGGCGCGCGAGGGATACATTCCGTGTCCGCGCTGTCACAAACGGTTTTCACATGAGGTTTCGGCTTGGGCGGCGCGGGCGGCAATGCGAGTTGCTCTTTTGGCACGACGAGCGAGGCCGAACTCATGGCTTCCGCGGGGGCCTCCCCGGATGGATTCGCAGCCGCCAATTGACCCGTCCAGACCTGGTCGTTGGAACCGGGCTGGGCCTGCTGCATGCCATGATGACCATAGGCAAAAGCCATGGCCATGACCCCAGCGGTCGCCAACATCAGTGTCTCGCGGCGAGGCCGCGGCAATTGCAATCGTGGAGCATGTAACCAAAGCAGCGCCATGGCAGTCCTCGCCAGCCCGTTCATGCGGATAATAGAATGGTGCTTTGCGTCAAGAGAACGGCGGAATGCGATGGCCGGGCATGTTTGTCGCAGCGTGTTGTATTCACGTCGTTGTTACGAACCTGCACCTGGTGTGATGTCCCGGCTCTTTTTAACCGCCGGTAAACGCGGTATTAAGCTTGTGCCAGACGCCATTCGGGCTAGGATTCGGCAGGTCCAGCGTCTGGCATGCTGATTGGGTCATGGTCAGGCAGGTTTGTTTGCTTGCCTCTTGGGCTGGGAGCAGCCTACACACGACAGCCGTGCCGCCCCGGAACCTGTTTCCCTGGGCGTGCTTATCGCGAGGTTTCAATGGCATTGTCCTTTCTGCCCTGGTGGTTTCCGCTCTCCGTCGTCATTTGGATGGTCCAGATGGTGGTGTACCACGGCGTCAGCTATCTCTTTGAAATTTGCGATCGGACCGGCCGCCTCCGCCGTTTCAAGGTGCGCGACATCGATCGCAAGACCTACCGGCAACTGCTGCCGCGCGTGGTCTTCAATCAGGTTTTCATTCTGCTGCCGTGCATGGTTTTGGTGCAAGTTCTTGGCCTTGCATTCACTGGCACGCCGCATATTGGGGCCCTTCGTTTCGTGCTGAGCATGATTGCTTTGACGATCGCGCACGATGTCGTGCAATACATCGCGCATCGTCATCTGTTGCATCGCGGCCGGTTCGTCCGGATTTTGAAACATTCGGTCCATCATTCCACCGGCGCGAGCAAGGCCGTGAGCGCGTGCTATATGAGCGGGGCGGATTTCTTTCTCGAAATTACTCTGCCCTATTTGCTGCCGCTGGTGCTGATCGGCGGCGGCGGATCGGATTTCGTGTTTCATAGCGTGATCGCGGGTCTTGGCGCGCTGGGCGGCATTTACGAGCATTCGGGCTATGATTTCTCGGTTTTGTTGCCAAAATCGGCGATCGCCGCGCGGATGCCGCGCTTTGTCACGACGCTCGCGGGGTTGATCACGAGCCATGCCCATGGCCAGCATCACGTGAAAGGCAATGTGAGCTTCAGTGATGGGTTTGGCAGCCCGGGCATTTGCGACAGCGTGTTCGGAACGCGCTGGGATCTCGTCGAGGCGCGCGAGCGGGCCGCCGCGCAGGCGGGAGTAAAAGAGTCCGAGCCCGACCACGCCCGAGCGTAACGGCGCATGCTGGGTTGTAGATTCGCGCAAGATAGCCATTCGAAACGCTTACGAGTTGCATGATATGGTTTATCTTGATGTCCGACCAAAGGAGGAAATTGTGACCGAAGATTTGGTGAAGCTTCTTGAGGCGGCTCGTAAAATCACTCCGTCCCCGGAGCAGAGGGAAGAGCACCGGCGTAGTTTCGCTTATGGAAATACCTCCATTGAAAACAAGCTGATCACGCGTGAGATGATCGACGCCGAGGCAGATAAATTGGCCGGAGAACGGCATGGCCGACACGCCAAAGCGCCGTGAGACAAAAGCTCTTGAGCAGGGCATCATCACGGACCCGTTCGAGATTGCCCGCGCCGAGGCCCGGAATGGGTTATTACAAGCCTATGAGGGCGAGCAAGCGGCTCTTGCCGCGATAGAACGTGGCAATTTTAAGTTCCGGCCCTCTCTGATCTCGTCGCTTCATCGTACCGCACTCCAGGGACTAAGCTCTTACGCCGGTCTCTATCGTCCCGCTGCCGTTGAGATCGATCATAGCCGGCATCAACCGCCGGAGTCTTTTCTTGTTCCTGAACTCATTGAAGACTTATGCGATTTCGTAAATACCAAATGGGATGGCGAAAGCCCGCTTTATTTGGCTGCGTACACGATGTGGCGTTTGAATTGGATCCATCCGTTTACTGACGGAAATGGCCGGACGTCTCGCATCGTCTCCTATGTGATTCTCTCCATCCGCGCTGGCTATGTCCCATGTGGTTCACCTTCGATACCGGCGCAAATCGAAGCAGACCGGGGCCCTTATTTTCAGGCGCTTGAGGCTGCTGACGAGGCATGGAAGTTGGGCGAATTGAACTTGAAGCCAATGCAGGATCTTTTGGAAACGCTCCTCGCCAGGCAGCTTGTCGCGTTTTTTCAGAGTGTTGGGGGCAAGATGCCTCTTGATTAGCGGGATGCTGCGGCGGCGCATATATGGATCGGAACTTCCCTTCGAGAAGTTAGTGCCTTTTTCGATCAGAAAATTCTACAACTTGTTCGAAGGGACGGGGCTTTTCTCCGGTGATCCCGTTTTTGAGGTTCTAAGGTTTCGATGAGCGCGCAAACCCTACAAGTGACGGAAGACGAAGAGGGCATGCGGCTCGATCGCTGGTTCAAGCGGCGTGTTCCGGATCTCTCGCTGTCGCATCTCAACAAGATCGTGCGCACCGGACAGGTGCGGGTCGACGGCGCGCGGGTCAAGACGGCGTTCCGGTTGAGCCAGGGACAGAATGTTCGGGTGCCTCCGCTCAATCTCGAGGCGCGGCCCGAGCCTGTCTTCGAGCCGTCGGAAACCGATGCGCGCGCGCTGCGCGACATGATCCTGTTCGAGGATCGCGATCTCATCGTCCTCAACAAGCCTTTTGGTTTGGCGGTGCAGGGCGGCTCGGGCACCAAGGTCCATATCGACGGCATGCTGGCCTCGATCCCCAACGAGCGTGGCGACCGTCCGGTTCTGGTCCACCGGCTCGATCGCGACACGTCGGGCGTGCTGTTGGTCGCGCGGACGCGTAAAATGGCGGCCGATCTCGGCGAGATTTTTCGCTCCCGCCAAGCGCGCAAGACCTATTGGGCCTTGGTCGAAGGCGTGCCGCGTCCGGAGCAGGGCCGGATCTCGCTCTATCTCGCCAAGGGCGAGGGCATGGGCGATGTCCGCGGCGCCCACCCCGAAGGCGATTACGCGGCGCGCGAAAAGATGCGGGTCGCCAAGCATGGCGAGGAAGACGCGCAGCATTCGGTGACCTATTACGCCACGGTGGACAAGGTCGTCTCGCGTCTCGCCTGGCTCTCGATGAAGCCGATCACCGGGCGCACCCATCAGTTGCGCGCCCATGCCGAGGCGATCGGGCATCCGATCATCGGCGATCCCAAATATGGCCTGAAGCCGAAAAACGATCCGCGCCGAGCCGATCCTTTGCGCGCGGTGCCCGAGGGAATCGAGAAAAAGCTGCATCTGCTCGCGCGGCGCCTGGTCCTGCCGCATCCGCGCGGCGGAACGCTCGACGTGACCGCGCCGCTGCCGCCGCATATGAAACATTCGTTCGACCTGCTGGGCTTCGATATCAGCACCTACGATCCGATCGAGAACGCGCCGGAATGACTCTCGTCATTTTCGATGTCGACGGCACGCTCGTCGACAGCCAGCATCATATTGTCGAGGCGCAGCGGCGCGCCTTTGCGTCTCTGGGGCTCGCCGCGCCGACGCGCGCGCAATCCTTGTCGGTCGTCGGACTGTCGCTGACCGAGGCCTTCGCCTTGTTGGTCGGCGCGGACGGTCCCGTCGACGCTCTGGCCGACGCCTATAAAGAAGCCTGGACCGAGCTTCGCCACGAAACCGGCTTCGCGGAAACCCTCTATCCCGGCGCCGCGGCCACTCTGGCCACGCTCAAGGCGGATCCAAGCGTCACGCTCGGCATCGCGACGGGAAAATCCGTGCGCGGCGTCGAACGCCTGATCGCGACGTTTGGCTGGAGCGATCTGTTCGAGACGATCCAAACGGCGGATGATCACCCCAGCAAGCCGCACCCCTCGATGATCGAGCGAGCCATGAGCGAGACCGGTTTCGACGCCGGTCAAACCGTGATGATCGGCGACACGACCTACGACATGGACATGGCCAAAGCCGCCGGGGTCCGCGCCATCGGCGTCGCCTGGGGCTATCACGAGCCGGTGGCTTTATTGGCGAGCGGCGCGGAGCGGGTCGTCGGATCGTTCGGGGACTTGCTGGCGGCCTTGGCTCGGTAAGGCGCGCCGGACTCGAAAACCCTTGAAACCGGCAGCCGCCGCGCGCAGGTAGAAGCCAGTTCCGCTTTTCGTTTCGGAAAGACCGCCCTTGCCTCCGATGTTCGGCGATTCCCGCACCCGCTCGATCGCGACCCGCCTTTTCATTTCCGCAACACTGCTCAGCGTCGTCATCTTGCTGATCGCGGGACTGGTCTTGACGGCCGTGTACCGGACGTCGGCGGAATCCGCCTTCGACGAACGGCTCGGGGTTTATCTGCGCGCGCTCGTCGCCGATCTCGCGACCGCCTCGCCGGGCGAGGAGGGGAAACTCGAGGTCGGGCAGCTCGCCGATCCGAATTTCGAACTGCCGCTGTCGGGTTGGTACTGGCAGATCACGCGGATCGACGGGCCGGCGCCCGAGATCAGGAGTTCGCGATCGTTGTTCGCCGCGCGCCTTCCCAAGCTTTCGGATACGGGTGTGCCGGCCGGCGCCGGCGGCGCGCGCAGCGGTTACGCGGCGGGCCCCGACGACCAGCCGCTGCGGATGGTGGAACGCGTCATCGATACCGGCGATCAAGGCGTCTATCTCGTGCAGGTCGCGGCGACGACGAGCGAGATCGAAGCGCCCATCCACAAGTTCGAATTCGATTTGACGGTCACTTTCGCGATCCTGGCGGCGATGTTGGTGGCCTCGTCGGGTCTGCAATTGCGCTACGGTCTTCAGCCGCTGTGGCGTTTGCAGGCCGGCGTCGCCGCGATCCGGCGCGGCGAAAAGGAAAAGATCGAGGGCGTTTTCCCGAGAGACATCGCGCCGCTGGCGGGCGAACTCAATCTCATGATCGCGGCGAACCGCGACGTGGTGGAGCGCGCCCGCACCCAGGTCGGCAATCTCGCCCATGCGCTCAAAACGCCGCTCAGCGTCATCATCAACGAGGCCGCGCGCGAGGAGAGCGCGGTCTCGGCGAAGGTCGCCGAGCAGGCAACGATCATGCGCGACCAAGTGTCTTTCTATCTCGATCGCGCGCGGGCGGCGGTGAGCGCGAGCAAGATCGGCAGCGCGACCGAGGTCGTGCCCGTCGTCGACGGTCTCGTGCGGACATTCGATAAAATCTACGGCGAACGCGGCCTGACCTTCGCGGCGGAGGGCGGCGCCGGCATCAAGTTTCTCGGGGAAAAGCAGGATCTCGAGGAAATGATTGGAAATCTCATCGACAACGCGGGCAAATGGGCGCGCGGCACGGTGTCGATTTCGACGAGCCCAGAGGCGCAGAGCGATTCCGGCCGCGCCTATTTTACCGTGACGATCGACGATGACGGGCCAGGGCTCGACCCCAGTCATCACGCCGCCGCGATCAAGCGCGGTCAGAGGCTCGATGAATCGAAACCAGGCTCCGGCCTCGGCCTGTCGATTGTCGACGATCTCGCGCGGATCTACGGCGGCGCCTTTACGCTCGAAGGCAATCCCGCCGCGGGATTGCGCGCGAAACTGCGGTTGCCCGCCGCTTGAGACGGCCTGCAACAGGACGCTTCCGGCGCCGGACGAATTGGCTTAAGAGAGCATCATGATCGCAACGCCCGGATTAGCCTGGATTTCTCAAGTCGAATCGCTTTGCCAGGGGCGCGGCCTGCAGATGACCGCGCTCCGGCGCGAGATCGTCGGCATTTTCGCGGAAGCGGATCAGCCCCTCGGGGCCTATGCGATCATCCAGAAATTGTCCGAGGCGCAAAACCGGATCGTGGCGCCGCCCACCGTCTACCGCACGTTGGATTTTCTGGTCGAGAACGGATTCGTCGTGAAGATCGAGAGCCGCCAGGCCTATATCGCCTGCGACCATCTCGGTCACGACCACGACCACCACCATCACGGCATTGTGCTCTCCTGCGTTAAATGCGGGCGAAGCTCGGAGGTCGAGAGCGCGGCGGTCGAAAAAGAGGTCGCCACCATCGCGGCCGGACGGTGCTTTAAGGTCGAGCGCAAGGTCTTCGAGATCGTTGGGGTTTGCGCGGAATGTTCGGGCGCGTCTTAGCGCCGGAGAAGAGCGATTTTTCATCGTCCAAAAGCGACCCACGGGACGCCCTGGCGCCCGCCCGAAACAAATGGCGCGCTGTCTTATGACTTTCTTTGATGTCCGCTAGCTCTGTGTTCGGCGCGTGTCCGGGATGGCACGCCCATCCCGCGAGCTGCAACGCAAAGGATCGATATTATGAGCATTTTTGGAACGATCATGGCTAAGGTTTTC
>JARLIW010000072.1 GCA_031291515.1 Beijerinckiaceae bacterium | reverse complement strand
GCGCCATCACGCGCGCAATCGCGATCCGGCCAGTCCGGGAACATTGCTGGTCATCGACCGCGACGGACGCTGGCGGCGCTATTTCGATCCGTTGGGGCGCGGGCCGCGCGACGCTTTGGTTCCCGGCATTCGCTTTGCTGTCGATCTGTCCCAAGCCGAAAAATGGCTCGACGGCGAATTGCGAGAAGGTGTGGTCGCCGTGGCGCTCGCCGTCGACGCCGGTGTCCACCTTGCCGACATCGAACGGTTTCTTACCCTGCTCGAAGGGCGAAACGACGCGTTGAGCATTTTGGTCGAGGGCGGCGATCCGCGCCGCGCGATGGATCAATGGCGCATTCGCGAACTGTCGCGCCATCCGGATTTGGTTGTGCTCGGCGAAGGGCTGGCTGGTTTTCAGGCGCCGCTCGGCGCCTGCCTCGTCAACGCGTCCGTGCGCAACCCATGGCTCATGACGCCGAGCGAAAGCTATGTGCGGCATGTCATGACCAATTTCGGTTTCCCTCTCAAAATCGCAAGCGAATTCCTCGAGGACGAGATCGGGGGCATGTTGTCGCCAGCGCAGCGCAACCGCTTGCGCCGCATCGCGGCCAATCCCGAGCAAACCTACGAGGCCCATCTCCAATTCGGCAATTCCGGTTACGCCCGCGTCGCGCGTTTGCACGGGTTCGATGCGCGGTTTTACGAAGCGCGCGGCGTTCGCTCCCGCCTCACGCTCGACGGGCGCGCGTCGCGCGACATCGTCGATTGCTTCGTCAATGTCGGGACCTGCCCACGTGGTCTCAATCCGCTCGACGTGATCGACGCGGTCGCGCGCGCCCATGATCCAGCCCATGACTATTGGGCGGATCTCCAAGGTTTCGTCGGCGCGAAAACCGGCTTCGCTTGTGCCTTTCCGGCTTCGAGCAACGTCGCGGCGGTCGAGGCGGCCTTGACGCTCGGTCTCGCCGCCGCGTCCCACCGCCGCAAACTCTTGTGCTTTACCGGCGGATTGGGCTTCACCCTGCTGTCGGCGGCGTCATCCTTCGATACGGTGTTCGACATTTTCCGCAAGCCGTTCCTGCCGATTCACGATGCCACCGTCTTCATCGACCCCCAAGCGCCCGACGCGGAGGAACTGCTGGAAGCGCAGTTGCGCGGCGGTGAGATCGCCCTGGTTTGGTTCGAGACAATCCAGGTCGACGCCAATGCGAGCCGTCCGCTGCCGACGCGCCTCATCGCGGTCATCAACCGCTGCCGCGCCGAGGGTGGCTATCTCGTCGGCGTCGACGAGACGCAAACGAATCTCGTGACGGGCAAGTTTCTGCACAGCGAGAACTTGGTCGAATCGCCCGATATCGTCGCCTTGGGCACGGCGCTCTGCGACTCCTTGGTGCCCATGGGCATGGCGTTGACGACGCGCGCCGTCGCCGAGGCCGCGCGCAAGGCCGCGCCAAAACGCCTGGACGAATTGCAAAGCCGCGCGGTGCACCAGCTGTCCGCCCATGTCGCGCTCAATTGCTTGCGCGATATTTACGACCGCGACCTGATGGGCGCGGCGCGTCACGCCGGAGCGCGCTTCAAACACGCCCTATGCGAACTCGCGCAAGAATTTCCGTTGATCCAAGAGGTGCGCGGCGAGGGGTTGCTCTTGACCATCGAACTCGATCTCGCGGGCACCGACCCCTTTATCGAGCGAAGCTTCGGTTATCTCTTGTGGGGCGCGATGCTGCGCGACCCGGTGCATGGCGTCGCCGTGGCGGTCTGCCCCATCCATAACAATTGCATCCGCTTCCTGCCGCCGTTGACGATCACGGCCGACGAGGTCGCGATCATCGTGGCCAATCTGCGCCGGGCCCTGACGGCGGGCGTGCCGGGCGTCATCCGCGATTGCGCGGATTATTGCCGTTCGCGCGGCGACGAACGCACGGCGGCCTTTCTCGCAAGCCTGAACCCCGAGCCGACAATGCCAGCGTCGCGAGGCTGACCGCAATCAGAGATCGGAAGCGAAATGGTGCCGGACCCACGCAACGTCTATCGTCCTATCGCCATCATCGGTCTGCACGGCCGTATGCCTGGCGCCGTAGATCTCGCTGGATTCTGGGACAATCTCGTTCATGGACGCGACGCCGTCGCGCTCGTGCCAGGCGAGCGGTGGTCGTGGGAGGAGATTTTTGGAGAGCCAGCGGAGGGGGAGGACCGCACCTACGCCAATCGCGGCGGTTTCATGCCCTTCGTCGATCGATTCGACTGCCGCTTTTTCAATATCCTGCCGCGCGAGGCGCAGACCATGGACCCGCAGCAGCGGCTGTTCCTGCAGACGGCCTGGGCGGCGTTCGAGGATGCGGGCCATGCGCCAAGCAGCCTGGCCGGACGCAAGGTCGGCGTTTTCGTCGGGACCGGCTATGCCGATTATCCCGTGCTGATGCGCCGCGACCACGTTCCGCTCGATATTTATCGCGCGACGGGCATGGCCCAGACGGCCATCGCAAACCGTGTGTCCTACACGTTCGATTTCCACGGGCCGAGTGAATCCATCGATACGGCCTGCTCCAGTTCGTTGGTGGCGATCCATCGCGCCGTCCAGTCGCTGCATCGTGGCGAATGCGAGATGGCGCTCGCGGGCGGAGTCAATTTACTGCTCGGCCCCGAATTGTTCATCGCCTTCGCGAAGGCCGGAATGCTGAGCCGGTCCGGGCAATGCCGGACGTTCGACGCCGCCGCCGATGGCTATGTGCGCGGCGAGGGCGTGGGCGCCTTGGTCCTTTGTCCACTCGAGGACGCCGAGCGGCGCGGCGATTTCATTTACGGCGTGATCCGGGGCAGCGCGGAAAACCATGGCGGCCACGCTCACAGTTTTACCGCCCCAAACGCCACCGCCCAAGCCGACGTCGTGAGCGAAGCCTGGCGGTGCGCGGGGATTTCGCCGGCGCGCGCCGCTTTGATCGAAACCCATGGCACGGGGACGCCGCTCGGCGATCCGATCGAAATCAACGGATTGAAAAAGGCGCTCGATGACGCGCCCGATTACGCGGCGCGCGGAACGATCGCGCTTGGCGCGCTCAAAAGCCACATCGGCCACCTCGAGGCCGCCGCCGGCATTGCCGGCGTGATCCGAACTCTGCTCGCCCTGCGGCATAAAATACTACCCGCCAATCTGCATCGGCACCGCCTCAATCCCTATATCGACTTCGATGGCGCGCCATTCGTCATGCCGTCGCAAAACTTGCCGTTGACCGCCACGGTCTTCGCGGACGGCGAGCCAGCGGCTCTGCTGGCGGGCGTCAGTTCGTTCGGCTTCGGCGGCGTCAACGCCCATGTCGTGCTGCAATCCCACGATCGGCCCGCGCCTAGCCCCAGCGAAGCCAACGCGCCATCACACGCCTATCTCGTGGTTTTGTCGGCCAAGGACGCGCCTGGCCTGCGCGCACGGGTCAGCCAAATGATTGGTTTTCTCGACGATGCCGATGCGCAGGCGCGGCGGGCTCTGGAGACCACTGTCCTGCGCGACCTCTACGCCGCCTTGTGTGTCGCGCCGCCAATCGCTCCAGCGCCGCAATCCACGCCGCTGACGTCCTTG
>JARLIW010000071.1 GCA_031291515.1 Beijerinckiaceae bacterium | reverse complement strand
CCAAGACGGCGGCGCGGACATGCCCCGCGGCATCGCCGCGCAAGCTCGCGACGGCGGCGCCGGTCCTGATGTTCACGCCATGGTGCCGATGCAACGCCTCGACGAACCCGGCCAACAATGGCGACGCGGCGCGCGCGAGCAGGCGATCTTGCACCTCGAACACCGTCACCGGTTTGCCCAGCGTGGCCGCGGCCGAAGCAGCCTCGAGCCCGATAAATCCGCCGCCGATCACGGCCACGGAATTCGCGGTTTCGAGAGCGAGGCGGAGGCGGCGGGCATCGTCGAGCGACCGCAGGGTCATGACACCCGCAAGGCCGTGGCCAGGGATCGCAAGGGTCCGTGGGCGGGCGCCGGTCGCCAAGACCAAATGGGTATATTCGAGCCTCTCACCGGTGGAGATCTCGACGATCTTCGCGCCGCGATCCACCCTGACGGCGCGGACGCCGGGCCGAAGATCGATGCGGTTCTCGACGTAGAATTGCGGAGCGCGCAGCGCGAGCGCCTGCTCACTCGTCTTGCCGGTGAGAAAGCCCTTCGAGAGCGGCGGCCGGTGATAGGGCGCATCAAGCTCCTCGCCGATGATCGTAATCGCCCCGCCATAGCCCAGCTCGCGCGCGGAGGTCGCGACCTGGAATCCGGCATAAGAGGCGCCGATCACGACAAGGCGTTCGGTCAAGCAATCGTTCGTGGTCATGGCCGTGGCGATCGTGAGAGAATACAGAGTTCGCCCGAGCCCTAGCGGCTTTCCGGCGACGCGACAATGGAAAGACAATGTAGCGGAAGTCGGAACCGCCGGCGCGCGGCGCGGGTTTCGCCCATGGAGCGCCAGCCAAAAGCCTATCGAGGCTCAAGCACTGAGGGCGCGCGCATTTATCCCAATCCGACCCAAGCATATGTGCTAGGAAACGTCGGGGTGGCGCTACAGGAGGCAAGACGGCAATGTCGGAAACGCGGAAGGCGATCAGCGAGCAAGAGCTGAACGAAAAAGTGATGGCCGCGCTGCGGATGCGCACGGCCTGCGTGGATGCCCGCAGCGTCATGCTCGAACTCGTCGAGGACCCCGCGACCAGCTGCAACTGGCGGATTGGCCATTTTGACCCAGGTCGCGGCGATCGCTATGCCTGCAAAGTCGCGCTGCGCTCGATCCACGCCAGCCTGCAGGATGATTACGACATGGTCGGCTATAGTTGAACGGTTGACAAGGCAAAGCTACTCGGGACGAAGACGTCTCGAAGCGAACCATGAGAAAACAAATCCAGGAATCAGGGATAATATAGAACTCTATTCCGCCGCCTCAGGTCACGAAAGCTCTATTATTCTATTGTAATCGAAGGTCTTTTTATCATACTGACGGCGAAGCCGACATGAGCCGCCGAGGTACGTTCGATGACCGATTTTGTAGTAGATTCCGCGACTGGAACCGAGGCGGGCCTCCCAGCGCGAGGCGGCGCGTTCTGGAAGAAAGAGGACTGGTGGGCCGTCGCGATTGGCCTTGGACTGATCGCGGTGGCTTACGCGTTTTACGTCAGCGGCTCAAGTCTCGCCTGGCTCGCGGTCGTCCCGGCGAAATGGACCACATTCGATCAGTTGAGCGCGCATTTTGCCGGCAATTGGCAGCGCTACCTCGCCCAATTCGTCGTTTGGCTGACCGTGGTCACGGTGTCGCTCTCGGCGCTCGGCCATCGTCCCCGCGACACGATTCCCGCCTTTGTGTTTCTCTACATTGTCTCCGTCGTCATTTTCGCGCTCGGACAATGGGCGCAGGCGATTAAATATAACCTCGAACCTCCGCTTGTTGCCCTCGTAATCGGATTGATCCTCGCGAACCTGAACGTTTTGCCTCGGTCCCTCGATGCCGGCTTCAGAGTCGAGTTTTACATCAAGCTCGGCGTGGTGCTTCTTGGCGCGACCTTGCCCTTCACGCTCATCGTCTGGGCGGGACCGGTCGCGCTTCTGCAAGCCTCGATCGTGTCGATCGTGACCTTCATCGTCATCTTCTTTGCCGCGCGTGGATTCGGGATCGACCAGCGTTTTGCCGCCACGCTCGGCGTCGGCGGCGCCGTTTGCGGCGTCTCCGCGGCGATCGCCATCGCGGCGGCTGTCGGCGCCCGCAAGCGCGACGCGGCGGCGGTCGTCTCGATCGTGATTCTTTGGGCCATCGTGATGCTTTTGGCGCTTCCCTTCGCCTCGTCCGCGCTGCACCTGCCGGCCGGCGTCGGCGGCGCCTGGATCGGAACGTCGGAATTCGCCGATGCCGCCGGCTTCGCGGCCGCGCAAGCCTATGGCGACATCGCGGCCAAGGTGCCCGGCGCGTCGGCCCATGCCGCGGATCAAGCGGTGAGCGCCTTCACGCTCATGAAGGTCGTCGGCCGCGATGTCTGGATCGGGATTTGGGCCATCGTCCTGTCCCTGATCGCAACGACGCGTTGGGAAAATACCGGCGTCGAAAACCGGGCCTCCGCAAGCGAAATCTGGCGGCGGTTTCCCAAATTCGTCATCGGCTTCATTCTGGCCTCGGCGTTCATCACGCTCGTCGCGCAAAGCGCCGGACATGACCAATTCGGCAAGGGCGTCACAACCGATCTCGTGACGCCGGTCAAGAATTTGCGGACCTGGGCCTTTGCCTTCGGATTCCTCAGCATCGGCCTGACGACCCGGGTCCGCGATCTCGCCGGCGTTGGCCTTCGTCCCGTGCTGGCCTTTAGCACCGGCGTCGTCGTGAATGTCGTGCTCGGCTTCTTGCTCTCGGTCTATGTCTTCGGCGCCTATTGGGCTGGTCTCGGTCAGTGACGAAAGACGCCGGAAAAATCGCCATCCAACAAAGCGGGCGCGGTCTATGCCGCGCCTGCGCTCATTTTTTCGACGAAGCCGCGGAGATTGAACGCGGCCTGCCCGGCCTTCGTCCGCTCAGCTCCGCCCACGGCGCAAGCCGCATGGACGACGGGTTCTGTTCGCTCCATGACCGCTATTTACGCGCCAGCGCGAGCTGCGCGTCTTTTGCGCCGAGGCCGCGCGTCGCGACGTAGCGGATCTTATAATTTCGGCAGCGAAAACCCAAGCGCTCGCCGAAACGCGAGGGCGCCGTCTTCGCTCGCGAGAAAATCATTGGCCCTTTTCATGATGTCCGCGCTATCCTTGGCATCGGGCGGCGGCGCGGCCCCCGCCGACCGATAGTGCGGCAGATAGTTTGTTTGAAAATGAACGGTCCGGCATCCAGCGGCGGTGATGCGCCAGCGATCGTGCAAGACTTTATGAAAGAAGATCCGGTCGCAAACCGGGCTCAGTTCCTTTGGCATCAACCAGCTTTGCAGCAATGAAAACGCCGGGCGCGCAACCAGCCAACAACTCGTGTCGACATGGCGGTAGACCTCCTCCTCGCGCTCTTTCATCTCCAAGACGCGACCGGCGGCATCATGGAATTTGCGTTTGCACGCGACGAGAGGATCGCCCCGCGCCGCCTGTCCGGCCACCATGGCTTCGATATGATGGGCATCATACCAATTATCGGCGTCGAGATAGGCCACCGCGTCGAACCCCTGCCGGTCCGCGAGAATGCCGCCGATGGCGCGCGGGGTGTTGCCATTATCTCCATGGGACAGCGGCAGCTTGATATGTTGCGTGCGTGGCGATGTTTCAAAAAGGTCCTTCGCGTGGCCGTCCGCGATCAGAATGTGATGGCATTCGCGGCTCTGCCCCAGAACGCTCTCGTGGCACCGTAACAAGACGGCGGCGTCCTCTCGGTAATAGGGCGTGACGACGGCGACCTTCAGCATCTTTTGTCTCAACGTGAGAAGGAGCGCCAAGCTCGATCAATCTTTTGCGAGTTTAACAGCCTCCCCCGCCGAACCGGCCCCCGGACGGCGCCGCCACGCGGAAACACGAATCGAAAGACATCAAACTCTTCAACATGATACCACGACTTGCAGAGCCCTGGAACAGCAGCGGCTCTTCACGTCCGCGCGACAAAACGCATGGACCCACCCCCGCATGTGTCGCCCGCGAAATCTTGCTCCGCACACATTCGCGGTCTAAGCAGAGCCATTGCCGTCGGAGGAGTTTGCTTATGCGCCGGATTTTCGTTCTGCTTGGCCTCTCGATGTTCGCCCTCGGTCCGGCGATCGCGAGCCCCGCCTTGACCGCGAAATCGACGATTCTGCGCGCAACCGCCAGTCCGCATGGCAAGGTGATCCGAGCTCTCCCAGCCAACATCCAAATCGACGTCGACAAATGCGCGAAAGCGTGGTGCTTCGTCTCCTGGAATGAGAAATACGGTTATCTCCCGGTTTCCGCGATTGCCGCGCTTCCCGAAGGACAGGCGCCGGGCGCGGGCGAATATCCGCCTGGTGGCGTGGTGCCCTATTATGGGCCTTACCCCTACGCTTACCCGTATCCGGGTTATGCCTACGGAGGCTATGGATATGGTTGGGGCGGCGGCTGGGGTGGCGGCTGGGGTCACCGCCGTTGAAAATGCGAAAAGCCTGAACCACAAGGCCGACCTCGGGGCCGCCGACGTTTGACCAAGGAATCATGAGCGGGCCCGAGCGCCCGCTTTTTCATGCGTGGTCGACAAAGACGGTGCGTTTAGATTTGCTTAACCATTTCGCGGCAAGCTCGGTTAACAAAATCTAACGGCGAACCTCGCGGCCTCGAGACGGCTCGCGCGAAGATTCGACCAACCACACGCCGGCGAGCCCTGCCACGCGAGACCGCCGGTTTCGCCGCGGTGTCCGCTTGCCCGATCAACCGAGTTGTTTCCGTTTCGCCATGAAATAACCGACAGGACGACAAGCTATGCTGGCAACGATCCCAAACAATATTTTGGTGACCAACGGCGATCAGGCGCCGTTCTGCTACGGCATGCTTGACAAGGTGTTTTATTCGTTCGAGGCCCAGGCCGGCCGGCCCGCCGTGGTCCTTCTGGCGGGGGCCCTGGCCCCGGCCGACATGCTCGCCCTCATCGCGGCATTTCAGCAGCGCTCACCCGATTTCTCGAGCCGCGACGCCGATATTTTGCTGATCATCGACGGCGAGAGCGACCATGCGGCGGCCTATGACGCGCTCGCGCCAGAGGGACTAAAACTCATCCATTGTCTGCCGGAATATTTCGGGCGCTGCGGTTTCGATGGCAGCCAGCCGTGGATTTACATCATGGACCGGAACCAGCGGGTTCTCGGCCAGCTCGATCCCGTCCGCGATTCCGGTTACGTCTCGGCGGCTTTCCAATTCATCGAATCGCTGCCGCGCGAAGAGCCCCGCTTCGTCGCGCTTCCCGCGCCAGTTCTCTCCATTCCGCATATCTTCAGCCGATCCTTCTGCCGCGCCCTGATCGACCATTTCGAAAACGGACCGCACGCGCCAGGCGGCATGGCGAGCATGGACGCCACGGGGAAAGGCTTCCACAAAGTCGATTTGGACAAGAAGCATCGCGAGGATTGCGTGCTCGAGCACGGCGACCCGATGCGCGATCAAGTCGT